>CALVUT010000102.1 GCA_944363675.1 uncultured Bacilli bacterium | reverse complement strand
CTCCTTTATTATTCTGACAATTCTATTTTAAGTGGTGAGTAATATATGAGTCTATCACTATTTATCAATTCGAATATCCGAATTTAAATTTTATACCAATTCGAATATCGACTTTTTAATTAACAAGAAAAAGATATTTCTATACGAAAAACACTTTTCGTGGTATACTTAAGGTATGAAAGAATGGATAGAAAAGTTTTTAGAACATTTGAAATTTACTCGTGGTTATAGTGACAATACTATTTTGGGATATGCGCATGAACTTGAAAGTTATCAAATTTATTTAGACCAGCATCATCTTTCTTTTTTGCACATGACCAAAAAAGATATATGGACGTATTTGGAATCGCTAGATGCAGACCATTATAAAAACAGCAGTTTAGCAAGACATTTAACGGCTATTCGCAGTTTTTATGACTATTTGGTCTTAGAAGAAGTTTTGCCTCACAATGTGTTTAAAAGTATTCATAATCCTAAGTTGGAAAAGAAATTACCAAACACTTTAAATTATGAGGAGATGCGGAAAATCTTGACGTTTGATCACTTAGAAAAACCTCGTGATTATATGATTCGGCTTATTTTTGAACTTTTATATGCGACAGGTATGCGTGTTTCTGAGCTTTCTAATATTCGTTTAGAAGATATTGAATTTAAAGAACAATATATTCGAACGATTGGAAAAGGAAAGAAGGAAAGACTTGTTTATTATGGAGATTATGCAGCTGAGGCTTTAAATGATTATTTGAGTCTTCGCGATAAGTTGCTTATAAATGGAAATTGTGATTATTTATTTATTAATAGTCGTGGGGGACAGCTAAGTCGGAGTAGTATTGAGAAAATTGTGAACGAATATGTTCAAAAAAAAGGACTTGAGCATCATGTTTCTCCCCATACTTTAAGACATACTTTTGCAACCCATTTATTAGAAAATGGAGCAGATATAAGAACTGTTCAAGAGCTTTTGGGCCATGATAATTTAGGTACTACGCAGATTTATACGCATTTATCTAGTTCTTATTTGAGGCAAGAGTATTTAAAAAAGATGCCAAGAAGATGAAGATTTTGAATTATAAAAAGTTATCTTTGAACTAATAATTGTTATTTTTTTATTAATTAATTGGGGCTTGATTGAAAAGCCAAATTTTTTTCCGTTTCTAACGGGTCATGAAAATTTGAAGTTACTAGCGAGTCTTGAAAAATCAATTACAAAAGAAAGAATAGATGAGGTTTTATAAGTCGTAGGTTTAGAGCAAGAAAAAAATAAACTTTATGCTAAATATTCCCAAGGAATGAAAGAAAAGTTGGGTATCGCTCAAGCAGTTATGGAAGATTTTGATTTTCTAATTTTAGATGAACCTTTTAACAGTTTAGATGTCCAGAGTGTGCAAGAAATAAAACAATACATTTTATCTTTAAAGCAACCGAATCGAATTATTTTATTAACGAGTCATATTGAAGGGGATTTAATCGCACTATGTGATGAGATTATTAAAATTGAAGGTGGAGAAATTCACAATGAAATACCAGCTTAATGCTTTTTTCTGGGTTCTTATTCGAAGAGTTTTACCATGGTTTATTTTACTTGCTTTTTTGTATATAGCTAAAATTTATAGTATTTCATCGTTTATTGATGATGTTTCACTAGAAGCCATTTTAAATTTATATGGCGTGATGAGTAAACCTTACTTTAATCTAGAGAATTTGTTATTCTTAGTATTTCAAATAGGCTTAGTTGCTTACTTTTGTGTTCTTTATTTTACTTTTGAATTAGCAAACAGCCGGGAATTTGTCTTTCTAAGAATGAAGCCAAGGCATTTTATAAGTCAAAAAATTTTCTTTATTATTGGTTTTATTTTGTTCTTTAAATTTTTTCTTGCGTTTCTTCTTTTTGGCTTGTGCGCTCGACCAATTCCTATACTTGCAGTAGTAAACAATATTCTTTGGTTTCTTCTTATTCCCTTAGCTGTTATTTCCGTATGTTGTTCTAAGCAAAAAATGTTTTATTTTTCTCTTGTCTTTCATCTAATTTTACTTCCACTTATATTTTATTTAAATAATATTTTTGTTTTATGTTTTCTAATTTGTCATAGTATCCTAAATGGTCTTTTCAACGCTAGATCAAGCCTATTATTTTTTGCAATTTAATCACTTTTATGCAAATAAATTAGTTAATCGTAATGAGCATACATATAGAAATATTCTAAAGATGTAAATAGAACCATTTATGGAGTGGTTTTGAGCTTGATGACGACCATCTTTTATGCTAAAATGTATATAGATGAAGGAGACTTCATAAAATAAAAAAGGATACATCTGAAGTAGCAATCAGATGCAATCTTTTTATCTTGGGTTGGCACCCGATTCAACGAAAGTTGATTAGGTGCCTATTATTATTTAAAAATACTAATGAATAGTAATATGAAAATTACTATTACAAGTGACTAATTATACGATGTAAATATTTTTCATTTTTACGCATAATAATCACCCCTTTCTATTCAGATAAAATGAAAGGGATTGGCACCTGAATTTCAGATATATCCGAATATTATTATAGCAAACATACGTTCTTGCATTAAGAAAAAGTGTGGATTATTGCGTTAAAAAACTTGTGGTGTTAAACATTAGTTAAAATGATACCGATTTATAATGTGGATAACAAACAAAGGTAAACCTTGTTTGTAGTCATAGCATAATCGATGAAATCTAAAAAGCAAGGGTTTCATGAACTCACTTTGTT
>CALVUT010000101.1 GCA_944363675.1 uncultured Bacilli bacterium | reverse complement strand
CTTTAAGATTATGGCTTGATGGAGAAACGGGACCATATGATACAGAAGCCATGAATAAAACACTTGCTACTAAGATAGTAGTAGGAGCAGTGGTAGGTAGTTACAGTCCGGTAGAACAAGGATATACGACACTAGCTGATGCCATATTAGCTAATGAGTATCAAACAACACCAGAAATAGCAAAACAAAAGATCAATGAAAAACAAGAAGTGGATTTTAGCAAAACAGCCCCACTTATTACTTGGCAAGAAAATCAAAGTACAAGCTCTTCGACAGTTACCTCAACTATGCCGCATCCAGATTTAGTGGGGGATGGCGAGTCTTATACAGCCAATTTAACTTCAGAAAATATTTTACCAACGATTGGTACAGGGTATACCTTTAATTCAGAGACTGGAGAATATGATTTAACAGGTTATGATTATGTTGATCCAACCACTTTGGATTATAATGCTAATAATTATTACTATTGTAGATCACTTTTTACTACAGGTGCAAACGATTCAATTCTTGTTTTAGGTAGTACATCGAGTTGTTTAACAATTTATAAACTAACAGGAGCCACGAAGGAGGAAGGAACAACTACAGGGAATGGTGGAACAGCAATTAAGACTATGGTGTATCGTATGACAGGATATGCTTATACGCAAACAGAACTTGAAAGTGATAAATCGGACAAAGGTTTATATCCAATGGAAGATGATTATGGTACATCTTATTACTATCGAGGCAGTGTTACCAATAATTATGTTTATTTTGCCGGATATTACTGGCGGATTATCCGTATTAATGGTGACGGTTCTGTCAGACTATTATATGCTGGGGAAACTTCTGATGCTGAAGGTACTAATTTAAATATGAAATTAACAGATAGCAGTTTGGGCTATGTGAATCGAACTAATTTGGCATATAACACAATTCAAAGCGATCCAACTTATGTGGGATACATGTATGGAAATACTTTAGGAAGTTCTTATGCAGAAACAATCGCCAATGAGAATGACTCAACAATCAAGAAATATTTAGATAGTTGGTATAAACAAAACATTTTAGATAAAGGATATGCGGATTATATAGCCGATTCAGGCTTTTGCAATGATCGAAGTTTATCAACACAAGCTAATAATGGTGATGGAGTAAGCTTAACAGGAAGGGATACTAATTATGCTAGTGTGGATAGATACCGTGAAACTTATAGTCCGATACTGACTTGTCCGAATATAAATAATGATTTATTTACAACAAGTGTATCAGAAATGGGCAACAATGCTTTGACTTATCCAATCGGACTAATTACAGCAGATGAACTTGTCTTTGCTGGTTTAGCAGCTGAATATATAAATAAATTATCTTATACTTATTCGTCTTCGGCTTATTGGACAATGACACCTTCTAAGTTTTATGGTAATGGTAGCTATTTATCGGATGTATACTATGCTCCAAGTGATGGCCTTTTTGGTGGAAACAGAGTCATTTCTAATATGGGCGTCCGTGGAGTTATTAATCTTAAGGGTGACGTCCAGATATCTCGAGGAATAGGAACGGCTAATGATCCATTTGTAATATCTTCTGCAAGCTAAATATGATATCTTTTGTCGAAAAGATATCTTTTTTCTTTGTTTTTTGGTAGATTAGATGTGGGTGAAGGAAATGGATTTATATTATCAAAATGAAACGTTATATATTGATATTATGGATAGTTTGGATCATGATGAGTATGAAAAACTACAGGCTAAAGTTTTCCGGATTATTGAGGACTATGGTGTGGAGAGAATTGTGATTCAGAATCATAATCCAATTTTTTATAATCGGCATTTTATAAGACAGATGAAACAGGATTTTTATCAACGGTATCCTGGAGAATTTTTGATTAAGTAGCATAAATGAGTTCTTTTTGCTTCATACTAATATTGGTGAAGTATATGAGACATAATTTAATCTTAGATGCTAGTGTTGGTTTAGAAAAAGAAAAGTTAGTTTATAAAAAGAAAGAACAAAATGTTTTGATTAAACACTTTGTTGTTCAAGATAATATTGGTAAGCGCTATCATGTTTCAGGGGGAGATTATTTTACAATTACGTTTGATGATAAGGTTTTATATGAAAATAGTGAGGCTATTTCTAGAGTATTTACAAAGACATTTAAAACGTTTTTAAAGAAGTATTATAAAGGTGGAACGATCTTGTTTGTTGGTTTAGGTAATTCAAGTATACTAGGTGATTCTTTTGGATGTCGGGTTTTAGAAAATTTAATTGCAACAAATCAATATAATGATTTTTTGACTATTCCTAAGGTTGCTTTATTTACACCAGAGACGACACATAAAACAGGTATTTCATCATTTCGTTTGATTGAGATGGTCGTGGGTTATTTAAAACCGGATGTGATTATTTTAGTGGATAGTTTTGTTACTTCGAATGTAACTTATTTAAATCGCTCTTTAGAGATTAATGATTGTGGGATTATTTTTGCTGATCAGTTGCGCAGTAATAAGGTGATAGATTTTAAGACCTTTCATATTCCTATCTTGTCTATTGGGTTTCCTACATTACTTAAGTGGCATAAGAGTTATATGAATAGTGTATCTTTAGAAAAAGATATGGATATTATTGTGGGGATTGTGGCGAAAGCAATAAATAAAACAGTGATGTCGTAAAACGACATTTTTTTTATGGATAACGTTTTATACTGTTGGTGGGTGATATTATGGCTAAGCGATTTAAAAGTAAAAGAAGTAAGGGTAGAAGTAAAGTGATTTTTTTTGTTTTTTTGATTGCTCTTAGTTTTGCAATGTGTTTGTCCTATTTTTCTCATTTGTTTCAAAAAGAAGAGTTTTTAAGTTTTATGTTATCCAGTATGTTTAAAGATGAAAAGTCAATTAATGAGACAAGTGTATTTGATTATCTTTTAGATTATACAATAGGAAAAAGTGTAGTGACAGATGAGGTTTATAATGGGGCGGAATCGTTACAGGAGTATATTCCGGATCCTACGCCGGAGGAAAATAAGACAAACCCACGAATTTATTTATATAATACGCATCAAGGAGAAGAATATACGGGAGATACGTTATCTGAGCATGATATTGTTCCAACGGTTATGCTCGCTGGATATCGATTGCGAGAGGAGTTAAACAAGTTGGATTTAAACACGATTATGGAGACCAATCAGATTTCGGAGGTCTTAAGGATCAATAGTTGGAATTATGCTTCTTCTTACCAGGCCAGCAAATTATTGATGAGTGATGCATATGAGAAGAATCCAACTTTAGAATATTTTATTGATTTGCATCGAGATGCGATTCCTTATGAGAGTTCTGTTGTTACTTATGGAGATAAAACTTACGCTAAAGTGTTATTTGTAATTGGAACAGACCATGATGGCTATCAAGAAAATCTTGCTTTAGCAAGTAAAATTCATGAGAAATTAAATGTTTTAGTACCTAATGTATCAAGGGGAGTAATGACTAAAGGTGGGGATGGCGTAAATGGAATTTATAATCAAGATTTTTCTTCAAAAACACTTCTATTTGAGATTGGAGGGCAATATAATAAAATAAGTGAGGTAAATAATACAGTTATTCTTTTAGCACAGGTATTAAAAGAAATCATTGGTGATTAATGTGGAGAAAAAGAAAAGTGGAGCATGGTTTTTTAAGATACTTTTGGTTTTGTTTCTTTTATATATTTCGCTGACTATTGCCATTGAAGCTGGTTATTATGAGGCTAAACTCAGTGAAAAAACAACGATTACAGAAGAAGCAATGAAGCAGTTTGAACAAGATGTAAAAGATGGTAAGGATGTAGATATTACAGATTATGTAAGTGATATTCATAAAGATTATTCGAATTCGACAACTAAGGCTGGAGTAGCTTTTTCAGGCGCTGTAGAGAGTTTTATGTCTAAAGGAATCAATGAGATTATTAATATTTTTAAGATGCTTTTTACTTAATAAAATAATTTAACGAAATAATTTGGCAAGAAATTAAAAATAATATATTTTGGGGATGCAAAAGAGGAGAATGTTTATCTAGAATTATTGGCATAAGAAGTAAATCTGTTATTCTAAATCGTAGTAAAAAAAACAGTACAAAAAAGTTGCAAAAACATGATTTTTTTTGCACAAAAATGAACTAAAAAAGGGCTTGAATGTTTCAAGCTCTTTTAAAGTTTTCTGGTTAGTTGATGTAAATGATTGATTATCATAGTTGGTTCGTATTGCTCTGGTAATTCTTCATTGTTACGATTTAACCAACAAGAATCGATACCAGCATTCATTCCTCCTTGAATTTCTGATCTTAAAGAATCGCCAATAATGAGCATCCGACGGTTACTATAAAACTTTAAATATTCTTTTAATTTTTCAAAATATTCTTTGCTTGGTTTGGTTACGGTTTTCTTTGTCATATCTGCTGAAAAAACGGCATCAATAAAATCTAGACAACCAATTTTGCCTAATTTTGATTCGACAGTTATATTTGGTCCATTGGTAGCTATTACTAATCTATATTTGTCGTGTAAATATTTTAATGTTTCATAAGCACCATCGATAGGAATGACAATTTCATTTAAGCTAGTCAAGAATAAATCATTAATTTCAAAAGCTTTTTCTAAGGATATTTTTCCTTCAAAATACATTTGATATCTTAAACTTCTAATATATTGGACAAAAAGCTCTTGAGGATTTTGATATTCTTTAGGTACACTTATCTTTTGTTCATGGAAATCAATTCAAAACTTTTTGTCTAAGTCGTACCATTTTTTAAATCCTTCTTCACTATAATGTTCTCTAACAGATTCTACCATTTTTGTATAGGCGTAACGGACGTTTTCTAAATTGTCAATTACAGTACATCATATTTTTTCATCAATTCACCTCAATTGCCAATTAGTATAGCATTATTTTTTTAATTACTCAAATATAATTGAGTGTCTTTTTTTGGATATTGACACGTCAGATAAAGTTACTTTATAATAAATCTCATTAGAAAGCAGGTATAATGATGATTAAATGTAGTGATGAAATCGTAGCTTCATATGGAAATGTTAAACGGGTTGGAGATGCTACTAAATTTACTGTTGACAATTATGTTGGGTGGACAATTGAGGCATTGCAATATGCAGTGAAGATGGATGGGGGAAAAGTGACTTTTTCTTCAGAGGAAGCTCGAGAGAGTTTTCTTAATAGTTTGCTCCAGCTTACTCATGTCGAAAATATGAATAAGAGTTTTCAGGAAAAACAAGGAGTTCTTGTAACTCGTTATTGGACTAATGCTGGTATAATTAGTAATCGGAAGGAAGGGCTTTTTCCTTTTAAAGATGAGGAAGGTTTTCGTTATCTTAACTATTTTGGCGATGACGTTTTTGCCCAAGTGTTTGATTATGCTACTTGTTTTTCAGAAGGTTTAGCTCGTGTGAGTAAAGCTGGGCAAGAATACTTTATTGATACTACTGGTCAGAAAGTATTTGTTTGTGATCCTGATTTGCATTACGGGCCATTTCATAATGGGTTAGCTTATATTTGGAATAAAAATCAAAAATTTGGTTTCGTGAATAGACTTGGACAAGTAATTATTCCATGTATTTGTGATCGTGTTTCTGACTTTTCAGAAGGTTTAGCTTTTGCAATAGTGAATGGACAAGACTGCTTTATTGATACAAACGGGCAAAAAGTATTTGATTGTGATCCAAACTTTGATTACGGTAAATTTCATAATGGATTGGCTGTTATTGTTTATAAAAATAATCGATGGGGTTACATTGATAAAAGTGGTCAAGTGATTATTCCTTGTGTTTATGATTATGCTTTAAATTTTTCAGAAGGTTTAGCTCATGTTTGGCTTGGCGATGAAGAATACTTTATTGATACTACTGGTCAGAAAGTTTTTGCTTGTGATCCTAATTTAAATTACAGTTTTTTTAGGGATGGTTTGGCCAGAGTGGAGAGTAAAGAAAATGATCAATATGGTTATGTGGATAAAGAAGGACAGCTTGTTATTGATTGTATTTATACGGATGCTACTCACTTTGTTGATGGTGTGGCTATCGTGGATAAAGATCATCATCAATTTATCATGGATAAACAAGAAAAGCTTTTGACAACAGCTAGTTTATTGACGAGTATAGAGGATGTTTCCAAATTGCCTAAAAACACGCTTATTTTAGATAATAAAGTGGTAGCTGTTTTAGCTTTTGAAAATGGGGCTGTTTGGTTTAATACGGTAGAAGAAAGAGAAGATTTTATAAAGATGCTTGATGTGGATCAGGAATATACACGCAAAAGAAGTTTAAATTAGGAAGTCCAAGTTAAATTAAAAAAATCACTTTAAGTTTGTGATTTCTTTTTTTGTTAAACCAGTAAGACGGATGATTTCTTCTTGAGAATATTTTCCAAGCATCATTTTAGCCATTTCAATTTTATTTTGATGTACTCCTTGTTCAATTCCTTGTTTAACTCCTGTTTTATATGAATCATTGAGTTGCCATTGATGCTTTTCTTCTAAATCATAATATCCCATAAACTTCTCATCTTGAGTTAACTTTTTAATCTTTTTAATCATCTTTAAATATGCCTCATTTCCTTTATATTTTTCTTCTAACTCTGTA
Source organism: uncultured Bacilli bacterium (assembly GCA_944363675.1). GTDB lineage: Bacteria > Bacillota_I > Bacilli_A > RF39 > UBA660 > Ventrenecus. The sequence continues at coordinate 5,109 of CALVUT010000101.1, read as the reverse complement.
ATGGTTTTCTTGCTGTGTAAAAATTCCATAAATGTTCTTGTCTCTTCACTTACATTATACAAAGGGTTATTGTAATTCGCAAGAATTAAATGATAAGAAGTAATAAGGTCTGATTCAACATGCCTGTCTTCATCTCGCATTTTAAATTCTAATAAAGGTTTATCTGTATGAAAAGGGGTATTAAACTCATCAAAGTTAATTAAAATAATCTTTGTTAAATGTGAGCTTTGGACATTCCAAGCAAAGGCGTATTGTAAATTCTTATCCAGGATTTCGGAGGTATACCATTGATTCATTTCTAAGATAAGGGAATTGGTATTCGCAGAGATAATCACATCTGAAATTTTCCCTTTTTCATGAATATTCATTTTGGGAATTTCACCTCCAATAAAATTTGCTTGTTCAAGCTCTTCCATAGCCACATGAGTGATATCATGAATCACTTTTAAAACAATATTTCTAGCTTCAGAACTACGGACTAAACTTTTAAACATTGCATCATTTAATAAATTAATCTTATCATTATTTTTCATTTTTTAAGATCCTTTCTAGTAATGTTGGCTCTCTTCAAGCAGGTTTATAGCATAGAAAAGAAAGTCCGTCAAAATGCCAATTTAATGATGTAAACGTCTCAAAGACAACCAATTTTAAAAATTAGTCTAGTCAATTTTCAAAATTGGTGAGGAAAAAAATACGGATTTTGAAAATTAGTATAAAATGATAAAAATTGTTTGGTGTTTTTTCTATTTCAAAAGAAGATGTTTACTTCATCTTTTTTCTTTTGTATAATAATCTTTAGGTGAGTTTCAATGATGATTAATCAAAAAAACATTCGTAATTTTTCAATTATTGCTCATATTGATCATGGAAAAAGTACATTAGCCGATCGTATTTTAGAGATTACGGGGGCAGTTAGTCAAAGAGAAATGAAAGATCAAATTCTTGATAGTATGGATTTGGAAAGAGAACGAGGTATAACTATTAAGTTAAATGCTGTTTCTTTAACTTATGCTTATCAAGGTGATGAGTATTTGCTTAATTTAATTGATACACCAGGTCATGTGGATTTTTCTTACGAAGTTAGTCGCAGTTTGGCTGCTTGTGAAGGGGCTATATTAGTTGTGGATGCGGCCCAAGGGATTGAAGCTCAAACGCTTGCCAATTTGTATTTAGCCTTGAATGCTGATTTGACTATTATTCCGGTTATTAATAAGATTGATTTACCAAACGCCAATGTACCTAAGGTGAAGGAAGAATTAAAGAAAGTATTAGGGTTTAAAGAAGAAGAAATTTTGCTTTGCAGTGGCAAGACAGGAGAAGGAGTAAAAGAGCTTATTGAAGCTGTTATTGAAAGAGTTCCTGCTCCGAAAATAGATAATACTAGTCCTTTAAGAGCCTTGATTTTTGATTCTTATTTTGATCCGTATAAAGGAGTAGTTGGTTTAGTTAAAGTGGAAGACGGTACTTTAAAGGTTAAAGATGAGATTTTACTTATGGCTAGTGATTCTTCGTTTGAGGTGACAGAGTTGGGTGTGCATACACCAAGTGAGAAGCATTTGAAAGAGTTAAAAAGTGGCGACGTTGGGTATTTCTGTGCGGCAATTAAAGATATTTCGAAAGTTCAAGTAGGAGATACGGTTACGTTAAAAAATAAGCCGGCTTCAGAACCTATTCATGGGTATCAACCGATGAAACCGATGGTTTATTCAGGTTTATTTCCGATTGAACCTAATCGTTATGAAGCTTTGAAAGAAGCTTTTGAAAAGTTGAAGCTAAATGATGCGGCTTTAACCATTGAACCAGAAACAAGTGACGCTTTAGGTTTTGGCTTTCGGGTTGGATTTTTAGGTTTACTTCATATGGATATTATTACGACACGATTGGAAAGAGAGTTTAATATTCCAGTTATCGCGACAAGTCCTAGTGTAATTTATCATGTGACTTTAACGAATGGTGAAATGATTGAAGTGGATAGTCCGAATAAGATGCCAGATATGGTGAAAATTAGTAAGATAGAAGAACCGTATATTTATACGAATATTATTGTTCCTAGTGAATATATTGGTTCGATTATGGAACTTTGTCAAAATAAAAGAGGTGTCTATAAGAGTCTTGAATATATTGATGAAACTAGAGTAAATATTCATTATGAAATTCCTTTATCCGAAGTCGTTTATGATTTTTTTGATAAGTTAAAGAGTTATACAAAAGGTTATGCTTCTTTGGATTATGAGCTCTGTGGATATCGAGAAAGTAAGCTTGTTAAAATGAATATTTTACTTAATGGAGAAGTGGTTGATGCTTTATCTTTAATTGTTCATAAAGATTTTGCTTATCAAAGAGGTAGAGCTATTGTGGAAAAATTAAAGGAAGTTATTCCAAGACAGTTGTTTCAAATTCCAATTCAAGCTCAAGTAGGATCGAAAGTGATTGCTCGTGAAAACATCAGTGCTATGCGCAAGAATGTACTTGCTAAGTGTTATGGTGGAGATATTACTCGCAAAAGAAAGTTGTTGGAAAAGCAAAAAGAAGGAAAGAAAAGAATGAAGATGGTCGGTAGTGTTGAGGTGCCTCAAGAGGCGTTTTTAAGTATATTGAGTGGAGATGAGAAATAATGGCTAAAAATAATATGTATTTATCCGATGAAGAAAAAAAGAAACGCGTTTTAATTGTTGCAGATCATATTATTCAAACAGGAGATTCTATAAGAAAGACTGCTCAATATGTTTCGCAAAACTATTTTCCTGTTAGTATAGCAACAGTTCATGATTATATTAATAATAGACTGCCTAAAATCGCTATGGATAAATATATTCAAGCAACGAAAATTATAAATGGCAATACGCCTAAATCTGTTCAGGACGCTCAAATTAAAATACGAATTTATAGTGCGGCGTTATATATGTTACAAGATTATACTATTCCTGAAATTGTCCAATTTCTTGGGTCAACTTACGATACCATTTATGATGATTTAACATCTAGACTTCCTCGTTTAGATAAAAAAATGGCTGAAGATTTTCGTAATAAACTTCTTGAACATCGGCTCGCCAATTTAAAGCAGAATGCTGGCAAACTTTCTGATCCAAGCCTATCAATTCATTCTGAAAATGAGGAGCATGGAATTAAAAGATGAGAGCGGTTTATATTCATATTCCCTTTTGTAAAACAATTTGTTCTTATTGTGATTTTTGTAAGATGCTTTATGATCCGAAGTGGAGTCAAAAATATTTAATTCGTTTAAGAGAAGAAATTGATGATTTGTATAACGGGGAAGAAGTTAAAAGTATTTATATTGGTGGCGGCACGCCTTCGGTATTGTCAGGACGTGAATTGCTTTTTTTAATGGAAACAGTCAGGGTATTTAAGCGGTCTTTAAATTGTGAATTTACTTTTGAATGTAATGTTGATGATATTACTGAAGAATTGCTGAGTGTTTTGAAACGTTATGGGGTAAATCGTCTAAGTGTTGGGGTACAAAGTTTTCAAAAAGAAAATCAGCATATTTTAGGACGTCACCATGAGTTTAGTGATGTAGAAAGTAAAATGGCTTTGATACGTACATATGGATTTAAAAATATAAATTTAGATTTGATTTATGCTGTGCCAGGTGAAACAGTTAAGATGCTTCGAGATGATTTAAGACTTTTCTTAAAATTAAAACCGGATCATATTAGTGCGTATAGTTTAATGATTGAACCGAATACTTTATTGTGGAAAGAGAAGATTAGGCCCATTCCTGAAGAAATTGATGAAGATATGTATATGTATATTTGCTCTTTTTTAGCAAAAAAAGGGTATAAGCATTATGAGATTTCTAATTTTGCTTTGGAAGATAAAGAGTCTCGTCATAATCTTACTTATTGGAATAATGAAGAGTATTATGGGTTTGGACTAGGGGCGTCTGGTTATTTGGATCAAATTCGTTATACCAATACGAAGAGTTTAACGAAGTACTTTGATGGGGAATTTCGTGCTGTTCAAGAGTTACTTACGGAAAAGGATATTATGGATAATGAAATGATGCTAGGGTTTCGAAAAATTAAAGGCATTTGTATTCAAGAGTTTGAAGAAAAGTATCGTATTAAAATGGAGGATGCTTATCCAATTAAACCTTTACTTAAAAATGGAGATTTAGAAGAAAAGAAAGGATATATTTATATTCCTAAAGAAAAATTATATGTTATGAACGAAATTTTACTTAAGATGATCTAAAGAAGTATATTTTTTAAGTTTTTTACCAAATTAAATATAGGTGAAAGACATGAAAAAATTCTTCTTTTTTTGTTTATTGTTTTTTCCCATGCAAGTGTTGGCTGGATCTATTGCGAAGTTAGAAGTACTTAATGGAACTTTGTCTCGAGAGTTTGATTCAAATAATAATGTTTATTCAGTTGTTTTAAATGAAGGAGAAAGTACTTTGAAATTGGATTATGTACTGACCGATCAAGAAGCTTTCGTGACAGTTGAAGAAAATACCTCTTTTGAAGGAGAAGATTGTGTTACTATTTTAAATGTGACAAATAGTGACGGGACTAAAGAAAGTTATACTTTTTATTTAGATATAGAAGAAACACAAGCTGTATTTGATGAAGTAAGTTTCATGGAAGAGCCTATAGAAGAGGAAATTGCTTTTTTAGAGGTTTATGTTGGGATTGGGTGTTTTCTATTCATTTTATTTCTATTTAAAATCATCATTTTGGGTTTTCCAAAGAAAAAAAGAAGAAAGTTATTGTGAAACTTCCTTTTTAAGTGGTTTGATTTCGTTTGTTAGACCTAGAATATAATCTGCTGAAACATTTAAATATTTGCATATATTGGCAAGGTGTGTTACTGGCATAATATTGATTCCTTTTTCATAGCGAGCATACTGTTGTTGTTTGATTCCTATGGCTTTGGCGAGTTCTTTTTGGGTAATGTTTTTGCAGTCACGTATCCATTGTAAACGCTCTGTATAATACATAATAATCACCTAATATGTTTAGGTTGAATTAAAAAGTAAACGCTCGTAAGTGAGAATCAATATGAAATTATCGAGAAAATAAAGACAAATCGATAATTTTTTGTTGTAAAAATGGTCAAAATAGAGTAAATTAGAAAACATGAACG
>CALVUT010000100.1 GCA_944363675.1 uncultured Bacilli bacterium | reverse complement strand
TAGGTCAAAATGAATCCAGTTACACCGTATATAAAAGTTGTACAACTACGACAAAAAATTATACAGATAGCAATTATGGAACATGTAGTAAAGCGTGTGGTGGTGGAGTACAATATCGAAACTATCAGTCTAAAGATACTTACTTAGGAATGTCATGTGCTTCTGGAAGGGACGAAAGATCATGTAATACACAAAGCTGTTGTAATAAAACGATAGATTACAGTTGGAGTGCATGGAGCAGTTGTAGTAAAACATGTGGTGGTGGAACCCAAACAAGAACTGTATACAGAAAATCTTCTTATGATGGTAGTAGTTGTGGATCATATCAACAAACGCAAAGTTGCAATACACAAGGGTGTACTATGTATCGTTATCGTAATATTCAAAATCCAACTATAACGTATAATTTTCAAAAACCGAGATCTCAAACAATAAAAGGGTGTATGGCAGGAACTAATCCAAATGGTTATGACAGTAATCACCAGCCAACAAGTTGCTGTATGCCAGGTACAGTAACTAAGTTTGAGCCAGTTAAAATCGGAAATATATCTATAAATATGCCGGTTACAGAATATGATAAGTGTGCCATTAAATTTGATACTGTATCTGGTGAACGTGCATATTGTAGTCAAGGAGAATTAATTAGATATGAGCCTTCGAATAATGCAACTTTGGAAATGAATGCATATTTGCAAGAGCATGGAGGTTCGACATCTGTAGCAGAGCTATATTTAGATACGTTTGGTATAGGAGGGTCTGTGGGTTGGTATTTTTGTGAAAAAAGAACAACAACTTGTCCATCTGGTTATACATTAAGTGGAGGTAAATGCTACGGGCCTTGGAGTGAGTGGTCTTATACTGCAGTAACTGCAAATGCAAATCGTGAAGTACAAACTAAAACAGGATAATAAATTGATTAAGGAGAAGGAAAGTTATGCAGAAAAAATTAAAAATTATACTTATAAGTGTTGTGGGAATTATTGTTGTAGTTTTGCTTGTTTTATTTGTTATTAAGATCGGTACAACACGTAAAACAGATGATTTTTCTCATCTTATACAAAACTTAGAAAGTATTCAAGAATTTACCGTATCGGCACGGCTTCAATTAGAAAACGAGATAATTTCTTTAGAAGGTAGTGCAAATAAAATGAATAATACTTTTCTTCTTACTAAAGGAGGATTAAGTAGTGATTTTGATTCTATAAAATATACTTATAAAAAGGAAGAGCAGAAAATCGATTATGAAATTTATTTGAATTCGGAAAAAATTTATGAGACAAGTATTTTAGATATACCTGATGTGGATGAATATAATATCAATTTTTTGCCGTCTAAGTTAATTGATGATCTAGAACATAAAGATTTTAAAAAAATATCTGAAGATAATTATCAGATAGATGTTTCTTTTTTAGAATGGCGAACATATGATAATTTTTTTCAAATATTGCACGGACAGAACTACATACAAGAACTTGATAATGCAAATACTATGGATTTGTTTTTGGAAGATGAAAAGATAACAAAAATTGTATTTAAAAGTTTGAGTTTTACAGATTACCAATTTGTTATAGAGTTGAAATATTAGAACACAATTTTAATAATAGCCTTATTTTTAAATTTTAAAACGCCCATCTATTGTGGACGTTTTAAATTGTTTTTCATGGTATCTTCTTCAATATTCTTTAAGGCGATTGGATCATAATCTTCAAATTGTGAAATGTATTTTGGATCTACAATTTGATTACTTTCAATTGCTTGTATAATTTCTTGATAATAAGGTAACCATTCTTCTCTTATAGTTGCTATTTTCCAGTTGATATTTTCAAGGGAATCTTGGTGTTGTTTTAGGAATAGTTCCATGTCTTTATTTGTACTGATTTTTCCTAAGTATTCTCCATTTAAAAATGGATAATATCCAATAATCACAGATGAACTATCGGTGTAACCTGTTGGTACACTAGAATAAATAGAAGTATAATACATTCTTCCTCCTTCAATTTTTCTTCCTAAAGTAAGGTATGGAGAAAGATCTAAACTATTCTCTTCGCCGTTGATCATGCTATTGTTAAGATCCTCGTTATCTATGTGGACATTTGACTCTTCAGGCAAAGGTGATATTATCACTGAAGGTGTAGCTAAAACTTGTTCTTCTGTTTCGGAATCTGACTCTGATGAGGTAACGTCGCTAACTAATTTGCTTGAAGTAGCATTATTTGCAGTTATGGACAAACCGGTTCCAAGTCCTATAAAAGCTGCTATAATACCTAAATAACGTTTTCTGTCTTTGGAATTTTTTAATTGATAATTTTCTAAAATTTTTAGTAATTCTTCTTTGGCAATATAATCTTTCTCCTCTAGTTTTTTTATAATATTTTCTAAGTCTTTTTCATTATTTTTCTCTATTCGTGATAGACTTTCTTCCAATGTTTTTAGTCTGTTTACTATATTGTTTTTCGTTAGAAATTCTGATAGTCCTTTTTTCTGGATCTCTAGTATTTCAATTTCTTTTTGCAATTCTTCCATTTTACTTTGATAATCTTTTATCTTTTGTTGAGTATTTGATTCGTCAATTAAATGTTCTTCTTGTGAGTCCGTAGGAGTTTCTTCAGGTTGTCCCAAATTTAAACTATCAAGTAAGTTTTGTAAAAATACATTCATTTTATCATCCATATTTTCTTTTTGAGAGTTAGGTAAGTTATTCAATTTATTGGCAAGATCTTCGACATTTTTTAAAAGATAATCTAATGCTTCTGGTTGAATGTCTTCCTGTTTTGTTTGGTTTTCAAATGAATTTTTCATTTTTTCCGTTAATTGATCTATTTGATCGAGTAAATTCATATATGCACTAGAAGTTAAATGAGTATTATTTTTTATACTTGTTAAATTTTCCTTCAGTTTTTTTACTTTTCTTTCTATAACTGTTTGATAAGATTTTAGGGCAACCTTTTTCATTTTTTCTTCTATTTGTTTTAAGGCATCTTCTATAGTTGTTATTTTTGGATCATTAGGTAAAGTACTATTGATTTCATTTATTGACAATGTGTATTCCCAGTAATGTAATGGATATAGATAATCAATTTTGGTAATGTATCCTTCATCTATGTAATTTTTTAGAAGAAAATCGTAGGCTAATATTCTAATTTTTTCGAAAAATTGTTTTAAATCGTCAAATTGGGCAAAGCTTATGATCTCAGATAATGTAAATTTTTTGAGTCTTGTTAAGTTTATTTCTTGATTGTCACAATCATTAGTGCAGCAGATAAGACAGCTTAACCAATTTTTTTCACCTTCCATTTTATCGAAATTATTTACTTGATGAGATTTTGAAGATAAATCGGTGAATTTTAAGACTTCTAGATTTACGTCTTTATCTAATAATTTGTCTATGATTATTAAAAGCATAGAAAGGTAGTGAATTGCTTCGGCATAACATTTTCTAATTTCACTGTGTCTTCTCCAGAAATCAGCATTGTCTTTTGTATCCATATTGATTAAATCATAGTCTGATAGTTCTGTTTCAGGATGTATTTTATCTAAATCAATTGTTTCATTCCATCTCTTTGATTCATCTACTCCTAGGAAACATAGGAAGGTTTGTTTTACAATATTTTGTATAAAGGGTACTAAAGTTAGAGGATTATTAGCTACAATGCTTGCTATAGCTTCAAGAAGATTTTTATCGTAAGGTAATGGTGCAACATAGTAAGGACCGTCGATTTTTATTTCATCAGTACGAAAATCAGATAAAATAACCTCTTTTACTGGTTGATTATCACTATATTTTGTCAATCGACAATATAATGACCATATGTCCCAATTAGGAATTTCCCTTATAAAGGGGAGTTTTTTAATTCTTTCTAACATTCTTTCATCACTAATATATGGAAATAATAATTCAACATTTATTTTATTCGATTCTGTATTTTCCATGTATAAACACCTCACATTTGTTAGTTATTATACATGAGATTTAATGTAAGTCAATCTTTTTGGTGTATTTTCTACTGGTTAATTATTTTCAATTTTAATAAACTGTGATACAATGAATAGCGAGGAGAGTATGTATGGCTAATGTAAAGAAATATATTCCTAATATTTTGACATCTTTTCGTTTGGTTTTAACGCCCATTATTATTTTTTTGGGAATAACAAATCATTATATTCTTTTGATTCTTTTAGCTATACTTACCGCTTTAACGGATTTTGTCGACGGCTTTTTAGCTAGACGATGGAAAGTAACTAGTGATTTAGGTGCTAAGTTAGATGCGATTGCAGATAAGGCTTTGGCGATTGGACTTTTGATTATTTTGATTGTTAAGAATCATGCGTTCTTTTATGTTCTTGTTTTAGAATGCTTGATTGGCTTACTTAATTTGTATTTCTTTTTTGCTAAAGGTATATCAGCTTCGTTATTAGTCGGTAAGTTTAAAACATGGATTATTTTTATTACTATTATTTTAGGTTTTGTAGGTATTGTTTTTCCTTATTTCAACGTTGATATTTTTGTTTATATTACAGCAGTTTTACAAGTTATTACTTTACTTTGTTATCTCGTTTTTGGCATTCGCAGTAAACGAGTAAAAAAAAAACAAATCGATAATGAATATTTAGAATTTTATGAGATTATTGAACCTATTTTGTTGGCTTCAGAAATGCAGAAGAGAAAAAAGTATCCACATCATATTAATGAATCAGTGTATGCTCATGTACTTCGTGTTTCTTTTGATTGTTATAAGATAGGGAAAAAATTACATATGGATTATCGTAGTTTAGCTATTGCGGGTCTTTTGCATGATTTTTATGAGCGTCCTTGGCAAGGCCAGAAAGAGAAGAAACCTTTTTTGCAGAACCATGCTTTTACACATGCGAAAGAAGCTGTAAATAATGCCAAAAAGTTTTTTGGAAGTGAAATTGTTACACCGAAAGTAGAAAGTATTATGATTACACATATGTTTCCTTTAAATCGAAGAATTCCGAGATGCAGGGAGGCTTGGCTTTTAACACTTGTTGATAAAGCCGATTCAATTGATTTTATTTTACATCCTATCGCGTTGTATCATATTTT
>CALVUT010000099.1 GCA_944363675.1 uncultured Bacilli bacterium | reverse complement strand
GTTTGAGCAAGGTTTGCTATCCATAAGGCATAACTTTGATATGTCATTAAACAAATGGCTATTCCTATTGTTACAATTGCTAATCCTAATTTGTATTTTAAGCGCATAACGATCCCTCATATTCTACTTTAGATTATAATGGTTTTTCCTTTCTAAATCAAGGTTATATTTTCATTTAACCAATTTAAAAGTGCAAAAAATCTAGCACCATTTTATGTACTAGATTTTAAAGACTTAATATCTTCTTAACTAAATTTTTTAAAATCCGCCTAATCAGCAATTCTCCATGGGTCATTCATTGTTCCTGAACCACTCTTCAAACTATCCGCCTTTAAATTTATAGTTGGGCGGGCATTGTATGAGTTATTTAATATACCAAAGTAAATCCTATCATCATCGTAGACGGCGCGCACGCTTGCATTATTACGAAAAAAACAAAACGGTGACATCGTCCAGTAATAGTCTCCTGTATATAAATAATAGCCATAATTTGATGTATCATATCCTCCGGCCAAAACAACTTCATCCGTTGTAATAAGGCCGATTGGATACGTCAGATCTCCATTCCCTGTAACTTCATCGTTTACCGTAAATTGGTCGTTTTGCTGACTGCAAGTAAGTCTGGGATACTGTGCTTCCGGATTATCCCATGGGCCTAAATACCAACGATAGTACGTTTCACTTGTGCCTGTACCTGTTCCATTATTAGCTGAACTAAGCGAGCGATCATTACAAAATAAGGTATCGCTTATATAACTAGATAAATTCTTTTCGTCAATATTTGTTTTATACCAATTATCTAAATAAGCTTTAATCGTACTATCATGAGTATTTGCATGGGTAGCTTCATAACTATCTGACCCTGGCGTTCCATACATATATCCTACATAAGCATTATCATTATTCAAAGATGAATTATACATACTATCTCCAATACTTCTATAATTATCATTGCTTGCCACTTCACCATTGGCATGGGCACTGGTGCCATCATAGATGAGTCTTATCGAGCCATCTCCATTGATACGGATAATTCGCCAATAGTAATCGCCAAATTTGACGTAGTTGTTCGTAACATTGCCACGGTAATAATAAGATGTACCATAATCATCTGGCGCACTACAAAGGTATCCATTTGTACTTTCAGCTGCAGTCACTTGAACTGTACCATCACCATTCACAATTGGACAAGCTCCGGTTTTATCTAATTGGGCAATGATTTTGTCTACTATGGTTGATTGTTTGAAATACAAAGTGCATTTGGTATTGGTTACAGTTAGATTGTTTACTGATACGCTCCAGTCATCTGTATTTAAAATAGGACTTGCTCCATTCGTACAATAACTAGCTGTTGTTGTCTAGAGTATATCCGCTGTCTTTGGCTGGCATGGTTTTTGAAATAACACCATCAACATAGAAAGAAAAGTATATATCTCCGGGATCTTCTACTGTTCCATTAATGATATTGAAGTTTTGATTTTGCTCATAGATGGCAAAGCTACTATAAAAATATACTCCAGCAATCAATAAGATACAACATACAGTAAAAATGATAATTCCTGTTTTCTTTTTATTTTTTTCTGTAAATTTTTCTAGTTCCATATCTTAGCTCACCCATTTTTCTAGAATAATTGTAATCGATTTTTTAGAATGTTGTCAATTTATTTTTACTAATTGAGACTCAAATTAAACACTTAAAATATACCTGTTTTTTTCATCTTGCAACACCTTCGGCAACAACTAGTATTGCTATACTCTGAAATGATAAACACAACACTTTTTTACTTTGAAAGCCGAAAAAAATCTAGCACCATTTTATGTACTAGATTTTAAAGACTTAATATCTTCTTAACTAAATTTTTTTGAAATCCGCCTAATCGGCAATTCTCCATGGATCATCCATTGTTCCTGAACCCACTTTCAAGCTGTCCGCCTTTAAATTTATAATTGGACGTACACCAATATTTGAGTCTGTCGTCGGGATGTATCCGATCTCACCATCGGCGTAGGTTCCAATAACATCGATACTGCTTAAATTGAAGCCATAGGGCGATATGGTCCAATAATCATTTCCAGTATATAAGTAATACTGTGAATTATCTATATCAATATAACCTCCTGCTAAAGCCACTTCATCCGCAGTAATAAGGCTTATCGGATATGTTAAGTCTCCATTCCCTATGACTTCATCATTTACTGTGAAACGATCATTTTGCTCTGCACAGGTCAGTCTTGGATATTGTTTTCCCGTACTACTCCATAGGCCATAAAACCAACGGAAATAAGTATTGCTTGTACCAGCCTCCTGAGTTATGCTTCGATCATTACAGAATAAGGTATCGCTGATGTAATTTGATAAATTTTTCTCTTCAATATTAGTTTTATACCAAGTATCTAAATAGGTTTTAACCGTGCTGTCATGAGTATTCGCATGAATTTCTTCATAAATAGTTGACTCTTCCCCATACATGTACCCAACATAAGTACTATGACTATCATCATCATAGGTGTTGTAGACACTCGTTCCTATTTGTCTGTCTGCGCTTGATTCACCATTGGCATGGGCACTTGTTCCATCATAAATCATTCTTATCGAGCCATCACCATTGATCCTTATGATTCGCCAATAGTAATCGCCAAATTTGACATAGTTATTCGTAACATTGCCCCGATAGTAGTAACTTGTGCCATAGTCATCTGGTGCACTACATAAATAGCCATTGGTACTTGTATCCGATGTTGCCTCAACCGTTCCATCTTCATTTACCGTTGGACAAGCTCCAGTTTTATCTAATTGATCAATGATTTGGCCAACTACACCTTTAACAAAATACAAAGTGCATTTGGTGTTGGTTACAGTTAGGTTGTTTACTGATACGCTCCAGTCATCTGTATTTAAAATAGGACTTGCTCCATTCGTACAATAACTAGCTGTTGTATCCAATGTATATCCGCTGTCTTTTGTTGGCATGGTTTTTGAAATAACACCATCAACATAGAAAGAGAAATAGACATCTCCGGGATCTTCTACTGTGCCATTGATGATATTGAAGTTTTGATTTTGCTCATAGATAGCAAAGCTACTATATAAGTAAACTCCGGCAATTAATAAAATACAACAAATGGTGAAGATAATAATTCCTGTTTTCTTTTTATTTTTTTCTTTAAATTTTTCTAGTTCCATACTTTATCCCACCTATTTTTCTAGAATAATTGTAATCTATTTTTTAGCGTGTTGTCAATTTATTTTCTTGTTAATTTTTGGCTTTTAGAGATTTCCACATTTTCTTCCATAGTTTGCTTGATGAGTAATTTAAGATCCCTACTTTATAGATTCGTAGGCCGTATTTAAAGAATAGCCATGTAAATAAAATGGTAATAACCGTTGATAAAGCCAGTCCCCAAATACTTATTTGACCGAGCATAAATAAGGATGGTGAAAGCATAAAGGATATTAATGGAACATAAGACATAATTTTAATAAAAATGGATCCTTCAAATTGACTGGCCATGATAGCTAAGTAATAACCGGCCATGATAACAAACATGATTGGTGTTTGTAATTGTTGGAAGTCTTCCATACTGGTTGTCATTGAGGCTAAGACACCTGCAACAATGGCATATAGGATAAAGGAAAAGACAAAGAGGATTAAAATCCAAGGTAGACCTTGTAAAAGAGTTGTTAGTACTCCACTTTCATTTACTTGGGCAAGTAAGTCTCCTATTTGACTAGTCATTTCTCCTGCTCCTCCAGCAGATATTCCTCCGCTCGTAAAGAGTCTAAATAAGACCGCAACGACAGCATATAAAACTAAGAGAACGCCTTGTAAGACAACAAATATAGTTGATGAGAAGACTTTTGATAAAAAGTGGGTTTGAGGAGAAACATTAGAAATAATGATTTCCATACTTCTTGTAGTTTTCTCATCGTTTACTTCTGAGCCAATCATTTGAACTAATGTAAGAATTAGGAAGAAGCAAGGCAAGATGAAGATCATAATTACACCGGCGGCAATCAAATCTTTATTCGCTTCATTATCTAAATCCGGATTGGTTAGAATCGTTTCAATGGTTGCTGGACTCGTTAAAGCTAGAATTTCTTCTTGAGTTAGGCCACTTTGTTCAATGGCAATTTCCTGTTTCAAACTATTAATAGCACTTTGAATGATTTGATTGCTTATTGATCCAATTTCATCAAAGCTTATGATTTGACCTTTTAAATAGTTTGTCGGATCATACTGTAAAGAGACAACGATTTTGTCATCGTCTTTTTCTAAACTTTCTTTTAAATCTTCTAAGGTTTCAGAAGACTTTTCTACTTTGTAGTTTTTCATCTCGCCTAAGGATTCGGCGTAGGACTCAAAATACATAACAAACTCATCATAGCCACCAACATTATCTGAGACAACAATAGTTGTTTCGTTTGCAAAATCTCCACCAAAAAAGGTGACGATTCGATCTATGTTAACTAAAACAATCAATAAAATTAAAAGGAATATATTGACAGCTTTAAACCATTTGGTCTTAATTTTTTTATCAAGACTTTGTTTCGTTAAGAATTTTAATTTAGCCTTCATATGACTCACCTACTTTACTTAAGAATATTTCATTTAAGGTTGGATCTTCTACAGCAAATTTTGTAATATCCTTACCTTTTTTGACTATTTTAAAGACATCATCGATATATTCATCCGATTCTATTTTAACAATCAGCTCTTCAGCGGTTTCTTCCACACTTACAACACCTTTTAATGATGCGATAGCTCCTTTGTCGACATCGCCAATGATATGAATGTTTTTCTTGCGATATTCCTTTTTGATTTCTTTTAAGTTTCCAGATAAAACTGATTTACCCTTTACTAAAATAACTAACTTTTCGCAGAACAATTCAACATGTTCCATGCGATGAGAAGAAAAGATAATACTGCTTCCTCTTTTTTTAAACTCTTTAATGGCATCCATAAACATTTCGACATTGATTGGGTCTAATCCTGAAAAAGGTTCATCTAAGATTAGTAACTTTGGATTGTTAATGACAGCCGAAATAAATTGAACTTTTTGTTGATTTCCTTTGGAAAGCTCTTTTATTTTCCTATCTTTATATTCGGCAATATGAAATCTTTCTAACCATTCATCTAATCTTTTTAAGATTTCTTCTTCTTTCATTCCTTTTAGAACACCATAATAGATAATTTGTTCTTTCACCGTTAGTTTGGTTAAGAGACTTCTTTCTTCTGTCAAAAAACCTATTTCATCGGTAACACTGTAATCAATGGGTTTTCCATTTAAGGTGATTTTCCCACTTGTTGGTTCAAGTAAGCCAATAATCATGCGAAATGTTGTTGTTTTCCCTGCACCATTTACACCAAGAAGGCCAAAAATCTCACCATCTTGGACTTCAAAAGATAAATGATCGACCGCTAGGTGTTGATCATAATATTTTGTAACATCTTCTACTTTTAACATAATTAACTCCCTTCTTTTCCATTATAAACGAACTTACTACCTGCGTCCACTGATTTTACATTAAATTTCACCAATTTAAAAAAATTATAAATAAAAACTTTCTACAAATTTTTTAAGGCTGAAATTTACATAAAAAATGTAAAGTTATTAAAAAGTTCAATTTATGCTATTTTGAAAAATTAGTAAGAAATAACTGACCAATCTTTAAAATTGGCTTAGCTAATTTTAAAGATTTGCCTTCTTTTTTGATTTCTTTTTACCAAATTGGCGTTTTGACTGCCCTTCTTTCTTATGTTATAACAATTTCACCTACAGAAAGGAGGAATTTAT
>CALVUT010000098.1 GCA_944363675.1 uncultured Bacilli bacterium | reverse complement strand
TCTTACTATTACTTCCTACTTTAAAAAACAAAGCATAAGAAATACCAATAACAACCAAAGTAAGGCAAATAATTATATAACTAGCTAATTTTGTTTCTTTTTTAAAGATACTTGAAAAGCTCCAATTGTTCATATGATCACCCAACTATTCTCATTTTCATTATAATATATTTTTCTGAAATCTTAAACCCCTTATTTCATAATAAAATCAATTAGAACTGGCGATAGAATAACCAGCAAAATAATCGGTATAAAAAAGACAACCGAAATAACACTAATCTTTGTTGGCAATTTTCCAATCTTTCCTTTAATTTCTAATAATCTCTTATCTCTTAAAAAATCCAATTGATTGTTTAAAGATTCTTCAATATTGTTTCCAAACACACTAGCTTGAACAATATTTAAAATAGCATTGTTAATAGTATCACTAGGAATTCTAGCCTTCATATCCGTCATTGCTTCTGGAAAACTTTTTCCCATTTTCATTTCATTTAAAGATTTTTGAAATTCTTCTGCAAGCTCACTGTCAACATTTTTAGCGGTCATTGATAAAGACATCGTTAAGTTGCGGCCACCTTCTAAAGTCAAAGACAAAACTTCAAAGAAAAAGATAGCTTCTTCTTCCAACTTTTGACATCTCTTTTTTATAGGTAAATCCAAAACAAAATACTCACTCAAATAATGAAACAATAACACCAGAACAGGCCCCAAAATAAAACCATTATCAAAGAAAATTAAACAAACTGCCAAAATAAATAAACAAATGAGTAATCGTATATTCAAAAGATCAATAGGATCATACTTGCAATGAATACCTAACAATTTAACCTTACGATCTACTTTTTTAATCGTACTATCCAAATAAATTTTTTGAACTAAGCTTCTTTCTTTCATTACATCTTCACCTCTAAGATCTTTTTAATAACTAAGACATACAAACAATAGAAAAGAATAGTAAGAACAAGCAAAATATGTCCTAAAGTCGTTGTAAACATAGGTTCAAAATACGTTGGATTCAAAATGTAAATGGCCAAAATAAATAAAAAAGGCATGACGCATAAAACACGGAAAACAAAAATCGAAGCACTTGTCAAACTCTCCATTTCCTGTTTTAACTTTTTCTTGTTAAAGAAAGACTTTTCAATTGTTCCAAAAACCTTAACAATATTTCCACCGGTTTTATTAAGCATTGTCAGTGAACTTGTAATATATTTCGCATCATCTAATTTTACCCGATTATAAAACCTTTCAAAAACAACCTCAATACTAAGTCCATAAGTCATATCCATATAAATCTTTTTAAACTCATCACTAATTGGTCCTTCTAGTTCATTTTTAACTATCTCCACCGCTTGCATAATATTTCGCCCAGATTTAAAACTATTATTCATAATAATAATGGCCTTCAAAAGATCGTCCTCAATCCGTTTCCGCTTCTTTTGAAATTGAATATATAAAAACAAATCAGGCAAAAAGAACCCAACCAAAAATGTAAGCAATAAACTCATGAAATTTAAAGAATTTAAACGAAACATTGCCGTAATAAAACTGAGTAATACAAGGCCAATTGCCGTAAAAAACTTAATTGTTACATAGTCCATACTATTAATTTTATCTTTATTTTCATACTTAATATATTTATCATAACGAGCCCCATAACGTTTTAAAAAAACAGACTTCGAAAATAACTTAGATATCTTCTGCGTAATAGACCACAAAAAGGAAACAATATGATCAAAAATACTCTTTTCACTATCTTTAATACTTAACAGAGCAAAAGAATCAAAACGTTTAGCTAATTTAATCGCCCGTTTTTGATGAAGCAAATAAATAATCAAAATAACAAGTAAAAGAATAACGATCCCTTGCGTCAATAAAATCTGAAAAGAATACACGTTCATAAAAATTCCTCCTTCCTATTTAATATGAAACATCTCGTTAATCTCCGTAATACCCCGTGCAGCAATCTTGCGATATACTTTTGGAACCTTATCATCATAAAGCGTGTACGTTCCATCAACCTCACCATTATCCGTAACACCTTTTTGATGAAAAGCAAAAATCTCTTTCAAATGAATCTCCCCATCTTGAAAACTTTCTAACTCAGAAATCGAAGTAATTTTTCTTTTACCATCACTCATACGCTCAATATTAACAACCAAATCAATCGCACTGACAATATACTCACGAATCGCCTTAATCGGAATATCCAGTCCACTCATCAAAACCATCGTCTCTAACCGGTTTAAAGCATCCTTTGGCCCATTAGCATGAAGTGTAGTAATAGAGCCCTCATGTCCAGTATTCATCGCTTGTAACATATCAAACGCCTCCTTACCACGAACTTCACCAACAATAATACGATCCGGTCTCATTCTAAGCGCATTAATAACCAAATCTTGAATGGTAATTTCTCCTTCATTATCATAGTTAGTCACTCTTGTTTCCAAAGAAATAACATGTTCCTTCTCAAGCTTTAACTCAGCAGCATCCTCAATCGTAATAATACGCTCATTATTAGGAATAAAACTACTCAAAATATTTAAAAGCGTTGTCTTACCACTACCAGTACCACCACATACAATAATATTGCATTTTCCTTTAACTGCTGCCTCTAAAAACGTTGCCATATAAGGTGTCATGGAACCAATTCGAATCATATCATCCGCACTTGTCATCTCACTTTTAAACTTTCGAATCGTTATAACTGGTCCTTTAGTCGACAAAGGAGGAATAACCGCATTAATTCTTGATCCATCTTTAAGTCTTGAATCCACCATAGGATTCGTTGCATCAATCGTCCTTCCCATCGGTCCAATCATTCTTTCAATCGTTCTTATAATATGTTCATCATTAATAAACGAGACACTTTCATCACGAATAAGCTGACCATCAATTTCAATATAAATCTCCTTAGGACTATTAACCATAATCTCCGTAATATTCTTATCCTCGAGTAACTCCGTCAATGGTCCATATCCATTAATTTCATTATCAATTAAATTGTATAAATGACTACGTTCCAAATTAGTTAAATCATAACCTTCAATAGAACGATCAATCTCATCATTAATAAACTCCTGTAAAAGTTTATCCTGTGGAACCTCTTGATCAATTAAATTTTCCACGATTTTAACCCGTAAATCATCCAAAAGCTTCTTATCAGGGAAAATTTCATAATCTGTAATGTTATCCACTTTTGTTTGTTTGCGTTCAATATTAAACGCCTCAACCAAACTAGTCTTTGCCATGTTTATCCCCTCCTAAAAAATCCAAAGCAATCTTCACAAGAGTTGTATAATCCTTATTAAACGTATTTGCAGCCTTAGGTTGAAGTGTCACAATCTCACCATTCATTACATATGCATCCATATTCTTGACATAAAACTCACTTGTAAGCTCATAATCTACATTACTCTTAATAATGCTCTTAATATCAAACAATGTAAAATACTTCTTAAAAGGATCTCGCGAATTATTCAGTAAAATCTTATAATTTGTCTTATCTAAATCCTTAAAAATAGAAAGCATACTCTTTATATTCTTCAAATCCATTGGATCATTTTGCATCACAAACAAAATTGCATCCACAGCATCTAAAACCACTAAATTTAGCTCATTCAAAACATGATTCGTATCGATAAGGACAACATCATAATGAAAAGTAGCTTTATCCAACAAAATTTCAATATACTTAGAATCAATTTTTGTTGCTTGTCTAGGATCCTTAGGACTAGGCAAAATATCAATATAATCATTATACTTGACAACATAATCATTAAAATCCTTAAACCGATTATTGTTATAATCATCCACAAAATTATAAACGGTTTTTACAGCAGGTTTATTTGTAGCTAAAGCAATCCCCCCACCAGACAAATCCAAATCAACAAGCAAAACTCTTTTCTCAATACCAGCATAAATACCTGCTAAATTCAAAGCTAAAATGGTCTTCCCGACGCCACCTTTACCAGAAAACAAACACAAACTTTTGCCAATTCTCTTTTTCATATTTATTCCTACTCTTTCTTTTCAATAATGACTTTATCATTACTTTTCTTGCCAACTCGCAAAACACGAACATCATAAGATTCTAACCCAACAATACGTCCAAACAAAGCATCCACTTGATACGTCAAATCTACCTCAATCTCATCTTCTTCCAAAGAAACATTCAAATCATCTACAGGAATAGCATTTTCAACCAGCAACGCACGAACAACACTTTCATCGCCTTTCAAAAAGGCTTCATGAATAGCCATATCCACAACTTCAGTAGCCTTTGTTACTTCATTTTGTAAAATACCAACATCCGTCACAATAGCTATCATCAAGATAATAATGGGTATTAAAATAACAAAAATAATTAACGTTTGTCCCTTATTATTCATAATAAATCACTCTTGTCACTTCTATTTCATAAGGATTAGAAAACAACAGATTGAGACCAGGTGTTACAATCGTAACCTCTTTTTTTAGAGAAAAAGTTACCGTTTCATTCTCCTCATTCGTCACATCCAACGTAACACTCTCATCATTCAAACTAAGTTCATCTAAAATCTCGTCATAACTCTTTTCGTTCCGATAAAGCTCAACAACACTAGACATCTCACTTTCCAAGCGATTTTGATTATAGATCACCTTACCAATATCAATAATAGCTAAAAGCATAAAAATAAAAATGGGCAAAATAATGACAAACTCAACCAAAGCCTGTCCTTTTTTATTGTTCTGGATACCTAAGTTCATACTCTTCCTTTGTTAAACACTCAGCATCACCAGGTTTTTCACCTTCAACATAATAATTATTGACAAGTTCACAAGACGTCTTAACAATCGTATCCTTTAAATACCCCCCAAAATAAGACACAATACTAACCGTGATAACACTGATAATCGCGACAATCAAAACATATTCGACAAGAGCTTGCCCATTTTTATTCATTCTCATAGCTCCACTCCCCTTATTATGTACCCATTATACCAAAAAAAAAGAATCATAACAATAAAGTTAGAACTCTTTTTAAACATTTTTACCTTACAACACTCCATTCCAAGAAGGATCAGTTGGTCTATTAGCAGGGCAACTAGAAAACATTTCCGTAATATTCGCACTGTTTGCATACACAAAATTGGTTCCGTAAATGATACTGTTTAAAAACACTGAGCCTTCAAACATATGACTCATATCCGTAACATTCGAGGTATCAAAGGAACTTAAATTTAAATTTGTTAGAGAATACATATCGAAAAACATAGCTCTCATATCCGTAACATTTGAGGTATCAAATGAACTTAAGTTTAAATCTGTTAAAGATGACATACCATAAAACATCTCACTCATATTTGTAACATTTGAGGTATCAAAGGAACTTAAATCTAGGGATGTTAAATAGTACACATAGAAAAACATATAACTCATATCATTCACAAAACTTGTGTCTAAATTTTGCAAATTATTAATTTCAGTTAAATTCATAAACATACCAAATAACCATGAACTGTCATAATTGGCATAAACTTTACCATTTGACTGAATGTACATATCATAAAAGCTAGATGTCTCATTTTCTACTAAATAAGTCATTACACTGCCATCTTGATTGGCTGAAATATCATAAGTGTATGCTGCACCATCTTTAGGGTTTAAAGTGTCTTCAAAAGTAATGGTTTGGACATTCATATTATGCTGCCAAAAAGAATCACTAATAATCGCACCAGTATCTGGATTTATATCTCCTTCGAAATCCATAGTTTCCACGTTGAAGTTGATATTAAAATCCTTAGCCATGATCATGTTGCTTGGAGACCCACTATAACTACTGATAATAGAGATCTTACCATTGTAGGTGGCATTCATCACTTCATCTATGGCAGGTGTATCATAATCAAGCCATAGTCTTAATTCGAATGTTTTACTCTCACTTCCTTGGATGATTCCGGTATCTAACTTATATGCTCTAAGAGCATTACTGATGGTCGGAGTAACTTCATAATTACTTGTTAAGTTATTCGTACTTGTATTCGTACTACCCACTTCAATTAAGTTTGCTTTCAAGTATTGTTCTGGCAAGACTTTGACTCCCCTATCTTGACTCATTGTTTCTAAGTTAATCTGATAACTAGCTGGACTATCGCATGTGTTTTCAATAGTAAACATGTAAGGAGTTAATGAAGATGCTTCGTTATCTTTGATCGGATGAGCTTTTTGCAAGTTAATATCATTACTATCTACAAAAGTAATATGAAAGCAATCTGTTGTTACCACATTTTTATCCGTTTGTTGTAAGATTAATTGCCAATAGGCATAAGTTATACCTACAAATACACAGATAAGAATAATTATTCCACCTATAAGAAAATATCTACTTTTTTCTTTCGTCATATACTCTTTACCCTTCTACGGTATATGGATTACTCATTGTTCCATCCCCACTTTTTAGACTATTTGGCTTTAGGTTAATGACAGGCCTAACACTTACCGCAAAAGCAGTAGTATTATTAGCTGCTCCATTAGTTCCTACTGTACGCATATAAGCTCTACTGCCATTGTAATAAACTGGCGACATAGTCCAATACGCATTACCTGTATATAAATAATGCGTAGTAGAATCATTTGTATATGCACCCGCTAAATAAGCTTCATCCGTCGTTATAAGACCAACAGGATAAATTAAAGCTCCATTTCCAGTAACTGTATCACTCACCGTAAAACGATCATTCTGTTGTTTGCAAGTTATCGTAATTCCGTTTACCGCAGCATACCAGCGATAAGCAGTTGGTTCTCGACTGTATCCTAGTTGCGTAAAACTACTTGGCACAGTTGAAGACAAACTTCGATCATTGCAAAACAAACTATCACTAAGATAAGAACTATAGTTTTTATCTTCAATATTTGTTTTATACCAACCGTCAATAACTTGCTTTATTGTACTATCATGGATATTGGCATGTGTTTCTTCATAAGTGCTAGACCCTGGTGTGCCATACATATATCCTACATAGGCGTTATCTAAAGAATAATCGGAATTAAACTACACCTCATCAATTTCAAAATAATAAGTTGGTCGATCATAATAACCATTAGTCATAACTTCCGCTTTATTCTCCAAAGCATCAATAACACTGGCATCTCCTGCATAAAGCATTCGTATTGACTCATCTGGATCGGTTATAATAAATTAGACAGAAAAGATAAGGACAATGTATAATAAAATTGGAAAGGAAAAGAAGCCTATGAAAGAAAGAAGAGAAAGAAGAAATTATACAGAAGATTTTAAAAAGCAAGTA
>CALVUT010000097.1 GCA_944363675.1 uncultured Bacilli bacterium | reverse complement strand
ACAAACTATGTATTAGAAAATATAAATTCTAGAAATATTGGTTTATTAATTTCTTTATATTCTGGTATTAGAATAGGAGAATTATGTGCTTTAAGATGGGAAGATGTTGACTTTAAAAAGAATAGTTTAACAATTAATAAAACGATTCAACGAGTTTATATTAAGGATAAAGATAAAAATATATCTAAAGTTATTATAACAACACCAAAAACTAAAAATGCTAATAGAGAAATTCCAATAAATAAAGATTTCTTAGAAATATTAAAGAAAATAAAATCGGATAAAAAAAACTATATTCTTACTGGTAATGAAAAATATATTGAACCTAGAACATATAGAAAATATTTTAATAAAGTTTTAGACGAATTAAAAATCAAACATTTTAATTTTCATTCGTTACGACATACTTTTGCTACTAATTGTATATCTCTAGGTGTTGATTATAAAACAGTAAGCGAATTGCTTGGTCATGCTAATGTCAATATTACTTTAAATTTATATGTTCATCCTAGATATTCACAAAAAAAGAAATGTATTGATCTAATTTGTAAAGTATTTCAGGAAAAAGTTAGTTAAGACTTTTTCTTTTTTACAAAAAATATGATATACTTTTAATGAAGAAATAAATATCTATTTATTAAACTTAAGGATTGGAAAGTGATGCTCAATGAATATACCAAAATTAAGATTTAAAGAATTTACTGATGAATGGAATTATGAAATATTTGATAATATTATTGATATAAGATCAAAATCGTATAACCCGAATAATAACATAAATTATAAATGTATAGAACTTGAAAATATTAATCAAGGAGCTGGAACGATTAATGGATATTTTAATTCTTGTGAGCAAAAAAGCACTAAAAATATTTTTTATAAAAATGAAGTTTTATTTGGAAAATTAAGGCCATATTTAAAAAAATACTGGTATGCAACTTTTGACGGAGTATGTTCATCTGAAATATGGGTTGCTAAATCAAAATCAAGTGAAAAGATCACTAACAAATTTATTTTATATATATTTCAAACAAATTATTTCTTGCAATTATGTAATTTATCAACTGGTTCAAAAATGCCAAGGGCTGATTGGGATTTTATAAAAGAGCATTTTTTTGCGATACCCACTTTAAAAGAACAAGATAAAATTGTTCGATTTTTATCATTATTAGACAAAAAAATAGAACTCCAAACTAGAAAAATAGAAGCCCTTAAGTTATTTAAAAAAGGACTGTTTGACACTCAATTAGAAAAAAATGAAAAAGAGTTGATAATGTTTGATGATTTTTTAGATGAAGTTGTAGAGAAGACAACAATACAAAATCAATATCCTATATTATCATCTACATCTAAAGGATTATTTTTACAATCAGATTACTTTAATAAACATGCTTCATCTGAAAACAATATAGGATATAAAATTTTAAAAAGGAATCAGTTAGTTTTAAGTCCGCAAAATTTGTGGTTGGGAAATATTAACATCAATAATAAATTTAATATATTAATATTATCACTTTCATATAAAGTTTATAATATAAATATAAAGAAAATTGATCTTAATTATTTTAATTACTGGATTAAAACACCAAAAGCACTGTATAGTTATTTAGTTTCATCTGAACAAGGTGCTAGTATTGTACGCAGAAATTTAAATACGGAAATGTTTAATCAAATATCTTTAAAGGTTCCAAATTTGAAAAAGCAGCATATTCTAGGTAATAAAATTTATCAATTTGATTTAAAAATTAATCTTGAGAAAGAAATGTTGAAACAACTGTATAAATTAAAAAAAGGACTTATGCAAAATATGTTTATTTAGACTTGCGATTCCTTTTAATCGGAGCTAACACAATACAAGGAATTGCTTTTTATCTAATCATTTTAAAAGATTATGAAAATCTTAATTTTCATTTTCATCAATCGTTAAATGACCTAATTTATGATAAATCTTTATTGACTGAAGAAGAAAGAAGGTATGTAACTCATCATAATACACATATTGATTTTTATATTTTCAAGAAAATTGGAGATAGGCCGGTACTCGCTATAGAAGTGGCGGGGTATAAAAATCATAAGAAAGGTACTAAGCAGTATGAAAGAGATTTAATGAAAGATCGGATTTTGGAGAAGTATCAAATTCCAATTGTTAGATTAAAAACAAATGGAAGTAATGAGAAAGAGATTATAAAAAATAAATTAGATGAGATTACTAAATCATGAAAGTTTTAGTTTTTCTTGCTTAGAGTAATAAATTTAAAAAATGTCAAAAAAATTACTCTATACAGTAATTTTTTGAAAAGTTTAAAGAGGTATATTATGTTTGATTTAGAAAGATTTGTAAAAGCACAAGAAAATACTTATGATACTGCATTAAAAGAAATTCAAAATGGCCAGAAGGAAACACATTGGATGTGGTTTATTTTTCCTCAACTTGTAGGACTAGGATATAGTTACTATGCAAATTATTATGGTATTTCTGGATTAGAAGAAGCACAAGCTTATTTGAAACATGAGGGTATGTCAAGAAAAATGTGTAAGTTGTTTGAAATTTCATAAAAACCAAATTGTCAAAGAGCAATAATTGTTTGCTTATAGTAATCAAATGTATTTGCGGATTCGATCCTTAAATTTAGGATGAGCATCAAGTTGATTACGCACCATAGCCCAGTTATGAACATGTGCTTTATCCCACTTTTTTTGTAATTCTGTTATCCTTAAATAAAGAACTTTTAAAAGGGCATCTTCACTAGGAAATGTTCCTTTTTTTGTGACTTTTCTAAAGGATGAATTTACAGATTCAATAGCGTTGGTTGTATACATAACTCTTCTAATGTCACTAGGATAGTCAAATAATTGTTCTACGTGAGCAAAATTGCGTACCCACACATCCACAGCTCCTGGATATTTACTAGACCATTCTTCTTTAAACTTTTCAAATTCGTGTTGAGCGGATTTTAAATTTGGGGCTCCATATACCTTTTTTAAATGAGCTGTAAACTTCTTATAATCTTTACTTGGAACATACTTTAAAGAGTTACGAATTAAATGAACAATGCACCTTTGAACTACTACTCCTTTAAATATCTCTTTTGCACCATCTTCTAGTCCGGTAACTCCGTCCATAGAGATAAAGAAAATATCTTCTACACCACGACTTTTAATCTCGTCAAATATTTGCATCCAAGTATGCTTTGATTCTGTCTCATTTAACCAGACTCCAAGGACTTCTTTTCCACCATCCATATCATAACCTAAGATTGTGTAAGCGGCCATTTCCTTGCTTTCATAATCTTTTCGAACAGTGCTATACATACAATCAACAAAAACAAAGGGGTAGCACTTTTTTAAAGGTCTATTTTGCCATTCCATAAGTTCATCCATAACCTTGTCAGTAATTTGAGATACCATTTCGTGAGAAATTTTAAACCCATAGATTTCTTCTATAGTGTCCGAGATATCCCTTTGACTCATTCCTTTTGCATACATAGAAATTACCTTGCGATCAATATCAGAAATATCTTTAGTTCTTTTTGGAACTAGTAATGGTTCAAAGCTTCCATCTCTGTCTCTTGGGACATCTATTTTCATTTCACCCATACTAGTTTTTACATTTTTTGAGATATAGCCATTACGACGATTTTCCGTTTCCTTTTCTTCTTTTGAGTTATTAGAATATCCCAAGTGATTTTCCATTTCTCCTTGAAGCATTGCCTCAAACATTGGGCCAAATATATCTTTTAAAGCATCCTGAACATCTTTAGCTGTCTCTGGCTTATATTCTTCTAATATTGCCTGTACTAATTTATTTTTATTTTCATCTTTTTTTCTCATTTTTACTTCCTTCTTTCTTTCTTTTTCATTTTATCGATTTTTTCGTTATTTTAAAAGTGTGCTCGTTTTTCAACTTACACACTTTATTTTACACTCTCTTTAAAGCCGCTATTTTAGCAACTTTTTTCTTTTTGCCCTCAGATTCTTTCTTTAACATATAATCATAAAATTCATTACCAACACTATAAAAAGATTTAATTGCTTTCATTACTTCATAACCAGTTT
>CALVUT010000096.1 GCA_944363675.1 uncultured Bacilli bacterium | reverse complement strand
TAGTTTTATCTATGGTTCTTAAATTACCATTAATAATAATTGGTTTAACTCTACAAAACTCACATATAAACTCTAATCTCTTTCTTAATGATTCTTCCATTCTAACTTCTTGCTTGGTAACATCTACCATTTTAATCAATCCTTTCTTTGAAAAACTTTTTTCTAAACAAGAAAAAAATCAATCCTAATTTAGAATTGATTGTCTATTTATTCTCGATACTTATAAAAGTTCGAGCGGATTTCCCTATGGTGCAAGAAAAGAGACTTGAACTCTCACAAGCATAAGCTTACTACCCCCTCAAAGTAGCGCGTCTACCATTCCGCCATTCTTGCAAAAAATGGTGGAGCAGAGGAGATTTGAACTCCTGTCCCATAAATCCTATCTTGAAACGTCTACAAGTTTAGTTGGAATTAATTTAACATAAAACATGGATCCAACCCACCAAAATTCTATGCGATCCTTATAAA
This sequence comes from uncultured Bacilli bacterium, assembly GCA_944363675.1. Taxonomy (GTDB): domain Bacteria; phylum Bacillota_I; class Bacilli_A; order RF39; family UBA660; genus Ventrenecus. Next base: position 25,648 of record CALVUT010000096.1, on the reverse strand, counting down.
AGTTCGTAAAATTATCTAAGGAAAAACAATTTTATATATCTTATATCTATGAACCCTTAAACACCCTATAAGAAAAAGTGAATAAAAGCCTTCTTCTACCTTAAATTAGGCAAATGTAGGAGCGAAAGCTCCAAAAGAAGCATACGAATTATCTTCGTCATTTAATTTTAATTTGTGCATTTAAAGTATGCCTACTACTTGCAGTCTCAATTAGTAATTCAGGTCGAAACCAATTACTGCCCCGAGTAACGATATTATAGCACAAAAACTTGCTTTTTCCAATAGAAACTGATATGATAGGCTCATACAAAAGCTTTTTTGGTAAAGGGGGAGTTTAAGATGTACGAAGAAAAGGAACCAACCAAAAAGAATAAAAAAGAAAGCAAATTTATCTTTAAAGAAAGTAACGGTAAGATAAAAAAAGAAAAACAGAGCAAAACACCCGAAAAAAATGATACAACTATTGATACTCAAGATGCTTCAGTAAAAGAAAAAACAGAAACAAAAAAAAGTAAAAAAATATTGTCTATAAAGGCAGATTGGATTTCGATTTTGATTAAGTTTGCCATATTCTTAGTTTTAGCCTTTATTATTATTTTTATTGTGACTCGTATTCAAATGAATTCAAACAGAAAATCATTTACAGAAAACATGGAAACGATGAAAGGAGTTGCATATAACTATTACAAGGAAGAAGAAAATAGACCTTATGAAATAAACGAAGAAGTAATACTTTTACTTAAAGATATGATAGAAACAAATTTAATCAAAGAATTGAAAGATAAAAAAGGAAATGTTTGCAGTGCTGAATACAGCTATGCATCTTTGATTAAAAAAACAGATACGAATTATGATCTTAACATTTATTTAAGCTGTGGTGGAGAAGCTCAAGAAGCTACTTACAATGTCACTTACGCTTCTCCAAGTGATACAGATTCTCCATCCGAAGTAACAGTACTATACGAACTAAAAAGAGTGGTAACAAACAAGGAAAAATACACATGTCCAGAAGGGTATATAAAAAATGGCCGATATTGTTTAAGTACAAATAATACAGAAGTAATCGCGGCGACACCAATTTATCGCATAACTCCAGAAAAAAATGTGAAAGCAAAGTATAAAGGTAGTGATACGGAATACGAATATGCTGATCCAGTACTAGTGACCAATGAAAACACTTTAAAATGTCCAAACGGTTATACGCTTCAAAACGGAAGATGTATTAAAGAAATTTCTACAAAATATCGTACAAATACAACATACACTTGTCCAAACGGTGGAACGCCAAGCGGCACCAGATGCTTATTTACCACATCAACGAACTATTCAAATCGTAAAGCTTATTGCCAAAGAGGAACTTTAATTAACGGCGATGAATGCTATGTAACCAAGGATTACTCTTTAAAATGCTTAACCGGCAAGAAAGACTCTTCGCGTAACGCGTGCTACACAACATATACAGCTTCTAAAGAATTAAGCGATTGGCTTTTTGATGGTAAAGTGAAATACAGTGAAAATAAAGATGTTGATAAACTAGAAAGCGACACAGTGCGTTATGAAGTAGATACATACAATGATAATGGTACAATAACATACCGTAAATATATCCGTAAATATGTCAAAGTTTGTGATGATGACGATACTTTATCTGGTAATATTTGTAAACATTACGATGAAGCCTACGAGCAACGTTATTGTACGGGCGACTATAGTTTAACAAGTGATAAAAGTGAATGCTACACTTACGAAGACGCAAGTTTTAAAAGAACGGACGGAAGTTACACTTGTCCTGACGGTTATACGAAAAAAGGATCTGGAGAGGATGCCACTTGCTATCGTTACGAAATGGCTACTAAAGTAACAGCCAAAACGCCATACTGTGCTTCAGGATATGATTTGACAAGTGATAATAGATGTGTGAAAACAACTGCTCCAATTATAGAAAATGAAGAAAGTTATACCTGTCCAGATGGCTATACGAAAAGAGGATCAGGTTCATCTACTGTCTGTTACAAAAAAACAACAACAGAAAGTTACTATTATTGTTCAAACAGTGAAGCTACTTTAGATGGAACAAGGTGTATTATACCATCTAAAACAGAATTCATTTCTTATCGTTGTCCAAATGGATATGATCTATCTGGCAACCAATGTATTAAAACAAATGTGACTAATCGTATTTTAGCAACCGAAAATGACACTACCACAGCTACGGAAGAAACAATATGGAGTAAAACAAAAGATTTAGAAGGATGGACTTGGACAGGAAATACAAAAGAAACAAAGAAGTAGATGCAATTTTACTTCTTTTTTGATACAATGATAATGAAAGGAAAGTGAAGTCCATGTCTTGTTATGAGCTTGTAAAAGAATTTAAAAAGAAATATCCAACTACAGTTGCATGGCGTTTATATCAAAATGCTCGCGTAATTGATGAACATATTAATCCTGGTGAAGTGGTAAAATATGCTTTTGCAGGACAGAAAAATGATAGCATGCTTGATATATTTCAAACTGCAGTTGTAGCTATTACCAATAAACGAATCTTAATTGGCCAAAAAAGAGTATTGTTTGGATATGCTTTAAATAGTATAACCCCTGATTTATACAATGATATGCAAGTTTATGAAACAATTTTTTGGGGTAAAATCGTAATAGATACTGTTAAAGAACAATTAATTATTTCCAATCTTGCTAAAGATTCCTTGTTTGAATTAGAGACCGTTATTTCTGAATTTATGATGGAAGAAAAAAAGAATTATGCACCGCATTCCCATGAAAAACATTAAGCAAAGACGAAGAACAGTCGCGTTAATTGTAATTTTTCTGATTCTTTTTCTTGTCTTTTTTCTTGTTTTACGCAAAAAAGACTATGAATTAAAATATGAAATAGACGGTTATCAAATCACCGAGAGTTATCAAAAAAAGGAGGATGCATATCTATTTACTCTTACAAAAGAGAATAATATTTATGCCACAATATTAGAAAATCAAAGTTTTTCTTCTCGCAAACTCATTTACCAAATCGAAGAATATCAAAATGAAAACGAGACCTGCATAGTAATATACAGTAATCAACTTCGCTTTACTCCTCTTTGTCAAAAAGATTCTGAACAAATATCATATCATCTAGTAAGTGATAAGATGAGAGAACATTTTGAGTATAAAACTTTAGAAAATACTCCAGATGAATATGAATCGATTCAAGTAAATCAATACTTTTATGCCAATTATTACATTTGGAACTACCGTGGATTCTATCATTTAAATGAAGAGACTAAAGAAACCATTAATCTCTTTTCTAAAGATATCTATGATCCTAAGTTAATTTATCAAAGTGATAATCTTTTGTTTATACCAGATTATGATGCTAATTATTATTTTGAAAAAGCCTACATTTTAAATATGGATACTGGAAAATACGAAACATGGAACTTAGAAAACAGAATTTATTTTGATAGTATAATTTTAGGAGAATATGATGGTGAATTATATTTGGTGGATAAACATGAAAAAAAAGAATGGAAAGTAAATTTAAAGAAGAAAAAACTGGAACAAATAGGTGACGACTCCAAAGGAGGCATTACTTATCAGAGTGATTTCCAAGAAGTCAGTATGACAAAGCTCATAAACCAAGACATGACTTTTACCGGAACAACGATTTATGATTATAAAATAGACAATGGGTTATTTAAAACATTTAAAGACTATCAAATCCGATTAAAAAGTGATTCGCCAAATCGGATAGTTAAAAAGGAAAGTGATCGTGTCTATTATTTAATTGGCGATGCTTTATATTGTTATAATGAAGACTACGGTGAAATCAAAATTATGAGCTACTTTGAATGGAATTTTAATGCGAACAATGTTATTTTCATAGATTAACCAAAAGAAAAAAGAAACATATCCTAATATTAGGAGTGATAAAGATGTTTGAAAGAAAAGAAAATATAATTGTTCCCAAAAATAATCAAGAATATTTTAATTATTATACAGTAGAAAAAGGCGACTCTCTATATGGGATAGCCAGACGATACAATATAAACCCAGAATTACTAGCCGGATTAAATGGATTATCAATGGATGATTATATTTATCCAAATCAAGAAATATTAGTTCCGAAAAGCGGATACAGTTATTATATAACAAAAGATGGCGACACCATCGATCTTGTAGCCGGATTATTTAAAATAAGTAGTAATGAACTTTTAAATCGCAATGGTGTAATCTATTTGGCTGAAGGACAAATATTGGTAAACAAAAGACAATAAGCAAGAAAATTTTTCTTGCTTTTTTTGAAAAAAATCTATGAACAAAAAATAGACTTTTTTCTTATGAAAAAAAATGGTATGATTAATACAAAGAAAAGGATGATTACGAATGATACTACGAAAGCCCTACGCATTTTTAATCAAACATTTTAAGATGATTCATTTACTACTATGTGTCCCTATCATTTATTTGATTATTCGTACAGGAAGAATTGCTTCATTTTTTTCTAGTTATGTACGTGCAAATTACTATACAAATCTAACAAATATTGCTGGTACATATATTAATTATTTTATGTACATAGCAATTATTGTAATTATCCTCTTGGTACTAACAGTTTTCTTTCTTATGCGTCAAAAAAAGAAAGATACAAGATTTTACCTTTTTTTACTAATTTATTACATTATTCTTTTGGTTCTCTTATCCGTTTCACACAGTGTACTAAATTCAATTGAACAAGCACAAGTGACTGCCCAAACGGTAAGAAGCTATCGCGACATAGCTTATATTGTCTATGTTCCTCAGTTTTTCTTTGCTATCTATACAGTTCTTCGTGGTATTGGCTTTGATATAAAAAAATTTAACTTTGAAGAAGATGCCAAAGAACTAGAAATTACAGACTTTGATAACGAAGAATTTGAGCTTGTTATCGGCAAAGACTCATACAAATACAAAAGAAAAATCAGAAGATTTATTCGTGAATTTAAATATTATGTTTTAGAAAACAAACTGACCTTTGGTATATTAGCTGCTTTTATTGTTGTCGTTTGTGGAACGCTTCTTTATTTAAATTTTGGCGTATATAACAAAAAGTTTCATCAAACTCAACGTATAACGCATAATAATTTAATGATAACCGTTGTGGATTCAGTGTTATCAAATATGGATCTAGGAGGAAATAAAATTACCGATGGTAAATACTATTTAGCAATAGCTTTGAAGATCAAAAATAATAGTGATTTGCCATCCACACTGGATTATGAAAACTTTCAAATTGAAGTAGCTAAACGTAGAATATCTGCAACTCTAGATCGTTCCAGTTATTTTGCTGATTTAGGCTTGACTTACAGTCGTGATACCAAAATTCCCGCCAATTCAGAAAATACCTATGTTTTAACTTATGAAATAGATGAAAGTCTAAAAGATGAAAAAATAGTTTTAAAAATATTAGAATCTTTAGATATTCAAATTGGCAGTGTGACAAGCAATTATAAAACAGTAGAATTAGATTACGAAAAAGCATTTGATACCCAAACAGTCCGTACCGTCGGATTTAATAAGATTTTGGAATTATCCAGTACCAGATTAGGTATGTTACAACTTCAAATTCAAACCAGTACTCTTGGCAAAACCTATGAATATACTTATCAAAGTTGTACAAACAGCAATTGTCAAAATGTCAAAAATAAAGCTGTTGCAGATAGTGGGAAAACTTTACTCGTTTTAGATCGTATGCTTCAACTTGATCCTTACTCAAATTACTATTTGGCTCGTAAAGGAAGTAGTCAATTTGTAAGCGACTTTTTAAAAGTGAGGTATGAATTAGACGGGGTCACCAAAACATCAACGATAACCGATAAAAGCGTAAGCACTCTACCAAACACATGGATTTTTCAGTTGCCAAGTGAAGTAGAACGAGCTAGTAAAATAGAACTTCTCCTAAACCTACGAGGAAGTATCTATGTAATGGAATTGAATGGCTAAAATAGCCATTTTTTTTAAAATGACAAATACGTCATTTACTTTCCAAAAGCATGTGATATAATCATGCCAGTGAGGGATAATTATGTCAAAATTATTAATTGTTGAAGATGACGAATCCATACTTATGGGACTGAAGTTTTGCCTAGAACAAGAAGGCTTTGAAGTACATACTGTTTCGACAGGAAAAGAAGCCCTAGACCTAAGAAATGAAAAATTTAATTTAATTTTGCTAGATCTAAATTTACCCGACATGCATGGCTTTGAGGTTTTAAAAAAATGGAAAGATATCGCGCCAGTTATTTGTTTAACAGCCTGTGATGAAGAAGTAAGCATCGTCCAAGGCCTGGATATGGGAGCATATGATTATATAACAAAACCATTTAAAACCAGAGAACTTATCTCTCGTATCAAAAATATCTTAAGAAGAGAAGGAACAAACCACAATCCGATTATCGAACTTGGAAACTTAGTAATTGATACCAAAAGTGCAAAGGTTTTAAAAAATGGTAAAGATGTCTTTTTAACCAATATGGAATACAAAATTCTATTGATTTTAGTTTCCAATCCTAAAATGGTTTTTACTCGTGAAAAAATTTTAGCTGATATTTGGGATGTTAATGAAGAATACGTCAACGATAACACTTTAACGGTGTACATAAAAAGATTACGAGAAAAAATTGAAGATGATCCAAATCACCCTAAAATCATTGAAACGGTTCGTAAAGTAGGATACAAAATAGGAGAAAACCTATGAGAAAAGAAAACAAAAAATTTCTTATTTTATTATTTATCTTTTTTCTAGTCGGTCTTTGGCTTCAAAGCGGTTTTATAAAAAATACCAAACAAACCATTATCCAAAATAACGCTTTAATTGTTGGAACAATTTTAAAAGAACATCCTGAACTCGAAGAAGAAATAATAAGAGCAATAGAAAGCGAAAACTACGAAGCAAACGAAAATATATTAGAAAAGTATGGTCTGACGAATTTAGAAAGTCTAAACTATTTAGAAGAAATCCAGAAACTCCAAAAAAAGATTTATATTTTCTCTGGACTCTTTTTTCTAAGTTTGATATTGTTCTTATATGGATATTTTTGTCATACCCAAAAAGTACACCGCCGTGAGATTGAAAAAGTAGATCAATACCTATTTGCATTGTTAAGTAATGATATCAAAGTAGATTTAAAAGACTTTCAAAGTGGCGAATTAGCAACCCTTCAAAATGATTTAATGAAAGTGACAAATCGCTTAAAAAACGCTTTAGAAAGATCAACGAAAGATAAACAAGAATTAGCTAAAACTCTTGCCGATATTTCTCATCAACTGAAAACTCCATTAACAAGTTTAGTCGTAATTAATGATGCTTTAACCTATAACGACATGGATGATGTTCAAAGAAAAAGATTTTTAAAAAAACAAGAAGAAACTTTATCTCATATAGAGAGTTTGATCCAAGTCTTACTAAAAACAAGCCAAATAGAAAGTGGCATGATCGAATTAAAAAAAGAAAGAGTAAATATGGAACAATTGATTCAAAATGCTGCCATGCAATTAGAAGTTATGCTAATTGCTAAGAATATTCAACTAGAAAAAAAGATTGAAAAAGGCCTTTATGTCACAGGCGATCCTTACTGGTTAGAAGAGGCCTTATTAAATATAATTAAAAATGCCTGTGAACATTCAAAACAAAATGATACCATTAAAATAAAAGCACAAAATACTCCGATGTATACAGAGCTTATTATCGAAGACGAAGGAGAAGGTATCGATAAAAAAGATTTGCCCCATATTTTCAAACGTTTTTACAAAAGCTCGCCAAATAAAGACAGCATTGGCATAGGTTTAAATTTGACAAAAAGTATACTAGATAGAACAAATGCAACCATTCGTGTAGAAAGTAAAAAAGGCGTGTACACTCGCTTTATTATTCATTTCTATACGAACGCAATATAAAAGGAGAAAAACAATGTTACCAACGATATTTCAAAATAAACAATATGACGAAATCATGTACGATTTAGTAAATCCACTCAAAACGAAAGAGATGAGTGTAAAAGATTTGGGAAATTTAGAAGAATATATTTTAACAGATGAGCAAATTTCTCAGGAAAAGTGCACTTTATTTGTTCAACAAATCAATAAAATCATATCGTCCAAAATAAAAGAATTTGAAAGTACTTTAACTCCGGAAGAATGTACAACGATTCTTTTAGATTTATATCAGAAAAAAGGTATTGACCTAACTACTTTAATTGAATGGGGTTTTCATTGCCCATGTTACATTGGAGCAATTTTAAATTTTGTTTCAAAAGACTTAAAAGAAGAAGATTATATGCATATCTATCGTTTAATTAGTGAAGATATCTCTGATTTATTGATTTGGGTTTATGATTTGGAAACAAAGGGTATACCTATTCCCTTAACAGAAGATAAAAAATATCTGCGTGAAAAATATGCGATAGAAGAACCATTAACTCGAAAAAAATAGTGACAAAATTGTCACTGAAAATGTCATCAAAAAGTCATAAAGAAAAAATATAATGAGATTAAGAAAGGAAAAAATTATGGAAATATTACAAGTAAAACATTTAAAGAAAACCTATGGTAAAGGTAGTACATTAGTAAATGCTATCGATGACATCTCATTTTCGGTAGAAAAAGGAGAATTTATTGCCATTGTTGGCCCAAGTGGTAGTGGCAAATCCACCCTCTTACATATATTAGGAGGTGTGGACAAACCAACAAGTGGTGAAGTCATTGTTGATGGACAAGATATTTTCAAACAAAATGAAAATAATCTCGCTATTTTTAGACGCAGACAAGTTGGTTTGATCTACCAATTTTACAATTTGATTCCCATCTTAGATGTCGAAGAAAACATTGCTCTACCAGTCTTACTAGACGGTAAAAAACCTGATCAAAAATTTATGGGAGAGCTGATAGACACATTAGGATTAAAAGAACGTATCCACCATTTACCTAACGAATTATCTGGCGGTCAACAACAGAGAGTGAGCATTGGGCGTGCTTTGATTTATCATCCCTCTTTATTATTAGCCGATGAACCAACTGGAAATTTGGATTCAAAGAATAGTGAAGAAATTATGGAACTCTTAGAAATATCCAATAAAAAATATGGTCAAACCATCATTATGATTACCCATGATGAAGAACTTGCTATGCATGCTAGTCGCATTATTACCATAGAAGATGGCAAGATAAAAAGAGATGAGTTGGTAAAATGAAAATATTAAATCGTTTGACCCTCAAACATTTATGGATGAATAAAAAAAGAACTCTCGTTACCATCATTGGAATTACCTTATCAACAGCTTTAATGATTGGCATCGGGCTTTTAGTGTCAACATTTGTCCGAGCTATGCAAGAAGACGCTATAAAATATTCAGGATCTTACCATGCATACTTTGATAACGTTACCAAAGAGGAAAAAGATAAATTAAGTCTAAATATTAATTTTGAAGATACGTACAGTTATGGAGTGGTGGGATATAGTTACATAGCTAATCACAATAATTATAAACCTTATCTTTATATTGTTTCAGCTGATAAAGAATTTTTAAGTCATGAAGAACTAGTTGAAGGATCATTACCTCAAAATAATAATGAAATCGTTTTACCTATGCATCATATAGAAAATTTGGAAACACCTTTTAAAATAGGCGATCAAATCACTTTAGAAATTGGTCCAAGAATTTTAGAAGGCGAAGAAGTGCTTTCGAATAATATTGCATTAAATACCGATTATTCTTTAGATGAATTTAAGTCTTTAGAAACATTACGTCCTGAAAAGACAAAAACCTATACGATTGTAGGTTTTATAAGCCGTAGTAAAAATGAAGACTATTCCGCTCCCGGATACACCGCTATGACTACTCAAGAAGAAGACGTTTATACGTATCGTCTTTACGGAGAATACAAAAGTGTTCGTAAAACATATGACTTAACAGAAGAAATTTGTGATTCTTTAAATTCCATGGCAACATGCAATACAAATGACAGTATTTTATACTACTATGGTGTATCACGTTATTCCAATATTACAAGAAGTATTCTAACTATTCTCGTTATTGCGTTATCTCTAATTAGTATTGGCTCAATCATTGTAATCTATAATTCCTTTGCAATTTCGACAATGGAAAGAAAGAAGTCTTTTGGACTATATTCAAGTCTAGGAGCTACCCCAAAACAAATAAAATATACCGTGTTTTTTGAAGCTTTCGTTGTCGGTATAATCGGTTTAATTATCGGCTTAGTCGGATCCTTCGCCGCAATCTATATTTTAATAGAAGTGTTAAACTATTTAATCGAAGATTCTTGGGGAATGCATCTTGTTTTCACCGTTGAACCTTTATTTGTTATTATTCCAATTTTCTTTATGATCGTTGTCATTTACTTATCTGCTTATCTACCTGCAAGAAGAGCAAGCAAAGTAAGCCCTGTCGAGTTAATACGAGAAAATGATGAAATAAAAATTCCGAAAAAACAAGTCAAAACACCAAAATGGATCCGTTCTATTTTTGGCATGGAAGGCGAAATTGCTTTAAAAAATATGAAGCGCAACAAAAGAAAATATCGCATTACGTTGTTGTCTTTATTCATAAGCATTGTCCTCTTTATTTCATTTAGTACTTATCTAAAAATAGGGCTATCTATTACCGATATTAATGAACTTCCAGCCTATGATATTCTTGTAAATACAAGTGATGAAAGTAAATTAAAAGAAGTAGTCTCTTTAGAGGAAGTAGATAAATACTACCTTGCTAAAACAACAGCTATGAACTTTCAGGTAGATAATAAAAATGCTTATCAACAAGACTTTCTACAATATACAAATGAAGTGTCCGGAGAAGAAACACATTGGCTTATACTCATTATCTTACAAGATCAAGATTATCATGCCCTAGCAACGAGTCTTGGAACCAATTTGGATACAGGTATCATGTATAATTATATGGATTACACTCATTATACAGCCAATACTCGCAAATCTTACCATACAAATATTTTTACGCAAAACATAGACAAAATAACGTTATGTGATTCTGAAAATGCCCGTTGTGAAGAAATTTCAATGAAACTAACTACCGAAAAGAAAGAAGCTATGACCTATCTAGATCTTGAAGAATATCCTCCAAAACTAATTATTTCTGAATCCATGGCGAAATCTTTAGAAGCGGTAGACTATTCAACCCTAACTTCTAGTTATGCCTATATCGTAAGTAAAGACTATGAAACTTTATATGACAAGATAGATAAAAACTACAGTAAATATTCAAGTGGCTTTTACTATGATTCACCAAAGATAATCTATAAGCAACAACAAAATACGATTCTAGCTTTAAAAATATTATTTTACGGCTTTATAACTTTAGTTGTCTTAATTGGTGTAACCAGTGTCTTTAATACTATTTACACAAGTATTCATTTACGAAAAAAAGAATTTGCCATGCTAAGAAGTATTGGCTTATCCCCAAAGGGGTTTAATAAAATGCTCTTCTTTGAATCCTTCTTCTTTGGAATTAAATCCCTATTCTATGCTCTGCCAGTATCTTTTGTTTTAATATTCTTAATTAATCGTGCGGTAAATGGAATCTATGAGTTTGGCCAAATGGTCATTCCGTGGACGAGTATACTCGTTGCTATCGTAGGGGTATTTCTACTTATCTTAATTACAGTTCTTTACTCGGCCCGCAAAATAAAAAAAGAAAATATTTTAAGCGCTTTAAGAGAAGAAAATATTTAAGAAAAAGTCTCATAATCTAAAAGTTATGAGACTTTTTGTATATATTTTAAGAAAAATAGTTATTCTTATTTTGACAAATAGCATATTTTATATTAAAATGAAATACATGGAGCCGTAGCCAAGTGGTAAGGCACGAGTCTGCAAAACTCCCATGCGTCGGTTCAAATCCGATCGGCTCCTCCAAATAGAAGCTAAAAGAAGACAAAAGTTCTTCTTTTTTTTATAAATTTTAAAAAATGTCAAAAAGTATCAAATTAGAAAAAAAATATAAAAACATCACAAAAAGGTCTTGAAAATGCATTTTGTTTTTGATATATTTTTAACATAGAGAGGAGATAAACGAGATATATGGAAAAGAAAAATATGGTATTGCTTACAGTAATCGCTGTTGCAACGTTATTGGTAGCTGTTGTAGGAGCAACATTTGCATACTTCTCAACAACTTCATCAAACCAATTTAATGGGGAAGGAACACAAGGTAATACAAGTGTTGGTTCAGGTAATGTTACTGGAGACGCTATCGTTATTGCCGAAAGTGATACAGACGCTGGTTCCTTTACTGCTACAGATGTATATCCAGGACACAAAGAAATTGCTGGTATTCATGTAAATGCTAAAAGTAGCGCAAGCGTAAGTAGTAAAATTAAAATTACTTATGATGTAACAGAAAACACTTTTGGTGCTGATTCAATTAAAGTTAGTCTTTATAAATCAAGCCAAAATACAACATTAAGTGATGACTGGTTTGGTTGCACAAAAGTATCTGAAGGTGTAGGAGACGAAATTCATTATTATGAAAATTGTACTAAGACTGTTCCTACTGATTTAACTGGTGCAACTCTTGTAGGTAGTGAACAAACATTAACTGGCAGAGCTCAAACTATTACATTATCAGCTAGTGAAACTTTAACTTCATCTCCAGCTGGTGTTGATACCTATTATTTCGTAGTTGTAGAGTTTGTTAATAAAGGATCAGATCAAACTACAGCTGATGCAGACAAAACTCTAACAGGCGATATTAAGATTGACGTTATTTAGTAACTTCAATGAAAACTCTTGAATATGATTCAAGAGTTTTTTGTTGCTCTTAATTTTTCTTTGTGTTATAATTTCAATATACGACAATAGGATTGGAGAGTTTGGTATGAAAGACGAAAAGGGTGTGACAAATAGCCAGTATATTGACTATGAAGAACAATACAAAGAACTACTACAAGAGGAAGAAGAAAAAGAAAAAAAACGTAAATTTTTGCTTCTCTTAATTTTATTATTACTATTATTACTAATCCTTTTAGGTTCATCATTTTTCTATTACAAGATGTTTGGAGGAAATAGTACAACGATTGATCGTGCTTGTACCATTAATTGTGATACCAATGGCGATGGAAAATGTGATTGGAATTGCGATACAAATAATGATGGTAAGCCAGATTTTAATGCCGATTTAGATGGCGATGGTATTTGTGATTTAAACTGTGATACCAATGGCGATGGCAAACCAGATTTATTTATTGATTATAATGATGATCGCGCTCCACATTTTAATATTGATACAAACTTAGATGGTACTCCAGATAAGAACCTAATGAATCAAGATACAAATAATGACGGTGTTTGCGATTTAAACTGTGACACCAACAATGACGGATGGCCAGAAATCAATATCGATTTAGATGGCGATGGCAAAGCGGATATTAACATTGATACTGATGGTGATGGCAAAGCAGATATTAATATTGATATTGACGGTGATGGTAAAGCAGATATTAATATTGATACTGATGGCGATAATCAATGTAATGTTAACTGTGATTTAGATGGGGATAATAAGCCAGATATAAACATTGATTATAACGACAATAAAGAGCCAACATTTAATGTGGATACCAATGGTGATCAAACGCCAGATCATAACTTGATGGATCAAGATACTGATGGTGATGGCAAATGCGATTTAAACTGTGACACCAACAACGACGGATGGCCAGAAACGAATATTGATCTAAATGGCGATGGCACACCAGATGTGAACATAGATCGTGACGATGATGGAAAACCAGATATGAATATTGATATTGATGGTGATGGAAATCCGGATATTGATATTGATACCGATGGCGATGGCACTCCAGATAAAAATTTAAGCAATCAGGACACAAATGGTGACGGTGAATGTGACAAAAACTGTGATACAAATAATGACGGTATCCCAGATAAAAATGTTGACATTGACGATGACGGCAAATGTGATTTAAACTGTGACACCAATGGCGATGGCAAAGCGGATACAAACCTAGACACAGATAACGATGGTAAATGTGATGTTTACTGTGAAAATGAAGAAGGTCTTTTAGATATTACAACAGAGGAAAATGCTATTTTGTACACAGTTTATAATAAAGATGTTATTGCAAATGGCATTCAACCTGGATGGAAAGATACATTAAAACTATCTATTCGAAATCAAAGTAATAAAACTTTAGTATACAGCATTAAATTTAGTGAGGTATACAATGACTTTAATCCAACGAGTGAATTTGTCTATCGGGTAAAAAGAGATGGAATTACGATTATAGGAGAAACTCCTTCTCCAACATCTGATGCCTATATTTTACAGAGTGTTTTAATTCCTGCAAATACAACATATGAATATGAAATCGAATATGAATTTATAGAGACTGGATATCTCCAAAACTATCAAATGGGTAAAAATTTCCGTGCAAGAATTGTCGTAGAAGCAAATTAATTGCTTCTCTTTTTCTTGTAATTTAACGTATTTTTTTATATAATTAATCTATACTAAGGAATAGAGAGGTTTTTGTTATGTCAAAAAGTAAAGGTAGATTTAGTTCAATTACGCAAACAATAAAATTCATAACAGGGATTCTTTCTTGGATTATACTTATTATATTAGTAATTATTGCAGCATTTTTACTTTACTATTTTGTGAGTACAAAAGTGTATGCTCAAAAAGGCGAAAATTACAAACCAGCATTTAGCTTATATACCATTTTGACACAAAGTATGCAACCAAACATTAATCCTTATGATGTCATTGTAGATATAGCAGTAAAAAATCCAGAAGATATCCAGGTTGGCGACATTATTACTTTTGTATCCACATCTTCTTTAACCAAAGGAATGACGATTACTCATCGTGTGTATGACATTAAACAAGAAAATGGTGAATATGTCTACTATACAAAAGGAGACGATAATTTAAGCCCTGATGCCCTTCCGGCACCGTATTCGAATGTATTAGGTAAAGTTTTATTTCATATTCCGCAGCTAGGAAGAATTCAATCTTTCCTTTCCACAAAAGGAGGCTGGCTAATTGTCGTTGTCGTACCAGCAGTCATTATAATTATTTTAGATATTTTAAAAATCTTCCGCCTTCAAACTGCTAAGAATCAAGTAGATGTTGCTTTAACTATGGAAAAAGATAAAAAGTTAAAGGAAGAAAAACGTAAGAAGGAAATCGAAAGAAATTTAGAAAGACGTTATAACTTATTGCTAGATGAAGATGAGAAAAAATCAGAACAAGAAAATAATTATAATAAAGAAAAAGAAGTGGCTGAAAAACTGAAAGAATTAGAAAAGGAAATTCAAGAAGAAATTGAGCAACCTAAAAAGGAAACAGAAAAGCCTAAAGTTGTAACAAAATCAAATGATAAAGCAATAGAAGAAAAGCAAACGTCAAAATCGCCTAAGAAACCAAATTCTTCAAAGAAAAAAAACAAATCTAATTCAGTTTCTCAAGAAATAAAAGATTTTGATTTACCAAAGTTAAAGAAAAACTCAAGATCAAACAAGTAAAAAGAAAAATTTTACTTGTTTTTTTATGTTGACAATTGAATACATATTCAACTATACTATTAATAGTTGAACAATTATTCAACCAATGAATAAGATAGGTAAAGGGAGGATTGAAATGGCAAAAAATGAATTTTCTTGTGATTGTAATATCATTCATGAAAAAGCCGTAAAAGAGGTCATTCAAAATATGCCCTCGGAAAATACATTTAACCACTTAGCAGATTTATATAAATTAATCGGTGATACGACTAGATGCAAAATTTTATTTGCACTTGATCAACAAGAAATGTGTGTGTGTGATTTAGCGAATGTTTTAAATCGGACAAAGTCATCCGTTTCTCATCAATTAGCGGTGCTGCGACGCAGTGGAGTAGTAAAATGCCGCAAGAGTGGGAAAGAAGTATATTATTGCTTAGACGATGATCATATCGAAAAACTATTTGAAATCGGTCTAGAACACATTAATCATAAAAATTAAAAGAAAGGAAAGAGGAAAATGAAACAATACAAATTTAAAATAACCGGTTTAGACTGTGCCAACTGTGCAAGCCAATTAGAAAGAGATTTACAGAAAGTAAAAGGAATAGAAAATGTCATGGTCAACTTTATGATGCAAAGATTAACATTTGAATGTCAAGAAAGTGATTACATGACTTTACTGCCTAAAATTAAAAAAGCAATTCATAAAAGTGAACCCGGCGCCCAAATCGAGGAAGTGTAAACTATGCCTCCAAAAATGAAAGCGAAAGGCTTAAAGATTTTGGCCGCGGCCACTTTGTTTCTACTTTCATTTATACCATTCCAAACGGAAAATCTTTTACTTATCTTAGCTTATATTTTGGTTGGTTACGAAATTATCTATAAAGCTTTTCGAAATATTCTGAAAGGGAAAATTTTTGATGAAAATTTTTTAATGACCATTGCTACTTTAGGTGCTTTTGCCATAGGCGAGTATAAAGAAGCGGTTGCTGTCATGCTTTTTTACCAAGTTGGCGAGTGGTTTCAAAATTATGCTGTGGATAAATCCCGCAAATCAGTGATGGATTTAATGAATATTCGTCCCGATTATGCCTGGGTTTATCGAAATAACGAATTTCAAAAAGTATCACCAGATGAAGTAAAAAAAGGAGAGACTATTCTCGTAAAACCTGGGGAAAAAATTCCTTTAGACGGTATTATCTTAGACGGTATTTCATCGTTGGATACGCGAGCACTAACTGGAGAAGTAGTTCCTAGAAGAGTTCAAAAAAAAGATAAAGTTTTAAATGGATGCATCAATAAGGAAGGTCTTTTAAAAATAAAAGTTACAGGGGAGTTTTCCGCTTCTACAGTAAGTAAAATTTTAGAATTAGTGGAAAATGCCAGCAGTCGAAAATCTGAATCCGAAAACTTTATCAGCAAATTCGCGCGGTACTATACACCTATAGTAGTTTTAATTGCTGTACTATTAGCTGTAATTCCACCTGTCTTTTTCCATGCCTCACCAACCATCTGGTTATATCGAGCCTTATCTTTTCTTGTTGTCTCATGTCCTTGTGCCTTAGTTATTTCGATTCCCTTAAGTTTCTTCGGTG
Organism: uncultured Bacilli bacterium; assembly: GCA_944363675.1. Classification (GTDB taxonomy): domain Bacteria; phylum Bacillota_I; class Bacilli_A; order RF39; family UBA660; genus Ventrenecus. The sequence goes on along the minus strand of CALVUT010000096.1, from coordinate 8,518 downwards.
GCTTAGGAGCTGCTTCAAAAATGGGTATACTCATAAAAGGAAGCAATTATCTAGAAGCGCTTGCTCATACAGAAATTATTGTCTGCGATAAAACCGGAACTTTAACCGAAGGAGTCTTTCAAGTCCAAAAAATAGAACCGATAGACATCTCAGCTAAAGAATTATTAAAATATGCTACTTATGCAGAGTATTACTCTAATCATCCGATCTCCATGTCTTTAAAAGAAGCCTATGCCAAACATATTGATGAGAAAAAGATCAAAGAAACTCAAGAAATAAGTGGCGAAGGTATCATGGCTAAAATTGCTGAAAAAAAAGTATTAGTAGGTAACGAAAAATTAATGAATAGGTATAAAATTAAATTTACAAAAAGTAAAGATGTAGGCACAACTATTTACATAGCCATTGACAATACTTTTAAAGGTACCATTTTAATTGCTGACAAGATTAAAGAAGATTCCTATAAGGCAATAAAAGCATTTAAAAACAGCCATTTAAAAAAAGTTGTCATGCTTACCGGCGATCGTGAAAATATTAGCAAAGAAGTAGCAGAGCGTCTTCAATTAGATGAGTACCATGCTGAACTTTTACCACAGGACAAAGTGACAGAAATGACAAAATTACTCACCCAAAAAACTGCAACTGGAAAGCTACTATTTGTTGGCGACGGGATAAATGACGCGCCAGTTTTAGCCATGGCTGATATTGGTGTAGCAATGGGTGGCATAGGCAGTGATGCTGCTATTGAAGCTGCCGACGTGGTTATTATGAACGATAAACTTTCGAAAATCGATACAGCAATTCAACTATCCAAAAATACAATGAATATTGTAAAAGAAAATATTGTTTTTGCAATAGCAATAAAAATTCTTGTTCTAATCCTTTGTGCTTTAGGACGAACAAGCATGTGGGCTGCAGTTTTCGCTGACGTTGGTGTATCTATATTAGCCATTTTAAATGCCCTGCGCATTTTAAAAATTAGAAAGGAATGTTAGTTAACTATGAAAAAAATCATTCTTAAAATTGGGGGTATGACTTGTAGTGCATGCTCATCTGGTTTAGAAAAATATTTAAACAAACAAAAAGGAATTAAAAGTGCCAATGTCAATCTGGTTTTATCTATGGCTACGATTGAATATGAAGATATAAAACGAAAAGATCTTGATAAATATATTAAAGATGCCGGTTTTGAAAGCTTAGGAGAATTTAAAGGGATCGATGAAAAGGAAATGGATCATAAAGATAAAAACCACCTTATTCTTTTTGGACTATTGCTTATATTTATGATGTATCTTAGTATGGGTCACATGCTCCATCTCCCAAATATTCCGTATATCAACAAAACAAATCCCATTTTATTAGGAACAGTATTCTTAATCATTACCCTTTTCTTTTTCTACTACGGTAAAGACATTTTGAAAAGTGGTTTTAAAAATCTTATTCATGGCATGCCTAATATGGATACCTTAGTTTTAGCCAGTGTCACTTTTAGTTTTCTTTACAGTGTGTATGGATACATTGCAATAGGCTTAGGAAACGTAAGTGCTTTAGAACATCTCTATTTTGAATCAACTTGTATGGTAATATATTTTATCAAATTAGGAAGGTACATTGAAAATAAAAGCAAAGAAAAAACAAAGGATGCATTAAAGAAACTTGTTCAAATTACTCCTCAAAAAGCTATTATAAAAAAAGACGAGGAAGAAAAAGAAATATCAATAGATGAAGTGCAAAAAGATGATGTATTAATTTGCCGAGCAGGAGACAAGATTGCCGTCGATGGCGAAGTAGTTACCGGAAAAACCTATGTAGATGAAAGTTTCATCACAGGAGAAAGTACGCCTGTTTTAAAAGAAACGAAAAGTAAAGTAATAGCGGGCTCAATTTGCTTTGATGGTTACATTGAATATAAAGCAGAAAAAATCGGCAAAGAATCCACCATTTCAGAAATTGTCAAACTAGTCATTGAAGCAACAAATACCAAAAGTAAAATCCAAAAACTTGCCGATAAAATCAGTGGTTACTTTGTTCCAATCATTTTTATTCTTTCTTTGCTTACCTTTATAATAAATTTACTTGTAGGAATGTCTTTTGAGATCTCTTTAACTCATATGGTAACAGTTTTAGTTGTAGCTTGTCCATGTGCCCTAGGTCTTGCTGTACCACTAGTAAATGTTGTAAGCAGTGGATTATGTGCTGAAAAAGGATTATTTTTAAAAAATAGTTCTATCCTCGAACAAGTACGGCATATTGATACCATCGTCTTTGATAAAACAGGAACATTAACATACGGAAAAATTAGTCTTTTTAAAACCTATAATTATTCCGATTATAAAGAAGAAGAGCTTTTGAATATCGTAGCCAACATTGAAAAAAATTCTTCTCATCCAATTAGCAATGCGTTTAAAATAAAGTACGCCTTAGAAGTTACAGACTTTGAAACCAAAAACGGTTATGGATTGACAGCCAAAGTAAATGGGAAAAAATATAATTTGGGCAATGAGAAATTTTTGACAAAATTAAAGATAAAAAATACTCATCAGCAAGATTATGAAGATTTAGTTCAAAATGGGTGCAGTATCATTTTTGTTATTGAAGAAGAAAAAGTAATTGGTTTGATCGGTGTAAAAGACATTGTCAGAGACTCTGTTAAAAAGACTATCAAAGAAATGAAAGACAAGCATCTTGAAGTGATCATGTTAACAGGAGATAACGAAACAACGGCTGGGATTATTGCTAAAGAATTAGGAATCCAAAAAGTAATAGCAAATGTAATTCCAAAGAAAAAAGAAGAAGAAATAAAGAATTTGCTAAATCAAGGAAAAAGGGTTATTATGGTAGGGGATGGAATAAATGATGCGCCAGCCCTAATAACCGCGACAATAGGCGTCAGCGTAAATGATGGAACAGATATTGCTATGGATTCAGCTGATGTAATTTTGATGAACAACAACATGCAAAATATTTTAGACCTAATAGAGATTGGTAAAAGTTCTTACCGTATAATAAAACAAAATTTGTTTTGGGCTTTTTTCTACAATCTTTGTATGATTCCAATCGCTATGGGCCTTTTGAGTCCATTAGGCATAAATATGACTCCAATGTTTGGTAGTCTTGCCATGGTATTAAGTAGTTTGACGGTTGTTTTAAATGCATTACGTTTTGGGAGGTATAAAAAATGGAAAAGAAATTAAATATTGAAGGAATGAAATGTGAAGGCTGTGTAAATCGTATTAAAAATGCTTTATCTACAGTAAAAGGAATAGATTCTTTTACAATATCTTTAGAAAAGAAAGAGTTAATTCTAAATGTCAAAAAAGAAAGTACAATACAGAAAGCAATAGCTAAAATTGAAGATTTAGGATTTGAAGCCAAAGAATAATGAAGTCAATAAAAACGTTAAAATAAAATACCTAATTAAGCTTTTATTTAAAAATTAAAGTTTAAGTGAATTGCTTGATGTTATAAAGAATTAAACATTCGATTTATCATGCTATATTATCTATGCAAGGAAAAAATAGTAATACATTTTTGCAAGGGCACTGTCTTATGATGGAGCCCTATTTTTCTATCTAACAATCTTAAAAATATAAAATAAGAAAAGAATAATAAATACATTCAAAAAATATAAAATGTATTTATTAATAATTATTCTGTATGATACATAAAAGCTAAATTTTTGGACAAATATAGCAATAAAAAACTTATAGATAAAAATTAAAGGATTTGAATAAATTATAAACGAAAAGAAAAAGAATAGATTTGATGTAGGATCTATTCTTTTTAATTTAATTTTCAGAATCATCATCAGTAGAAATCAAGTTGCTATAGTACTTAGTCTTACCGCTAAGAACATCTTGATAAAAACTTTGCTTCCAATGGATATAATTAATACTATCTTCAATTTTTTGAATTTTATGATTAAGTTCTCTTAATTTATCCTCTAAAATAACTTGCCTTTCAGGAATAGTTTTTTCGCCTTTTAGACAAAGCTCCAGATACTCTTTCATTTCAACAATACTCAACTCCCAATTTTTAAGACAAGATAAACTTTTAATCCATTCAATATCCTGGTCACTAAAAACACGATAGTTATTCTTATCTCGTTTTACATTAGGGACCAAACCTTCATTACAATAGAATTTTAAAGTATCATACATAAGACCAATTTGTTCACATGCTTGTTTCATACTATATAACATTTTTACACCTTTCTAAAAAACACTTGACCGTGGGTAACACCCGTCATGTATATTCAAAGCATAGAAAAAAATAAAGTTGATGTCAAGAATAATTTAAGAAAGATAAAAAAATTGACTCTGCTGTTTTTATACGAAAAGAAAGGAAAAGAAAAAATGTTAGAAAATTATAAAGAGAAAAAAAGTTTAGTGATCTATTTTAGTAGAGCGGATGAAAATTATGCAGTGGGCTACATTGCCAAAGGAAACACGGAAGTCATCGCCGAATACATAAAGGACTTAACAAGTGCAGACCTATTCAAAGTAGAACCTAAAATACCTTATGCCAAAGATTACAACACATGTATCGAAGAAGCAAAAGAAAGAAAAAAAAATCATGACGCACCTATTCTAGTACCAGTTCCAGATATTTCCACTTATGAAGTAATTTACATTGGCACGCCTGTTTACTGGGGATTAATGCCTGAAGAAATGGTTACTGCCTTAAAAGATTTAGACTTTACAGGTAAAATCATTCGCCCCTTTACAACCCATGAAGGTTCAGGGCTAGGAAACATTCCGGAGCAGTTAAGAAAATTATGTCATGATGCCATCTTAACAGAAGGTCTGGCTGTTCAAGGATCAAGCGTTTATCAAGCAGAAAATGAAGTTCAAAAGTGGCTATAAAACTATACATGGAATATACACAAAGTAAATGTATACAACTTGACTTAAAGTGAACTTCAAATGATAAGATAAATATAGGAGGACGATTGTTATGGAAAAACAAACAACTGGCAAAGATCTAATAAAAACGAAAGAAATAGAAGAATAACCACAGATAAGGAAATAAATGAGTGGTTAGCTAAATTATAAGGAAGGTGGACAAAATGACAGACAAAAGTGAATTTGATAAAGTAAATGTCTTTGGCTTAGGAGAGCCTAATGATGCTTTTGCTAAGTATTTTATTGGCAAGAGTTATTTAAATCCATTAACGGACCCCAAAAAGTGCAATTTGTTTTTAGCAAACGTTACTTTTGAACCAGGATGTCGAAATAATTGGCATATTCATCATGCCACAACTGGTGGAGGTCAAATCTTAATTTGTACGGCTGGTTATGGCTGGTATCAAGAAGAAGGAAAAGATGCAATATCTTTAAAACCAGGAACAGTCATTACTATCCCAGCTAACGTAAAACACTGGCATGGAGCCAAAAAAGATTCTTGGTTTAGTCATATTGCAATTGAAGTACCAGGTGAAAATACTTCAAATGAATGGTGTGAACCAGTGACGGATGAAGCGTACAATAAAATATCATGAATGAATAGAAATATACTATCATCAAGAAATTTCTAAATAAAATAAATACATAGAAAAGGTATGTTTGAATGCATACTTTTTTATCACAAAGAAGTTGACACGGTGTCAGAAACACTATATAATAAAAGCAAGAACTGACACAGTGTCAGAAAAAGAAGGCGGTGATAAAAATGGAACATTCAGACTTAAGAAAAGAAGAAATTCTAGAAGCTTGCAAAGAACTATATGACCGGTATAGTTTTAAAGACATAACGATAAAGTTAATCAGTGAGCACACTAGTTTTTCAAGACCATCTATCTACAATTATTTTGAAACCAAAGAAGAGATATTTTTAGCTTTATTTCAACAAGAATATGAAAAATGGACTGAAGAACTAGACGAAATCAGAAATCAAAATGATATTTTATCCAAAGAAGAATTTGCTAAACTTCTTGCCCATACCTTAGAAGATAAAGAAAGATTGCTAAAATTGCTATCTATGAATATGTATGACATAGAAGAAAATAGTCGAATGGAAAAATTGAAAGAATTTAAAAGAGCCTATGGTAATTCCGTACATGCTGTAAAACTTTGCTTAAATAAATTCTTTAAAGACATGACTGAAGAAGAAACAATCAAATTTATTTATTTGTTTTTCCCATTCATGTTTGGAATATATCCTTATGTAGTAGTAACAGAAAAACAAAAGCAAGCAATGGAAGAAGTGGGCATTCATTATAAATACTATTCAATCTATGAGCTTGCCTATATGGAAATAAAAAAACTATTAGGATAAAAGAGAAGTAATTAAAAAAAGAGATTTAGAAAGCACTAGAAAATGAAATCTTAAAAAAATAGTTCAAAAATACAATGCTTCTGTGGCAGCTAAAAATTAAGTTTGGTTACCTTACCAAAAGCGTCTATCAAAGAACAAACGATAAGCAAAGCCAAAGTTTTTTTCAAAATAACCGAGGAAGCCATAGAAACATGAAAAAAGATGAATATATAATTGAAAATTATAGTCAAAATGATTTCTTTCCTGTATTTAGTGGAAAAAGTCAAAAAGAAAGTAAGTAGGAGGAAAAATTATGAGTATTACAAAAAAAGCATTAGAAAATCATGATGAAATTTTTAAGGGAGTAAAATATGCCCCTGAAAAGGAAACAAGAGCCATGAACAAGACGAATCCTGATTATGTGGAAACATTTTTGAATTTTGCTTTTGATGAAGTCTATGATCATGGAAATTATGATAAAAAATTAAGATGGATGATAATCCTTGCTAGTATGATTGCCCAAAATACAAGGGATCGTTATAAAGTTTTTTTAGCTGGAGCATTAAATATTGGGATTACTCCCGAGGAAATTATGGAGATCGTTTATCAAGCTGTTCCATACTGTGGCATTGCGAGAGTCTTTGATATCATTTATGATACCAATCAAGTATTAGAAGAAAACGGCATTACCCTTCCAATTACTACAGGTAAAACGATTTCCTATGAAGATCGATTAAAAGAAGGCTTAAAAGTTCAAAAAGAAATTTTTGGCCATGAAACAATTGAAGCAATGCAAAATAATGCTCCGGAAGATGAAAAACATATCCAATATTATTTAAGCGCCAATTGTTTTGGTGACTATTATACAAGAAAATATTTAGATTTAAAGACAAGAGAAGTATTAACGTTTGCCTTGCTTATCTCTTTAGGGGGATGTGAACCGCAAGTAAAAGGACATATTCAAGGTAACTTAAATGTTGGTAATGATAGAGAGTTCTTAATCGAAACAGTAACTCAACTTCTTCCCTATATCGGTTACCCCAGAACACTTAATGCTTTAAGATGCATTGATGAGGTGGCTAAACAATGAAAATTGTAGTTTTGACGGGAAGTCCCCATAAAAACGGAACATCAAATACTTTAGTAAACGAATTTATCAGGGGTGCAATGGAGGCTGGTCATACAATTACAAGATTTGATACTCCATTTTTAAATATTCATCCATGTATTGGCTGTGATCACTGTGGAATGAATGGCCCATGTGTATTTAATGATGATATGCCCAATATTTTAGATACTATCTTAGCATCGGACATGATAGTTTTTGCTACACCTATATATTACTTTGGCTTCTCAGCACAGATTAAAAGTGCAATAGATAGATTCTATTCAAGAAATGGCCAAATTCAAAGAAAACATTTAAAATCTGCTTTTATTGTAACAGCTTGGAATAATGATAATCAAGTGATGAGTGCTATAGAAAAACATATCGAAATATTAATAGATTACTTAAATTTAGAGAATGTAGGTATGGTACTTGCTAAAGGTTACGGTTACACCGGGGCTGGCATAGAAAAACATTATATGGAGGCATCCTATAATCTTGGAAAGAAATCCAATACCGTTACTTCAAGATTGGGTTAATAAAGGTATGTTAAGGGCAGCAACCTCATTTATGAATACAGGACCTGCTACTAAGATTACTAACCTGGGGCCTTAAAATTTGTTATATACATTGATAAGTTCAATAGTATTTGGACTTTTCATAAACATGATTTTTTTGAAGAAATTTGAATAATTGGCATATCCATCATGCCAATAAAGGCGGAGGACAAATTTTGATTTGTGTCTCAGGATATGGTAGGTATCAAGAAGAATAGTTTAAAGCTTGGTAAGGTAATTGTAATTCCAGCAAATGTTAAACATTGGCAGGGAGCTAAAAAGGATAGTTGGTTTTCACACATTTCAGTTGAAGTACCAGGTGAAGATACTTTTAATGAATGGCTAGAAGCAGTTAATGATGATGAATATAATAAGTTAAGTTAGGAGAATGAAATATGAATAAGAAATTAATATGTTATTTTTCGGCTAGTGGCAACACAAAAAAGATAGCTGAACAACTTGCTAAGATAGTAGTGTTAATCCTTTTTTAAAATGTATATGCATCATTAATTAAAATGTATACATCAATAAGTTATAATATATCTTTGAAGGGAGATGTATTTTTTATATGCATAATAAAGAGTATGCATTAAAACTTGTT
>CALVUT010000095.1 GCA_944363675.1 uncultured Bacilli bacterium | reverse complement strand
AAAGTTAAAAATATGTCAAGTGAAAGTCAGATAAAGACAAGAAAATTGACATATTTTTTTGCATTCAGTATACTTATTATAATGAAGGTGAATAGATATGAGGAAAAGATATACCATTGCCTTAGCGCTTATTATTTGTGCCATTTTGCTTTGTGTAAGTATTTTATTCCAATATCGTGCCTATTTAGAAGATCAAAGTTATGGTGAGGCCATTACTATGGTTACAGAAGAACTATCGATTAATTATTTAAATGGTAATAAAATTAAAGTAGACGAGAAAACCAAAGAAATTAATTTCTCTGTAACCAATCATTCGACAGAGACAAAATATTTTTATATCAGACTTGTAAATATCTCAGGAAACACTGAGAATTTAAGCTATGAAATTACTGCCAATATAGATGGCTTTGAACCAGTAACAGCCAATTTTTCTCAGACAATATTAGGAAGCCGAATCAAAATAGAACCAAACGAAACGTTGCGGTTCGTACTTACCGTTCAAAATCCTCAAGAAAGAACAGTAACCTTTGAAATTGAAACGGATATTGAACAAATCGATAATAGTTTTGCTAGTACCGTTCTAGCAAACAATACCATTTTAGAAAATACGGATGCTTCAGACGGATTAATCCGCAAAGCAGAACAAGATGGCGATGTATATTATTTTAAAGGAAACGTCACGAATAATTATGTTTCTTTTGCTGGACAATCTTGGCGTATCGTGAAAATAAATGAAGATGGAACCGTTAAACTGGTTTTAAATGGAGTAACAGAACAAATGATTCCGATGAATACAAGTGAAAATGTTGGCAATACAAACTTTACACAGAGTAATGTCAACCAACAATTAGAAAGTTGGTATGCTCAAAACTTAATGGACTACGACGACTTAATTTCTAGTACAAGATATTGTTTTGATGATTCTATAATGACGGATGAGAATAATCAGATTGAGTATCTTTCGGATATCCGTATTTTTACAGAACAAAATCCTACAAATGCATGTAATGGAACAAGTGTTCCGCAAAAAATTGCTCTTTTAACGGCCGATGAAGTAATGTATGCTGGAGGAAGCGCAAATGAAAATACCGGGTATTATTTATATTTAGATGGCTTACAAGGATCCTATTGGACAATGACTCCGCATAAAAAAGAGAATAACACTGTTTCTTATATTGTTGTAAATAACGATGGCTCTTTAAAAAAAGATGCCCTAGAAACTGCCAATTTATTTGTAAGACCAGTTATTACAATAATCCGTCGAGCTTCTGTTGAAGGGGAAGGAACCATTGAAAATCCATACACCTTAACATATGGAACGTAAACAATAATCTGTCTATATAGTGTCTAATTATATGTCAAATAGTCAATTTTAATGACTATTTTTTTTCATATCTGATAAACTATTAATAGGTGAGAAGTATGTATAATTTTTTTACAGACATTTGGCAAATTATTAGTAGCCTATCTTTTATAGATTATATTCTATATTTTGCCGTTGTAACTTTAATCATATTAATTGTTTCTTTAATCTATGTCATTGAGACAGAAAAATTAGAAGAAAAAGAAATAACGAAAGAACAAATAAATGAGGAGTATACTATGAATAAGGAAGTTAATGAAGAAATCGATTTACAAAATATTGTGAATACTATCGATGAAAATCCTAAACCCCTAGTGGACATGACGGCCTACGAAGAAGAACAAGAAAACAAAGCAATTATCAGCTATGATGAACTCTTAAGTGAGATCAAACAAAATGAAATCAACTATACTAAAGAAGAAATGGTAGACGATGTCATTCCTGTGAAGAAAATCAGTGTGAATCCAGTCGAAGAAAGAATGCCTCTAGAACTTATTGCAAAAGAACCGAAAATAGAATTTGAAACAACCTCACAAGAAGAAACAAAAGGAAAATTGTTCTCATATGAAAAGGAAGAAGCTTTCCTAAAAGCTTTACAACAACTAAATGAACTTTTAAACTAATTAAAATTCATTGACATTTTACTTTCTAGTCTTCATAATAACTACAGAAAGAAGTGAAGTGCCAATGAATTTTTATATTTATACACTAGGTTGTAAAGTAAATGCTTATGAGTCTGAAGTAATTAAGGAAAACTTTTTACAAAAAGGATATAAACTGGATAGAGAAAAACCGGATATCGTTATTGTCAATACTTGCTCTGTAACAAATGTCGCGGATCAAAAATCTCGCAAAATGGTTAGAAGATTCAAAAAAAATCACAACAATGCTATTTTAGTTGTCTGTGGTTGTTCCAGTGAGAATAAAGAAGTAGAATACAATCAAATGGATATCGATATCTTATTAGGAAATAATGAAAAGAGTCAGATTGTTTCATTAGTCGAAAATTATTTGAAAACCCATCAAAAATATACTAAATTTTATCATACACGAAACTTAGCTTTTGAGCCCATGCAAATTGAAAAGTTTACCACTCATACTAGAGCATATATAAAAATTGAAGATGGTTGTGATAACTTTTGTAGTTATTGCATCATTCCCTATGTTCGTGGAAAAAGACGAGATAAAGACTATGAAACCATTTTAAAAGAGGCTAAAGCTTTAGTTCAAAATGGTCATCAAGAAATTGTTCTAACCGGTATTCATACGGGATCTTATGGTTTGGGTAGCAAGCATGATCTGACGGATTTAATTCATGAATTATCCCAAATAGAAGACTTAAAAAGAATTCGCATTTCATCCATTGAAATAACCGAACTTAACGATAAATTCTTACAAGAACTAAAAACAAATCCGAAAATTTGTGATCACTTACATATTCCTCTTCAGGCTGGTTCAGACGAAATTTTACAAAAAATGAACCGTAAATATAACTTAGAAGAATATAAAGAACGAATCAAAAAGATTAGAGAGATTCGCCCTAATATATCAATTACCACCGATGTAATTGTTGGACATCCCTTTGAAACCGAAGAGCTTTTTCAAAAAACAATTGCCACTGCCAAAGAAATTGCTTTTAGCAAAATTCATGTCTTTCCTTATTCTAAAAGAGAAGGAACTGCCTCAAGTAAAATGACAATGCAAGTACCTGAAAAAGAAAAACATGAACGTAGTAAAAGATTATGTGCAGTATCCAATGAATTAGAACAAGCCTATGCTCAAAAATATCTTGGCAAGAAATTAGAAATATTGACCGAAAGTGATCAAACCGGAACGACAGGCAATTATCTAAAAGTAAAATACTTCCAAGAAGTTCCAATAAATACGTTTCAAACAGTCATGATAAAAGAAGTCAAAAATGATGAATTAATTGGTGAAATTTGCCGGTAGATTTTAACGGGAATATTTGATAAAATATATACAGAATAAATAAGGGTGATCTAGATGTTTGAAAATATACGATACAAAGAGTTACAATGGTTAGATAATGGTATTCAAAAAGGGATAGTCCGTGTCAATCAAGACTTCAATTTTAACAAAAAAACAACTAGACCCTTTAAAAGGGCTAAAACAAGAGAAGTGTTATCCATAGGTCGTGTCAATTATGAAATGTTAGATTCCTTTATTTTAAATGCCCTAAATGATTATTATGCAAAACTAAATGCGGCTACAAAAACAGAAGAGAAAAGAAGTATGACAAAGGAATATAACGATTTATATATGTTATGGTATAACATAAATGTGGCAAGACAAAATAAAGATATTCAATTAAATAACTATTACGATGATTTAGTCTATCGTTTATACTTATTAGGGTATAAAAATGGTGAATAATTATAAGTTTCATTCGAAAAACGTGATATAAGAGTATATTATTCGTTCCAAAACACATCCTTAGATGGGCTATGTGCCAGTAATATGGTTATCCAAGCATTAGCCGTCAAAACACCACAGATTCCATTAAAAGGCTTTGTTGATCCAGATACATTTAAACTCTATTTAAGTGATGTGGGAATACTTTGTAATCTCCTAGGCTTATCTAGGCAAAAAGAATATGAACTATACTATTGGAAAAGTGATGCCCTAGCTGAAATTGATTTTTTATTGTATACCAAAGATGGAATTATTCCTGTGGAAGTAAAGATAGGCGATACATCCAAATCAAAAAGCTTAAATACCTATATGGCCAGATTTCAGCCACCATATGCCATTCGTATTAGCACAAAAGGCTATGACTATGACAAGGAAAAGAAAATTAAATCAATTCCCTTATATGCAACATTTTGCTTATAAAAGATAAATTGGAGGATTAGGATATCATGCAAACAATAGAAGGAAAAGTTAGAAGTATTATATTTAGTAGTGAATCAGGTTTTTTAGTAGCTGTCCTAAAAGTTGTAGACACCAAAGAGCCCGAATTAGAAGAGCTTATACATAAAACGATAACAATAACAGGCCTAATGGCCGACGTGAATACAGAAGATACGTATATTTTACATGGAGCCTATATCAAACATGAACGTTATGGTATGCAGTTTTCCTTTCAAACTTATGAAAAGAAAATTCCGGAAGGAAAAGACAGTATTATTGAATTTCTATCCAGTTCCCTAATTAAAGGCTGTGGGCTAAAAACAGCCACTTCGATTGTCAACACCTTAGGAGAAGATGCTTTAAAATTAATTAAAGAAAATAAAGAAAATCTTATGCTTGTTCCAGGAATGACTCCCAAAAAAGCAGAGGCCATTTATATCAGTGTTTTATCCTATTCTAAAGTAGATGACACCATTATTACCCTAAAAAACATGGGCTTTACTGTGTCCGAAGCCACAAAATTGGTTAAACACTATCAAGATAAAACTCTTGTTTTTTTAGAAGAAAACATCTATTACTTTAAAGAACTTATTCCCTTTAATAAGCTAGATAAAATCTTCTTGGATACCCACGATCCTTATGATGAAATACGCGTCCTCGAATGCCTAAAAGAAGGTATGGAAAGAATTAGTAACACAGCCGGTGATGCCTATTATTCTTTAGAAGAAATTACGGATTCCTTAAAACGAGAATTTAAAATCCACCTAACTTACGAAGAACTAGAAAAATATTTAAAAACACTGCTTGAAAAAGAAGAAATCGTTTATGAAAATGGTCATATCTATTTAACGAAGTATTATGAAATGGAGCTTGATATTGCTTATATTCTAAATCGAATGATGAGCTATCCTAAAAAAACACTACCTCGTTTAAAAGAAAAATTAGAATATTTAGAAGACCTACTAGGTGTTAAATATAACAAAGATCAAGAAACAGCTATCCTTACTGCGATAGAAAATCCAGTTTCCATTATTTCTGGGGGACCAGGAACAGGGAAAACAACCATTGTCAATGCAATTACAAAACTCTTCATTGAAATCTACAAACTTTCTCCATTAGATACCTTGACTCAAATTGCTTTACTTGCTCCAACGGGTAGGGCAGCCAAAAAGCTTTCAACAAGTACCAACTTGCCAGCAAGTACCATTCATCGGTATTTAAAATGGAATAAAGATACCAATGAATTTCAAATCAATGAAAAAAATAAAAACCATCATAAACTTATCATTGTTGACGAAACAAGTATGATCGATGAATATTTATTTTCTTCTCTTTTAAAAGGTATTCCCGAAAGTAGTCAGATTGTCTTTGTTGGCGACACCTTCCAACTTCCTAGTGTTGGAGCAGGCCTTATCTTAAATGATTTAGTAGAAAGTCACTTGTTTCCTTATATTTCCTTAGAAACTATCTATCGTCAAAGTGATAATTCTTATATACCAATTCTTGCCAAAGAAATTAAAGAACACAACTTAAGTAGTAATTACTTAGAGAAAAAAGACGATTATAATTTTCTAGAATGTGACAGCAAACACTTAAAAGGGATGCTTCAAAAAATCATTGAACGAAGTATTGAAAAAGGCCTAAAAGCCGAAGAAATGCAAGTTTTAGCCCCAATGTATAAAGGGGAAAATGGTATTGATAATTTAAATATTCTTTTACAAGAACTGTTTAACCCAAAAGATGACAAGAAAAAAGAAGTCGTTTATTTTGATACTACGTATCGCGAGGAAGACAAAGTCTTACAACTTGTAAATAATCCCGATTGCAACGTCTTTAATGGAGACATAGGCTACATCAAAAAAATAGAAGAAGTGTCAAATCCTCATAAACATACCGAAGTCTTAATTGATTTTGATGGCAATAAAGTTGTATATAAAACCGAAGACTTAGGAAGTATCAAACACGCCTATGCTATTACCATTCATAAAAGTCAAGGAAGTGAATTTCCTCATGTCATCTTACCGATGACCAAAAATTACCATAAAATGCTTTATAACAAACTCATTTACACTGGTGTTTCTAGAGCCAAGAAAAGCCTAGTTTTAATCGGGGAGAAAGAAGCCTTTTTAATGAGTGTCAATAACGACTATGCCACTAACCGTAAAACGGGATTAAAAGAAAAATTAGAGAATATTTTCATAAAAAGTTAGCATACTAATACTGAGGTGATTTAGATGAAAAACACATTGATTGGCTTAGGCATTGGTATGAGTGCAGGTATGGGACTAGCAGCCTATGTATTATCTAATCCAAATACAGAAAAGAAAGCCACAAAAATGCTTAATAAAGCAATGGATAATGCTACAGACATGATGGATAATATGAAAAGAAAAATGAAATAAACGAATAAAACTCTCGAATATAACTGAGAGTTTTTTTCGACAAAACCTTACAAAACCTCCCATTGCTTCATAATAAGACGTTGTCTTAAAATAGGGAGCCAAGGAGGTGACAAGATGAAAGTTTCTATGTTTAATGAAGATAAAACCTTCTATCTAGGCATGAATGACCGCGTCTTTAAAGAAATCTTTTTGAAAGAAGAAAATAAAGATTTATTATCTGCTTTGCTGTATACATCTTTAAAAATGAATTTTAGCAAGATAACGCTTTTAAATACAGAAAGAAAAAGTGACAATGTCTTAGTTAGAAGAAAAACACTTGATGTCTTATTGGAAACGGATTCGGGACTTATTGGAATCGAAGTGAATTCATCGAATCAAAAGTATATCCGGGCTCGAAACTTTGCTTTCTTTAGTGATATGGTTTCCCATCATGTTGGTGTAGGAGAAGTCTATGATGAAGTAACCCAGTTTTTGCAGTTAAACTTTACAAGTGGAATTCATAAAGATCTAAAAGAATGCCGTGTGTATAAAATGCAAGATGAGGACCAATTTCTATTTGTCCAAAATGCCTTTATTTATGAAGTAAATATAGACAGAATGATCAGATTTTGGTATGATGAAAACGAAGAGAAAATACAAGAGTACAAGTATATTATCATGCTTGGCTTACCATTAGAAGAATTGGAAAAATTATATTCAAAGACAAAAGATAGGTTGGTGAAAAAATATATGGAAGAATTAGAAAGAGTCAATGAAGATCCAAGACTTCGGGAGTATATGACCAAAGAACAAGATGAAGAAAGATTCGCAATACCTTGATTATGGAAGCGAAAACTGAAGGCGAAGAACAAACCAAAATAGAAAGAGCAAAATGGATGCTATCGAAAAAGCTGGATAGGAAAGACATCTTAGAGGCTACAGGGCTAACTAAAGAAGAAATAAAAGCCTACTATTCTTAGATAGAGTGAAAACCCAAAAACATGAACTAAGCAGCAAAAACTGCTTTTTTATTTGCCTA
>CALVUT010000094.1 GCA_944363675.1 uncultured Bacilli bacterium | reverse complement strand
TAAGGTACTTAAGAAACTCAGAAGATCCAATAAAATAAAAGAATATGCTGTATTTATGTCAAATCCTGATGAAGCTTTGAAAGCTATAGACGAATTTAGAACAATTTATTCAAAGAATAAAGAGAGTAAATGCATTTCGATGAAAAACTATCGATCTCAAGAAAGGAATGGAGAAATGAATTATAAATATCAAACACTTTATCAACACTTTCCAGGTTATACAGAAAAACACGTAAATGAAGTTTTAAAAACTTTGACAAATGAAGAGAGGAACTTATTAAAATTAAAATACGGAGAAGATCTAAAAACTTTAACCGGCAATCAATTAAGTCGTGAACAGTCCGCCAAAATAAGTGGTTCAATACTACTTAAAATAAAACGCAGATTAATAAATCCATATAACAGCAAAAAAAGTTCAAAAGGATCAGTGAAAAAAGATAAAACGAGTAAAGTAAAAAAAGGGGCAAAAGTTATATCTTTGTCAGAAACTAAGCAACGCAAGCCAGAAAAAATAGAGAAAAAAACAATCGAATCAAGTGATCAAGTACCGAAAGAAACAAGTGCTATTAAAAGGGTTGCTAAAAAAGATTTAATAAAGATATTAGAGTTGCTAAAAACACCAACATTTAAGCAAATGATGAGCAATTTAACAGTAAAAGAAGCTGTAATAATCTCTTTAAGATTGGGTTATATAGATGGTAAATATTTTTCCGTGGAATCTATTTCTCAATTTCTAGGAATAGAGCCAGAAGAAGTAAATGAAATAACCCAAAAAGTATTAGTATTGTATAGAGATACGATAAACGAATTTATTGATCAAGCAATTGCCTATACAACACCCTCAAATACTCGAATAAGAGAACCTAAAACGAACGGTGAAAAAAAGCTTGACGAGAAGAATAGTTAATGATATCATAATTGTGATTTTAAATTCTGGTTTTACCTAGGTAAAACCTCATTTAAAGGAATTTTTGATACACCAGGGTGTGTGTTAATGGAAAGGAGAAAATATGGCTACAATTAACCAACTTGTAAAAAAAGGTAGAGGAAAGAAAACAAGAAAAAGTAAAAGTCCAGTTTTAAATGTTGGATTCAATACTTTAGAAAGAAAACAAACAAATACAAAAAGTCCTCAAAAACGTGGTGTTTGTACCCGTGTAGGAACAAAAACTCCAAAGAAACCAAACTCAGCATTACGTAAATATGCTCGTGTAAGATTATCTAATGGAAGAGAAGTAGATACTTATATTCCAGGAGAAGGTCATAATTTACAAGAACATAGTGTAGTTCTAGTTCGTGGTGGACGTGTAAAAGACCTAATCGGTGTACGTTATCACATTGTACGTGGAACACTTGATACACAAGGTGTTCAAAATCGTAAACAAGGCCGTAGTAAATATGGTACAAAAAAACCTAAAAAATAGTAGATAGAAGGAGGAAAGAAAAATGCGTAAAAGAAAAGCAGAGAAAAGAGACGTTTTACCAGATTCAATCTATCATTCTAAATTAGTTACAAAATTAATTAATCAAATTATGTTAGATGGTAAAAAAGGTACAGCTCAAAAAATTCTTTACGAAGCTTTTGAAATAGTTGAACAAAAAACAAATCGTCCAGCAATGGAAGTATTTCAAGAAGCGTTGGAAAATATTACGCCAGCTCTAGAAGTTAAATCTCGTCGCGTTGGAGGAAGTAATTACCAAGTTCCAATTGAAGTTAGTGACGAAAGAGGTCAAGCTCTAGCTTTAAGATGGCTAATAAATTATGCAAAAAATAGAAGTGGTAAAGGAATGGCTACAAAATTAGCTAATGAAATTATCGATGCTGCTAACGGAACAGGTGGAGCAGTGAAAAAACGTGAGGATACTCACAAAATGGCTGAAGCAAATAAAGCATTTGCTCATTATAGATGGTAGGAGTGTGAGTTATGGCAAGAGATGTTACAATTGATAAAATAAGAAATATTGGTATCATGGCTCATATTGATGCTGGAAAAACGACATGTACTGAACGTATTTTGTTTCATACAGGCGTAACTCATAAAATAGGAGAAACTCACGATGGTGAATCTCAAATGGACTGGATGGAACAAGAAAAAGAAAGAGGAATTACCATTACAAGTGCTGCAACAACAGCGCATTGGAAAGGCTACCGTCTAAATATTATTGATACTCCAGGTCACGTAGACTTTACTGTGGAAGTTTCAAGAAGTTTAAGAGTACTTGATGGTGCCGTATGTTTAATTGATGCTCAAGCTGGAGTAGAACCTCAGTCTGAAACAGTATGGCGTCAAGCGGATGAATTTAGAGTTCCTAGAATGGTGTTTGCCAATAAAATGGATAAGATGGGTGCGGATTTTGAATTCTCATTAGGAACATTAAAATCACGTCTAGGAATTGATACAAAACCTATTCAATGGCCAATTGGTGCTGAGGACAACTTCCATGGCATTATTGACTTAGTTACTATGAAGGCATATGAATATGACGGTGAACAAGCTGAAAATCCAAAAGAAATTGAAATACCAGCAGATCTAAAAGATATTGCAACCCAAAAACATAACGACTTAGTTGAAAAAGTTGTTGAATTTGACGATGCCTTGATGGAAAAATATTTAAATGGGGAAGAACTTACAGTTGAAGAAATTAAATCAGCAATTCGTAAAGGAACCCTTGAAGTTAAATTCTTCCCAGTACTTTGTGGTACAGCTTTAGGAAATATGGGTGTTAAGCTATTGCTAGATGCCATTATTGACTACATGCCAGCACCTACTGATATTGAAGCTATTGAATGTTTCAATCCAAAAACTGGCGAAGACGTATGGCGTCATCCAAGTGATGATGAACCATTTACAGCATTAGCATTTAAAATCATGACTGATCCATTCGTTGGACGTCTTGCATTCTTCCGCGTTTATTCAGGACATTTAGCTAGTGGCTCATATGTTTTAAATAGTACGAAGGGTGTAAAAGAAAGAATTGGGCGTATTTTACAAATGCATGCAAATTCACGTAAGGAAATTTCTGAAGTTTACTGTGGTGAAATTGCCGCTGCTGTAGGACTTAAGGATACAACGACTGCTGATACATTATGTGATGAAAAAAATCCAGCAGTTATGAAAGGTATGGAATTCCCATTACCGGTTATTGATGTTGCTATTGAACCAAAATCAAAAGCAGATCAAGAAAAGATGGCTACTGCTTTACAAAAACTAGCAGAAGAAGATCCAACATTTAAATATAAAACAGATCCTGAAACAGGCCAAACTGTTATCAGTGGTATGGGTGAATTACACTTAGATATTATGGTGGATCGTATGAAGCGTGAATTCCATGTAGAAGCTAATATTGGTCGTCCACAAGTTGCTTATCGTGAGACATTAACTCAAGCAGCTGAATGTGAAGGTAAATACATTAAACAATCTGGTGGACGTGGACAATATGGACACGTATGGATTCGCTTTGAGCCTAATAAAGATAAAGGTTATGAATTCGTTGACGCAATCGTTGGTGGTGTTGTTCCTCGTGAATACATTCCAGTAACAGATAAAGGCTTACAAGAAGCAATGGCTGGCGGTATTTTAGCTGGTTATCCAATGGTAGATGTTAAAGCTACACTATTCGATGGATCTTACCATGATGTAGACTCATCAGAAATGGCTTTCAAAATAGCTGCGTCAATGGCACTTAAGGAAGCAAAAAATAAGTGTAAACCAGTACTTCTTGAACCAATCATGAAAGTGACTGTCACAATTCCTGATGAATATATGGGAAATGTTATGGGGGATTTAACAAGTCGTCGTGGTCGACCACTTGGCCAAGAGTCTCGTGGTAATGCACTAGCTATTACGGCTATGGTACCACTAGCTGAAATGTTTGGTTATGCAACGACTTTACGTAGTAATACGCAAGGACGTGGAAACTTCAATATGGAATTAGACCATTATGAAGAAGTTCCAAAATCAATTTCTGAAGAAATTATTAAGAAAAACAGTGTTAACTAAAAATAATACTTGAATTTAGTTCAAGCATTAGATAAAATAAATAAGTGAAAGGAGAAAAAAACAAATGGCAAAAGAAAAATTTGATCGTTCAAAACCACATGTTAATATTGGTACTATTGGACACGTTGACCATGGTAAAACAACATTAACTACGGCTATTACAAAATTATTTGGAAACTATGTTGCATATGAAGATATCGACAAAGCTCCAGAAGAAAGAGAAAGAGGTATTACTATTAATACCGCTCACGTTGAGTATGAAACTGAAAAACGTCATTATGCTCACGTAGACTGCCCAGGCCATGCTGACTATGTTAAAAACATGATTACTGGTGCTGCTCAAATGGATGGTGCTATCCTTGTAGTTTCTGCTGCAGATGGTCCTATGCCTCAAACAAGAGAACATATCTTATTATCTCGTCAAGTAGGCGTACCTAAAATTGTTGTTTACATGAACAAATGTGACCAAGTTGACGATCCAGAATTACTAGACTTAGTAGAAATGGAAATTAGAGAATTATTAGGAGAATATGGATACGACACAGAATGTCCAATCATTCGTGGATCAGCATTAAAAGCTCTTGAAGGAGATCCTGAAGCTGAACAATCTATTCGTGATTTGATGAAAGCTGTTGACGAATACATTCCAGATCCAGTTCGTGAAACAGATAAACCATTCTTAATGAGTATTGAAGATGTATTCACTATCTCAGGACGTGGTACTGTTGTTACTGGACGTGTTGAACGTGGACGTTTGAATCTAAATGATGAAGTTGAGATTGTAGGTTTAAAACCAACAAGAAAAACTGTTGTTACTGGTATTGAAATGTTTAGAAAATCTCTAGACTATGCTCAAGCTGGTGACAATGCTGGTGTTCTATTACGTGGTATTGCTCGTGAAGATGTTGAACGTGGACAAGTTCTTGCTAAACCAGGAAGTGTTACACCTCATCACAAATTCAAAGCAAGTGTATACGTATTAACAAAAGAAGAAGGCGGACGTCATACTCCATTCTTCTCAAATTACAGACCTCAATTCTATTTCCGTACTACTGACGTAACTGGTGTTATCGAGTTACCAGAAGGCGTAGAAATGGTTATGCCAGGTGACAACGTTGATATGACTGTTGAACTAATTGCTCCAGTAGCATTAGAAAAAGGTACCAAGTTCTCTATCCGTGAAGGTGGACGTACTGTTGGTGCTGGTGTTGTATCAGAAATCGTTGAATAATAAAATAAAAAGGCGAAGTAATTCGTCTTTTTTTTGCATTCGTTTTTTTTAATCATAAACTATATTGGTGATATAGTGAAAAAAATAGTTTGTATTTTAGTTTTAATAATTATTACAATTCTTTTTATAAAGCAAACCGAACAAGATTTAATAGGACAAAGAAAAAAAGTTGAAGTCTTAAACTTTTATAAAGAATGCATGAATAAACCTTTCCAAAGCGAAAGTACAAAACAAAACATACAACACTTTTTAAATAAATATCAACAGGAGTATTTTGGCCTATATTTTGACGATTTAATAAATCAATATACAATTTTGAAAAACGCAAACAAAGTCTATTATGGTGCAAGCCTAATTAAATTATTAGAAGCCGTTTATATACTAGATAATCATGAAATAGATTTAAATACAAAACTGGTTTATTCTTATCATAATCAAAAAAACTATAGTTTAGGCATGGATAAGTATCTTCCTGGAAGTGTAATAACGATAAAGGATCTTATAACGTACACTATAGAAGTAAGCGACAATACAGCCCACGAAATATTATTAAACTATATAGGTTTAGAAACACTCCGAAACTATAGTTTAACTCTAGGAATGGATCTATCCATTTCCGCAAGCGATCACTATGGATATTTAACCCCAGAAGATTGCAACAAACTATTAAAAACCACTTATCAACTTATATCAAAAAATGATGAAAAAAGTATTTTTTTAAAAGAACTTATGAACAATCCATATTATAACGCATTATCATTTGAAGATATTACACTTATTCACAAATATGGTCTTTATGATAATTATTATAATGATATAGGGATCTACTTAGGCGATTATCCTTATCTCATTAGTATTTTAACCTATTTTGGCAAAGAGGATTATACTAACAAGGTTCAAAAGATATCTCAAGAAATTTATGAGATTTATAAAAATAACTTAGAAGAAAAAGAAAATTATTGCAATCAGACAAATAAAAAACTCTACTATAATCATATAGCAGAGCATAAAAACTAATTTTCTTCCAAAGTGAATGGTGTATTATCGAAATCTTTATCCATTAAAAATTCATGAATAATTTCTTCTTGATTTTCTACAGAGATTTCTTCAATCCGATCAACACGACACTTTTCACTTAGTAAAATAGCTTCGATCTTTTTAACTGCATTTTCAACTTCATCATTAACAACAACGTAGTTGTATTTAGGAATTTCATTGAGCTCATTATAAGCCACCTTAAATCGTTCAATAATTTGCTGATTGCTTTCTTTTCCACGTGCTTTAATTCTTCTTTTTACTTCACTCATACTTGGAGCCATAATAAATATTAATATCGTTTCTGGAAACATTTCTTTAATTTGTTGAGCACCCTGAACATCGATTTCTAAAATAACATCGTAACCTTGTTTTAATAAATCGTTAACTTCTTTTTTAGGCGTACCATAGTACTTGCCATATTGAACTTTAGCATATTCTAAAAAGTCATGATTTTCAATTTTCTTTTCAAATTCATCTGAAGTAACAAAATAATAATCTTTTCCTTCAACTTCTCCATCTCGTTTTTCGCGAGAAGTATAAGAAATAGACAATTTCAAGTTCTTATTTCGTTTAATAAGCTCCTGAACAACTGTTCCTTTGCCAGCACAAGTTGTTCCAGAAATAATAATAATTTGCCCACTAGTTTTTTGTTTGATCATCGTTTCCACCTTTTTCTTTCTTGATTATTTTTATATCCGTTTTGTTAAAAATCTTAGCTAATTCGCCATTACTACGTAACTTCTGATATTTATTTTTTTGAATAGGTAAATCATATTCACCAATGTACTCATATATTCTTGGCTTAAATCCTAATTTAAAGTCATTAAGTCCCTTATAGGGATTCGTCTGACTAAAATCACCAGTAATACCATTTAGTTCTGCATAATCATAATCAAATTGATAATGCTTAAATATCTCATGATGTAAAAAATAATTAGGGTCAAAACGTTTATATTTTTTATCATATCCGCTTATTAAGATTTGAATACGATTATGATATTTAATCACTAAAGCACCTGCAATATAAATCTTATCTTTTTGACGATTTAATTCCGTTGCTTTTTCTACATCTTGCTTATAATAGATTAACTTACGATCAGAATCCATTTTTTGATTAATAATCTTCTGTGAACTTTGCTTTTTTAATAGTTCATTAAAATTCGTATTACGTTCTAGTTCATCTTCATATAACTTCCGAGAATTAATTAAGTATTCATGAGAATCGATACTTACTAAAAATAAATCAATCATCCCATCACGTTCAAAAACATTGTAGTAATCTTTATAATAATAAGGATTAATATCCCTCTTTTTCGTAATAAATCTTTGGAGAATATCAATTCCAGACTTTTCAGAAAGTTCTATATGAAGTCCCTTCTGACTAGCTCTTCTCACTTTGTTCCGGCAATTCTTTGTCACTTTATCCAAACCATAGTTTTTTAAAGATAAAACAGCACTGAATCGAGGTAAAATAGATTCAAAATAAAGGTTATCTTTAAGCTTTTTATATCCACATCGATCTAAGATCTCCAGAATATCATAATTCCAATTATAAGTTTTAATTCCGTTTTTAGGATCAACCTCACTAATGGCAATCTCCGGATTAATTTTAATAAACACAACATGTTTCTTCTTATAATAAGCTATAAGAGCATCAGTAAACTCTTTAACCAATTCTTCATTAAAAAAGTCTAATATAAATCCTTTAGGAGCATAACCATATTTCATTCGAAACTTAATGTTTTTAAATAAGATCATTGTAGCAGCTTTAATTTGTCCATATTCATTAACAAATCCAATTAATTCATAGTCATATCCATTTTCACCCATTAATAAAGCATAATTTAAAGTTTGATAATGTGTACCCAAAGGACTATTACGAACAAAATCAGCAAATTCATGAATTGTAAGCTCTTTTAAAACCATTAGACTCACCCCTCTTTTTAATGGAGTATATTATATCACAAAATAGAAAAAATGCAAATTCTTTTAAAATATGATATAATAGGCCCATGAAGGGTGATCGTATGTATAACGAAGATAAAGAAAAAAAAGAGAAAAAAACTTCTCAAAATAATATAAGCCGATTCTTTCGGAAGAGAACCAAAAGATTACTAACAGACATTGATAAACTTTTTAATAAAATCATGTGGTATCAAATTATCTTATCAGTGATTCTTATAATTCTTGGATTAGTCTTCCTAATATGGACTGCGGCTAGTTTAAAAGTGATTGGTATTCTTTTTGGTATCCAAACCATCGCTATAGGCATTGGCCTTATCTATTCTTATACCAAAAGAAGAGAAATTCCTTTATTCCGTTATAACATCTTTTATGGAATACTAGGAATACTTCTTGGTATCGTAACGATTTTATCGCCATTCTTATTTACCCAAGTTATTACCATCTTTATTGGTATATGGATACTATATATGGCAATTATGAAAATTGATTTTTCCATTCGTCTTAAAAAGATGAAAGAAGAAAGTTGGCTATTAATTTTAGTCACAGCTGTATTGGAAATATTTATGAGCATTTTAATCTTTATTAATCCATTCAGCAACCTATTATTAACCCAAGTAGCTGGAGCCTATTTCATTCTTTGCGGCGTATTAAATGCAACCGATGCAATCTTAACGAAAAATAGAGCCGTAGATTTCCTTGAAAAACTATAAAAAGAAGTAGATTTTTTAAAGAAACTACTTCTTTTATAATGCTTTAAGTTCATGAGATAATATACTGTATAAATAAATAGAAACTTTTTTCGCTGTTTTAGAACGGATATATTCTTGATATCCCTGTAATTGCTTCAAATAATTTTCATCCGTAATATCATTTAACTTATAATCGATAATATCGATAGTCTGTTCTCGTTCAATCATCAAATCAATAATCCCATGCTTTTGTTCCTGATGATTTAGATAAATAAATTCAAACTCTTGATAAATATTAGCATCCTCTAAATTTTGCATGATTGGTTGTTCTAACAAACAAAGCACTAAATTACGAATAAACTCATCTTCAATATCACGAGGTTGAAAATGCTTAAAATCTACAAATTCTAAAACTTCATGAACTTTAAGACCTAATTCGATATTTTTCTGTTCTTCTTTAGAAAGCAAAGTTTTAACTTTCTTAGAATAAGAGCTTTTCTTTTCTTGTTTTTCGGTAATAGATATAGGTGAAACAATAATATTTGCTTTTCCTTTTTCAAGTCTATTTTGTAAAGTCTTAGGAAACAAATAATCCTTAGTTAAAGGAAGGTCGTCAATTTTTAAATCTTTCGTAAAGATCTTTAAAGTGTTTGGAATAGAATAAAGAATACTAGCTAAAGATTGATAATGATAACGAATACTTTCATAAACAACACCATTTTCCTTTAGTTCATGTAAATTATCCTTTTTAGGTAATAAGAAAATCATCTTTTCTTTAGCACGCGTTAAAGCTACATAAAATAGTCTTATTTTTTCTGAAATATCATCTTTTACAATTTTATCTTGAATAAGCAACTTAAGAATAGTCTCACGGATTCCAGTTGTCTGGTCTGGCATATAAATAGGTAATCCGTTTTCATAAATAATCATTCCCTTTAAATCATCCTTACTGAAAGTTTTATAAAGTCCACAAAAATAACAAACTGGAAACTCTAAACCTTTAGATTTATGAATATTCATCATCTTTACAGCATTAGATGTACTGGTACCCAAATTAAACTTAATAGATTCGCCAGTTTCGAGCAACTCAGTTAAATACTCTTTGAAATCAAAAAGATTATAACCTAGTTCACTTAAATTATCGGCCAGTTCCAAAATTTTTTGGACTCGTATTTCACTTTCCAATACATTGCCATGGGTAATAGTTTTTTCATAAAACCTAACTTGCTCTAATGTACTTTCTAAAATCTCGCGTAGAGAAGAAGAAAATATCTTTTTTGTAATCGGTAACAAATCTTTAAAGATAGAGGTATGAAAAAAATCATTGCAAACAAAACAATCAAAAATCTCTTCATCACTAAGTCCATACAAATAACTGCGAGCAATACTAGTAAAGGCATATCGAAAATCATTGCTGTAATCTTTGTTTATCATACAAATAAGTAAAGTGACAATATTTTTTATTAAATAAATATCGACATCTTCATTTAAAACTTCATCTTTATATAAGCATAAAGGAATACCTAGATATTCAAAAATCTTTTTAGCAAGATCAAACGTTGAATTTCGATCCATAATGATACAAAAGTCTTGATAGGTGGCAGGATGAATCATTTTCTCATCTTTATCAAAAATAGGATAGCCTTGTGCAATTTTTTGTTTAATATCTTCTGCAATCGCGAAAAGTTCAACTTCTTCCTTAGAATATTCCTTATTTGCAAGCTCATATTCCAAAATCTCCATGTGGTAATTTTCAGACGTTTGTCCTTCTTCATTGTAAGTAGTATTGCCAAAAACCATCTGATGCGACTCCGTATATTCTGCATTGCCTATTTTATTCGTCATAATAGGATTAAAAATTGTATTGATATCTTCTAGTACTTCATCTCTTGAACGAAAGTTTTTAAGTAAATCAATTTTTTGGCCATCCAATCCTTTAGAATAAGCATCATATTTCTCTTTAAAAATATAAGGATTCGCATTTCGAAAGCGATAAATACTTTGTTTAATATCCCCAACCATATAAACATTATGATTAGAAATCAACGAGATAAACTCTTCTTGAATATCCGAGGTATCCTGATACTCATCAACCATAATTTCCTTAAACCGTTTCTGCAATTCCTCTTGTACATCTTTATGCTCTTTAATTACCTTTAAAGAAAGATGAGCAATATCGGTAAAATCATAACAATGATTATAATTTTTAAAGTCTTCAAACCGCTTAAAAAATTCTTGGACAATTTCTAAAACAATGGTTAGATAATCTTTCGTAACCAAAATACTTTTTAAGATATCTTCTTCATACCCATAAGTGCAAGCGTCTTTGAGCTCTTGAAGCATCTTAGAAAGTTTTTCTCGTGCTGCTTTGGTCTCTTCATCGCTACCACGTGGTGAAGCAGGAATTTTACTAATCGATATTTTCGCGATAAGTTCATTTAAGGAAAGATGAGCACGTAAAGGACGCAAAGCTTCATATATTTTTTCGGTATAATCTTGTTCAAAATAAGAACTTTCAATATCAATTTGAATCCACAAAGCTTCAATTTTTTCTTTGAGAATCTTTTGATAATCAGAAAGATAACTTTGTAACTTTTCTTTACTATAATAATTGTCTAAATAATGCTCTAGATACTCGTTTAAATCCGTTCGTATTTCTAACTTTCCTATAAGTTTTAAAATGGCTTCTTTTAAAGTTTTATCATCTTTTAAACAAAAGTCATAAATAAGTTTTTGAAAGTAAGCATTATTCTTCTTTGCATAATATTCATTAAAAATAGTTTCTAAAATTTTCTTTTTCTGAATATTCAAAATAGAACTATCCGTAATCGTGACATTGCGAGGAATATTAAGAAGATAATGATACGTTTTAACAATGGAAAGTGCGAAAGAATCAAAAGTAGTAATATATGCTGATTCTAACCGATCCAGTTCCTCTGGCATATGTAGATCTTTAATCTTTTTTTTAATTCTTTCTTTCATTTCCCCAGCAGCTGCATTAGTAAACGTCAAAATTAAAAGTTCATCAATATGAATACCTTGCTTAATTTTTTCAACCACACGAGTCGATAAAACAGCTGTTTTTCCAGACCCAGCTCCAGCTGAAACAATAATATTTGTTCCGCTTTCATAAATGGCCAATTCTTGCTCATGAGTCCAAGCCATGTGACACCTCCTTCTTTAAAAAATTTTCATCTGAATGAACATAAACGTTATCTTTAGGTGTATGAAAACAAATATCCTGAAAAGGGCAATAAGTACAAGACAAATTTGCTTTGTTATCCACAATCTTAGGTTCTATCGTAAAGGTACCTTCCAAAATACCCTTTAAACTTTTTTCAATAAGTTGTTCTACTAAATGATATAGGGTTTTAAGATCCTGGTCATCAAACACCTTAGAATAATGATAAAAATTACCATCATTTTTCGTTTTTAAGCTTTTTATCTGTACTGAATCAGGATAAGTATAATCACAAATGCCTAAAATATCTTGATTACTGTTGGAATAGCCTACAGCTTTAAAAGCTTTATTTTTAATCACTTCATAATCAGTTTTCATATCTTCTTTTTGCTTTTCGATAAAGATAGGCTGGAGATAAAATCCACCACACGTCATATTCTTAAATTCCTCATCATGTTTTAATAAATAAAGATACGTTGGCAATTGTAAAGAAAAACCTAACGGCATAATATTAGCTTCTAAATAGGGTACACCAGTCTTATAATCCGTAATAGTAAATACAGTCCGTTCCTTGTTATAACGAATCAAATCAATTTTTCCCTCAAAAGTAACAGGAAGAATTGCTGGTATAGAAATCTTTTCCACTTTTTCAAACTCTCCATCCGTTAATTCAGTATATTTTTTTCGATCTTGTAACAAATTCAAAGTATAACGAAATTCCTCTTTTAAATGGTTTAATAAAAATTTCTCACGGTCAGAAAAATTTTCTTCTTTCGTTAAAATGGAAAAAACATAATCATAGTCAAATTCGTCTTCTTCCATTCTTTCTAAAACTTTATGGAAAATATTTCCAATTCGAATAGGAAAAGTTTCTTCATAAGGTGAAATCTTTAAAATATATTTTAAGTAAAAACTAAAAGGGCAAGCTAAATAGCTATTCATTTTACTATAAGATAAAACAAGTTTATTTTTAAGATAATTAAGAATTTTTACATCCGCAATGGGTTGGTAACCATTAGAGTAAGTATGATACGGAATTTCGTATAAGCTAGCAAGTTCTAGAAAATCATCAGTAATAGTTCCGAACTTTGTATATCCATCATACATTTTTGCTAAAGAATATTGGTTATACACATCACTAACATTGTAATGAAGATGACCACTTTGAATAGAAAAACCTTCAAGTAAAGAAGAAGGATAACTTTCTTTATTTAAAGTGTGCTTTCGATAAGTAATGATACAATGCAAAATAGAAGTAATCTTTTGCAGGACAAATTTTTTTTCCTTTTTATTTTGATCTTTGGAGGTAGAAAGTCCCATTCTCTCACGCATGTGGTCATTTAAATACGCTTCATCTTTATAAGATGTGGGAATTGTATCTGAGTTAAATGAAAGAAAAAAAACATAATCATTATCTGCAAAAGAATAACTTCGATAAGGAACAACTTGAATAGTATTGTAAGTTTTATTTGTTTTTACTTTTGTATGTTTTAAATCATATAAAACAAAAGTGTCTGCTTTATCCAAATAAAGATACTTATTCACAATTTGAACAATTTGATTATAAATTTCTTCCTCTTCCGCAGTAGTTACGAACATTTCTAAACGATTTAAAGCTTCGGGAAATCCTAAAGACAGATTAGAAATAAATTTTGTCCCCATTGTTGTTTTAGAAAGCGTAGGGGTATTAGGAATGTTCACAGGAATATTCATTTGGCGGCCAATTCTTTTTAAAAGGGTATAGTAAGCTTCCGGAACATTCGTTAAAAAAATATGATTAATATCAATCCCTTGATGAATTAAATCGGCAATTCTTTCAAAAACAAAAACAATTTCTTCTTCTTCATTTTCTAAACAATAAATCGTTGGAATATATTTTTCTTTTTCATGATGAACATATTGAACCGGAAACTTATGTAAAAGAAAGATTAAATCCGAAGACATGTAAGGATCATCTAAAAAAATTTCTGCCTCATTAAGATATTTTTTTAACAAAGTATTTTTGATAAGTAACCCTTTTTCGATAAGCTCACTTTTGAGTTTACTTAAAAAAAGACACTTTTCATCTGAATAATAGTCAACAGGAAAACGGCAAATATTTTCCAAATACATACGAGCTACCTCTAAAAGGACGTCTTCCTTTTTCATAATGTATAGAAGAGTCTCATTAGAATATTTATAGGGAAAAAGCTGCATAAATTCAGCTTCAGAATAGACTTTTACGGCTGAAAAATTTTTTTCTTTGGAAAATGATTCAATAATGCGTTCTTTATCACGTGTTATATAGACTTGTCTTTTCATGTGTACCACCAAATACTTTCTTAAAAATTATATCAAAAGATTACATTTTGAAAAAGATAAAACTATGGTATACTATAGTTCATGAAAGGTGTGAAAAAATGAAAATAGCTTTAATTAATGAAAATAGCCAAGTAAGTAAAAATAGCTTGATTTTAGAGAGTTTAAAAAAAGTTTGTGATCAAAAAGGATATCAAGTATACAATCTTGGCATGACTTGTGAAACTGATAAAAATTTGACCTATGTTCAAAATGGCCTTTTAGCAAGTATTCTTTTAAACGACGGGTGTATTGACTTTGTCGTGACAGGGTGCGGAACCGGCGAAGGAGCAATGCTTGCCTTAAATAGTTTTCCCAAAGTAACTTGTGGATTAATTGAAACGCCAACAGATGCTTACTTATTTAGTCAGATTAATGCCGGTAATGCGGTAAGCTTACCTTTTGCTAAAGGCTTTGGTTGGGGGAGTGAAATCACATTAGAGTACATTTTTGAAAAACTTTTTGCTAGTGCTTTTGGTGGAGGATATCCAAAAGAAAGACAAGAACCAGAACAACGTAATAAAAAAATATTAGATGAAGTAAAAAAAGTGACTCATCAAGACATCATGACAATTTTAAAAACAATCGATAAACAATTTTTAAAAGAAACGATAGATCGCCCTAACTTTTTAGATTTTTATACGAGTCATGCTCAAAATGAAGAAATAGCCCAATTTATAAAAGAGATAATGAAATGAAACCTTCTAGTGCCAAATTGGCACTATTTATTTTTTAAGGATTATGATAGGGTATATCCAAAGAAAGAAGGAACATTGATGAAAGATTTTATCCAAAAACATATAAAAATAATAAGCATACTTGTCGTAATAATTATTTTTATCGTAATTTATTTACTATATAACTTTATCATTAATCCCAAAGATGAATTTGGTAGTAGATGCCAAACATTATATAATCAAAGTCAATATAAACTCATTACGGGTGATACAATTGACATTCCTGAGAGTTCATGCTTCGTATCTGAATGTTGTTCCTATGTAGCCACCTTCCGCACCAAAATGAACGAAGAAGATTTAAAAAAACAACTAGCTGAATTAGAACAAGAATTAAATGCCACCTACACAAATTTAGATTTTAAAACTAGTTATAAAAAGCACAAACTGTATAATTCTTATAGTATAACCTACTCTTATAAAGGATAGAAATACCATGGAGCATCAGCGCAAATAAAAACTAAAAAGTCGTATTTTTTACGACTTTTGTTATTCACTAATTAATTCATTTTAACGCTTTTTTTGTTGTAGTTTATTTTTTTCATTTTGGACCATTTGCATTAAAACTTGAAGCATATCTTCAGTAGTATATCCCCGAAAATCTCCAGAACATTCTTTTTGAAATTTTGCAATAGCCTTGACTTCAAATAAACGTTGATTAAGGCCCAAAGCACCAATAATATCCGATATCATATGATAGCCATCTTGTAAAGATAATTGAAATAACTGAAAAAGAAAATAGTCTGAATAAGTTCTATTCTGTAACGCATGAGCAAGATTAAACACATCAGGCTTTCTGCGATTTGGATTTTGAAATGAACCATAACTACCATTTTGAGTACTATAATCCTGAATATCTGCTTTGATTATTGCAATCAATTCATCTTCTGTTAAGTCTGATGTATCCACTTTTTCACCAGTACTTTTTCTTTGCAGATAAGTCGGACAAATCTGCTGACTAGGATCATTTAATATATGACGATAAAATCTTTCTTGAATTATTTCCTGTTCATTCTTTTGAAATACAGTTATCATAAACAATAGCACCTCCATAATAATAATATCATACCGAAGCCACCATTTTAAATACGACTTTAAAAAGAATAGAACAAAGAATAACATATTTGACAAAAATCAGGGTTTATGCTAATATACATCCTACCAAAAGGGGGATGTATATGACAAATGAAATTTTTGAACAATTTTATGCTGTATCCAAAAACAGAAGAATTTTTACAGAAAAAGAGGTAACTGAAATTGCTTGGCAATTGGTGCAAGAAAAGAAATTGCAAGAACAAGTTAAGGAAATAAAAACAGATGGAAAAATAAGAGCATTTTCAGAAGGTGTTGGAGAGTATGATCATACAAATAAACGAATCATATTATTTGATAAAATGATTGCTTATGCTGCTCAATTGGAAGATAGTAAAACTTTTGGTTTTTCCTCAGATGAAAGACATTTTTTCTATAATCTCTTTCTTTTAGAATCAATTCGTCATGAAATGGAGCACGCTAATCAAGCAAAGATAATCCATGATCATCACATTAATACAATCGAAGTACGATTATTAAAATTATGCCAAAATCATCTAAGTCAAGAATACGTGTTTGGCTGTCTTATGAAAGGAATGTCTATCGAACAAATAAAAAAAGACGTAGAAACTAAAATTCAAAATCAAAAGGCTGTGTATAAAAGCTATTACAAAATCGCTCCTGAAGAAAGACTAGCAGATTATCATGCAATGCAAGAGTGTTTAAAAATGTTGGAACCAATCAAATCCCAATTACCTCATATTTTCAGAGTAGAAAAAGCTAAATATATCCGAATGAAATTAGAAGGATATAATGCATCACTTTCACCTACAATTACCTATCTTAGAAAATTGGGATTAGATAGGGAACTCCGAGATTTCGAATGGTATGATGAAAATGATTCAAGATGTCTAAAAAAATCTCAAGATATTTACTCTTTAGAAACCCGCTTGCAATATGGTTTGCCAATTTCAAAAGAGGAATATGGTGAAAAACAATTCGAATTAAAAAAGACATTACAATTATAATAGTCTTTTTAAAGCTAGCTTAATTTCGATCAAGTTGTCACTTTGAATAGATAGGTAAAGAATAAGGAATCCTAAAATTTCTGGTTTACTTTCTAAGAATTAAATGCTAAAATAAATGGCGAGTAAGAGATTACTCCTTGCTTTTTAGAAATAAAAAGCCATTAAGACCATAAGGAGGTGTAGAAAATGAACAAATACGAAATTATGTTTATTGTAAAAGCTACAATGGAAAGTGCAGATGTAAAAAAATGTGCTGAAACCTATAAAAAATTAATTTCTGATTTAAAAGGAAAAGTTGTAGAATACAAGGAACTTGGTAGCAAGAAACTTGCATATCCTATTAAAAAAGAATTAAATGGATACTATTTCGTAATGCAAGTAGAAGCGGATAAAGACATCATTCATGAATTTGATCGTAAAATTCATTTGGATGAAAACGTTTTAAGATATTTAATTATTCGTTTAGATGAGGAGTAAAATATATGAATAAGGTAATTTTAATTGGAAGACTCGCAAGAGATCCAGAAATGAGAACTACAGGTTCAGGAATATCTGTAACAAGATTTACTGTTGCTGTATCAAGACCATTTACACCACAAGGTGGTCAACCACAAACAGATTTTATTGGTTGTATTGCATGGCGAAGACAAGCTGAGAATATTGCCAAATATTGTACAAAAGGATCCCAGGTTGCTGTCGAAGGACGTATTCAAACTGGAAGTTATGATGGACAAGATGGTCAAAGACATTACACAACGGATATTGTCGCAGATAATGTAACATTTCTTGGAAGTCGTTCTAGCAATGATAATACCAATAGTTACGCACCAAATGAACCAAGTTATTCACAAGAAATGCCTTCATATAATGAACCTCAAGAAATGCCATCAGCAGATATGAATGAAGATCCATTTAAAGATTTTGGAGAAGAAATAGCACTATCTGACGATGACTTACCATTCTAGGAAAGGAGAGTTAGACTATGGCTGAATTTAGAAGAAAAAAGAAAAAAATATGTCAAATGTGCGCTGGTAAAAGCGTTGATTATAAAGATGTCATGATCATTAATAAATACATTAGTGAGAAAGGTAAAATTTTACCAAGACGTATGACTGGTGCTTGTGCAAAACATCAAAGACATATTGCAGAACAAATTAAATATGCAAGATTTATGGCTTTAATACCATATGTGAAATAAGAGAATGCTTTTCAAAGTATTCTTTTTTTGATATACTAAGTCTGTAAATTTTAAGAAACGAGGAGTTCAAAATGAAAGTAATTTTATTAAAAGACGTCAAAGGACAAGGAAAAAAAGATGATGTCATAAATGTAAGTGATGGCTATGCCAATAATTATTTAATAAAAAGAGGCCTAGCCGTTCCAGAAACGAAAAAAAGTAAAGAAGTTTTAGAAGAATCTTTATTAGAAAGACATTTAGAAGAAGAAGATAAAGTGGCTGCCTATAATCAAATTCGTGAAGAATTAAAAACAAAAAAAATGGAATTTAAGGTGAAAACCGGTAAAGAAGACAAAGTTTTTGGAATCATTTCTACAAAACAAATTAGTGATGAATTTAAGAAGATGGGATATAACATAGATAAAAAGAATATTAAATTAGATCATCCTCTAGATACTCTAGGAACACATGAAGTAACAATCGAACTTCATAAAAGAGTAATTTTTCCATTTAAAATAACATTAAAAAAGTAGGTGATGAATTATGGCTTCTAGAATGATGCCCCAAAATATCGAAGCAGAAATGAGTGTCCTAGGAGTTCCTTTTTTAAACCCCTATGCGATGGAAAAAATAACCGAGAATTTAACGGAAGACATGTTTTTTTTAGATGCTCATAAAAAGATTTTTTCTGCTTTAGTAAGTTTACAAAAGAATAATATTCCCATTGATATTACAACAGTCTGCAATGAATTAGATAAGCAAAAAAATTTGAATGCAGTTGGTGGAATCGAGTACTTAAGTGAAATCGTAGATTCTGTAGTCACAAGTAGTAATCTAGATTATTATATAGACATTGTCAAAGACAAAGCAACAAGACGAAAGCTCATTGATACTGCGACTGACATCATCACGAATGCTTACGAAGAAGATGAAGATTTAACCAAACTTTTAGATCAATCCGAACAAAAACTATCTATTGTCGCGCGTGCTCGTAAAACGAGTGAATTTAAGCCTATCGCTGTAGCTCTAAGAGAAGCGCATGAAAACTTAGAAAGATTGAGTAAAAATAAAACAGCTGTAACAGGAGTTCCATCGGGATTTCCCGATTTGGACCGTGCAACTTCAGGATTTCATGAAGGCGAACTGATTATTTTAGCCGCTCGTCCGGGTATGGGAAAAACAGCTTTTGCATTAAATATAGCTACCAATGCAGCTATGAAAATGGACAAAAATGTAGCCATTTTTAATTTAGAGATGAGTGCCGAACAATTAGTCAATCGGATGATTAGTGCTGTTGGTCAAATTGAAGGGGAAAAACTAAAGACAGGCATGTTAAACGATAACGATTGGAAAAGATATACAGAAGCAATGAGTGAACTTGCCGATACGAATATTTATATTGAAGATGATGCTGGTGTAACAGCTCCTGAAATTAAAGCAAAGTGTCGTCGTTTAGCTTCGAGTCCAAAAGGATTAGGTCTTGTTGTGATCGATTATTTACAGTTAGTTACCACGGGTGGTCGAGTTGAATCTAGACAAGTTGAAGTATCAGAGATTTCTCGTGCCTTTAAAACAATGGCAATGGAATTAAAAGTTCCAGTTATAGCGTTGGCCCAATTATCACGTAATGCCGAACGTAGAGAGTCCAATCAGCCCCGCCTTGCAGACTTGCGTGAATCAGGTTCTATTGAACAAGATGCCGATTTAGTACTTTTTTTAAATCGTCAAGACTATTTTGAAACGAAAACAGCCGACAACAAAGCAACCATTGTTCCAGTAGATGTCATCATTGCTAAGCACCGTCGTGGCAGTACTGGATTATTTCAAATACTATTTGAATTAAATAAAAGTTGTTTTAAGCCATATACACCAATTGATGAAAATGCATTTAATTAAAATAGGAAATTTATTTGCCAAGAAAGGATAAAATATGATAGTATTGTTAATGTCATAAATAACAATGGATAAGATCGGAGGAAGTATGGAACGAAAAAAACTCATCGTTTTAATTGGAAGTATTTTAACTATAATTATTCTTGTTTTGTGTAGCTTGCAAACAAAAGATCACACGCCTAAAAATGTTTATCAAGTCTACTTGGATGGTGAAGTCATTGGGTTAGTGGAGAATAAAGACGAATTATTAAATCTAATCAATGAAGAACAACAAGACATTAAAGATGCCTACGATGTCGATCAGGTATATCCTCCTAATGGTTTTGATATTGAAGAATACATCACCTATGACGATAACATTACAAGTGCAAGTAATATTTATCAAAAAATAAAAGATCAAAGTGATTTTACTGTGGAAGGATACGTCGTGACAATTACAAGCCCGGCCACAGAAAATGAAGAAGAAAAAGTAACAAAAATTTATGTTTTAGATGATGACATATATTATGAAGCAGAGCAAAACTTTATTTATGCCTTTGTTGATGAAGATACTTATAATGCATATATTACCAACACACAAGCAGAAATTAAAGATGTTGGATCTATCATTAAACACATGGAATTTGAAGAAACCGTGACTGTAAAAGAAGCCTACATTTCAGTGAAAGAAAAAATATTTACAGACGCCGATGAACTTACACAATACTTACTTTATGGCACTACAGAAAAAACATCGAGTTATATTGTTCAGCAAGGTGATACACTTGCTTCAATTGCCGAAGCAAGTAAATTAAATGTAAGAGAACTAATTATAGCTAATCCAAAATTTAGAAGCGAAAATGCGGTTTTAGCAATTGGTGAAACTCTTCAAAACAGTTTAATTGATCCTATCTTAACTTTGTATCAAGAAGTACGTGTAACTGAAGACGTTGAACAAGCCTATACAAAGCAAACGGTAGTAGATAATAATCTTGGTTATAACGAAACAAAAGTAACACAAAACGGTGTAACTGGACTTGAAAGAATTACCCAAGAGATCCGTATTATTAATGGTGAAAGAGCACAAGATGCCAATGTTATAAGCAGTGTAACCATAAGGGAAGCTGTCGATGAAATAACAGCCGTTGGACCAACATATAATCCAGTGAATACTTGGACAGGTAATGGCGGTTATGGCGGCGTAATTGATACCGGTCTTTCATGGAGCTGGCCAACAAATACACCATACATCATCACAACAAACTACGAATATCGTTGGGGATCATTCCATGAAGCATTAGATATTTCAGGAACAGGCTTTGGCTCACCAGTTTATGCAGCCCGGGCCGGAGAAGTTGTAGAAGTGTACTCATCATGCGCTAATTATGGTTGGTACGGAAGCATGTGTGGTGGTTCATATGGAAATTACATCGTCATTCGTCATGACAACAATTACTACACTATGTATGCTCATTTAACAAGTAATCTTTTAGTTTCTGTAGGATCAAAAGTGTCTCAAGGCCAACAAATTGGATATATGGGATCAAGCGGATCATCAACCGGAACTCACCTTCACTTTGGGTTCTCTGTAGGATGGCCGCATCATGGTGGCACTTGGTATAGTCCATGGAGCTTGTATTAATGAAAGCTATAGTTTTAGCAAGTGGAAGCGAAGGCAACTCCACTTTTTTCTCGGCCGGTGATACACGCATATTAATTGATATAGGAAAAAATGCCAAGTATATCACGAACCATTTACAGCAAATAAATGAAGATCCCAAAAAAATAGATGCCATTTTAATTAGTCATACGCATGATGACCATGTCAGCGCTTTAAAAATTTATTTAAAAAAGAACCATCCAAAAGTATATATTACAGAAAAAATGCTTTATGATTTAGACTATCTTCGGGATTATGATAATGTGGTAATTTACGACGAAGATTTCTATATCAATAACATTAAGATTACCACAATTAAAACGAGTCATGATGCTTCGGATTCACGAAACTTTATTCTTTCATGGCAAGATAAATCTTTAGTGTATTTGACAGATACCGGTTATTTAAATCGTAAGTATTTTGAATTATTAAAAAATGCAACCTACTATTTAATGGAAAGCAATCACGATATAGCTATGCTTTTAGAGGGACCATATCCAAAATGGCTTAAACAAAGAGTGCTCGGTACTCAAGGACACCTATCAAATAAAGATAGCAGTTTTTACTTAACAAAATTAATTGGCAAGGATACCAAAAAAATTATTCTTATGCATTTATCAAAAACGAATAACACAGAAGAAAAAGCTTTGGAAACATTAAAAAATACATTTCAAGAATATGAAATGACTTTACCAGAAGTCGTGTGTGCCAAACAAAATGAAGTGACGAGGGTAGAAGATGATCAAGATATTATGTGCCGGTAAAATAAAAGAAAAATATTTAGTCGATTTAATCACCGATTATAAAAAAAGAATAAGTAAATATCATTCTATTGAAATAATAGAAGTAAATGATGTAGGCTCACTAGAAAAAGAAGGGAAGTTGCTCGAAAAACATATTCATCCCAAAGACTATGTTATTACTTTAGAAATACAGGGACATGAATTAACAAGTGAACAATTTGCTGATAAAATAGACAAGACATTTATTCACTACCCAACGATTACTTTTATTATTGGTAGTTCTCTAGGTTTAGAAGATACGATTAAACAACGAAGTAACTACGCCTTATCCTTTTCGAAACTTACTTATCCTCATGGTTTATTCAGAGGTATCCTTCTTGAGCAAATCTATCGAGCGTTTAAAATTATAAATAATGAAACTTATCATAAATAAAGGCAGAAAGTCATAGAATTGACTTTTTTTTAAGGATTTGCTAGTATAGGCAATACCGAAGAAAGGAAGTTAAAAATGACAAAAAAAGAAAAATTGTATTACTATCGAAAATATTTTGGTAAGTTTTATGAACAATATCCTGGACTATTGAGTTTAATAGAAAAAAGTATTCACGAAGATTTTTATCGGACCGATGCGGTAAGACAAGTGGCCTATGCTACGCATATGCTTCCTGAAGAATACAATTTTTACAAAGGATTCTTAGAGATTATAAAAAAATACCACAGTTTGGATCAAAACATTTGTGAAATAGGCGCCGGATTTTATCCAGTTTTATCTAGAATGATACTGAAAGAACAAGAACTCTTACAAAAAGGCTCAATTACAGCAATAGATCCGGATCTTATCGTGCCTAATCATTCTAAAATAAAGATCAAAAAGGACATTATCGAAAGTAATACAAATATGGAAGAATACGATTTGCTTTTAGCCTACATGCCTTGTGAAGCTACGATTCCTATGATTGATGTTGCTAAATGCCATCATCTTCCATACGTACTAGCTTTATGTGGCTGTATTCATGATGCCTCATATATTCCGTATTATCCTGATGCGCCTCAAGTAAAAAGATATCAAGCTTCTATAATCGATTATGCCAAAAAGAACTTAGAAGAAAATATGGAATTAAAAATAGAAACTTTGTCTGAACAGTATGAAGTTGATTATCCAATTTTAATCAAAAAAAGAAAATAGGAATTGTTTTTCCTATTTTTAAATGTTACACTTTATTTGAGAAAAAGAGGTCGAAAATATGATAGGTAACGATTGGGACGAAAAATTAAAAATTATAGAAGAAAGTCCAGGATTTAAAAACTTTATGGAACTAGTGAATCATGAATATTTAACAAAAACTATTTATCCTCCTCGAAATTACATTTTTAATGCCTTAAAATTAACGCCTTTTAAAGATGTTCGAGTGGTAATTATGGGTCAAGATCCTTATCATGGCGAAGGGGAAGCACATGGTTTATCCTTTTCTGTTCAAAAAGGAATCAAAGTTCCACCATCTCTTCTAAACATTTATAAAGAACTTTATGATGATTTAGGGATACCACCTCGTAAAGATGGAGATTTAACTGGCTGGGCTAAAGAAGGTGTACTACTTTTAAATGCTGTTTTAACTGTTGAAAAAGATAAACCAGCTTCGCATCGCAACCTGGGTTGGGAAAGATTAACCGATTACATCATTAAATTAGTAAATCAAAAAGAAGAACCAGTTGTTTTCATTTTATGGGGAAACTTTGCTAAAGAAAAGCAAAAATACATAACTAACCCAATTCATTATATTATTACTTCTCCCCATCCAAGTCCTTTTTCAGCACGTTATGGGTTTTTTGGAAGTAAACCTTTTTCCAAAACGAATAATTTTTTAAAAAGTAAGGGATTAAAAGAAATTGATTGGTCGAGAGTAGAGTGACTTTACAGTAGGAAAACCGTTTTTATAATGTTTTCCTTTTTTTGTGCTATACTAAGCTTAAGGTAAGGTGACACAATGAAATTTTATGACCAAGAACCAAAAGACGTGTTAAAATTTTTTAAAACGTCCGAAGAAGGACTAAGTGATAAGGAAGCAAAACGAAGATTAGAAAAATACGGAGCAAATATCATTCAAGAAGAAAAAAGAAAAAGCAAACTACGCATTTTTTTAGGTCAATTTAATAATTTTATGATAATTCTTCTCCTTGTTGTTGGTTTCTTATCATTATTGTATGCTATGTTCAGTACACAAGA
This sequence comes from uncultured Bacilli bacterium, assembly GCA_944363675.1. GTDB lineage: Bacteria > Bacillota_I > Bacilli_A > RF39 > UBA660 > Ventrenecus. The sequence goes on along the minus strand of CALVUT010000094.1, from coordinate 5,765 downwards.
TTATCTTGATTCTATTGTTATTTTAGGAACAACATTCGTTAATATCATCATGGGATACTTACAAGAAAACAAGGCAGAAGATGCCATTGAGAAGTTAAAGCAATATAATGTAACGAAAGTAATGGTAAAAAGAGACGGTAAGTTTAAGGAAGTTCCATCTAGTGATCTTGTGATAGGAGATATTATTGAACTAGATGCTGGGGACACTGTTCCTGCCGATGCCAGAATTTTAGAAAGCTTTTTTGCTAAAGCCGATGAAGCATTATTAACTGGAGAAAGTAACACCGTCACCAAGCATTCCGAAGTAATTGCGCCTGAAAGTGACTTGCACGAAAGAGCTAACATGATATATGCTGGAACAAGTATCGCTTCTGGAAAGATCACTGCCATAGTAGTAAATACAGGTATGCAAACTGAAATGGGCAAAATTGCTAAAACAATTAATACCGATAAAGAACCGCTTACTTCACTTCAAATTAAAGTAAAAAAAATCAGCTCTTTTATTTCCATGGTAGCCATTTTTCTAATTATTTTTGTTTTAGGATATAGTTTGATCATGGATTATGATTTATTAACCGTAATTATGTTATGCATCTCCATGATCGTTGCTTCTGTACCAGAGTGTCTCCCTGTAGCAATCACAGCAACACTTTCTATTGGTGTTTCCCAGATGGCTAAGAAAAAAACAATCGTCCGCAATCTTTCGGCTATTGAAACATTAGGAGCGACGGAAATTATATGTACAGATAAAACAGGTACACTAACTGAAAATAAAATGGAAATTGTTTCCATATACAAAGATCATCAAGAATTTTTAGCAAAAGACTACAAAGCACCAACTACAGATTACCTCTTATCGATCATGGCTTTATGCAATACAATTCATAAAGATAAAAAAGATCACCTTTATGGAGACTCTGTAGATATTGCTTTAGCCGAATATGCTGAAGAAAAAAATTATCAAAAGGAAAAATTAGAAAAGAAATATAAAATAGTTGTTGAAATTCCATTTGATTCTAATCGTAAAAGGATGAGCAATATATATAAGGAAAATAATGAAATTAAAATGTTTACCAAAGGCAGTTTAGATACCATTTTGCAAAACTGTAGTAAAATTTTAATTGATGGTCAAGAAAAGAAGATATCGAAAGAAGATACCGCTGCAATCAAAAAACAAGAAAAAAAATATTCTCAAAAAGCTTTAAAAGTTCTAGCTATGGCTATTAAAACCAATTTAAAAGACCACGAAAAAACTGAAGATTATATAAAGGAAGAACAAAAAGGCCTATGCTTTGTTGGCTTAGTAGCTATGAAAGATCCAGCTCGCCCAAATGTAGCTGCCTCAATAAAAAAATGTAAAGAAGCGCACATAAGACCAATTATGATTACCGGAGATAGTTTAGAAACAGCTCTTGCTATAGCCAAAGAAGTAGGAATAATTGAAGAAGACGAAGGCGGCATTCTTGGTAGTGATTTAGAAAAGTTAAGCCCAAAAGAGTTTAAAAAATGTGTAAATAAATATAATGTTTTTGCTAGAGTAAATCCTGAGCATAAACATATGATTGTCGAAGTCTTGCAAAAGCAAGGAAAAGTCGTAGCCATGACGGGTGATGGCGTGAATGATGCTCCAGCCTTAAAACTCGCTAACGTAGGAATTGGTATGGGCGAAAGTGGCACCGATGTTACTAAAAGTGTTTCCGATATTATTCTTTTAAATGATAGTTTTTCAACAATTGTTACCGCAGTAGATGAAGGAAGAAGAATCTATGACAACGTTATTATTAATGTTTTATATAATTTGTCTTCCAATTTTACGGAAATCGTTATTATTTTAATAGGAATGTTTTTGAGTTTTAATATCATCTTACCTTTGCATGTACTATACATCGACCTAGTAGCCGACACCATTCCGTCTATTATGTTAGCTTTTGAAAAAGCTAGTAAAAACAATATGAAGAAGAAACCAAATGGATTAAACAAACCGATATTTACACCTCATTTCATAGCCTTTTTGGTATTATCTGTAATTGTCGAAGCTGGCGTTTCCTTAACAATCTTTTTTGTCTTTAAAAATTTTGTGGGTCTAGCCTTAGCCCAAACATTGGCCTTATTAAGTGTTGTCTTAAATGAATTTGTTTTTGCTTACAATTGCCGTTCTTTAAATGAGCAAATATATGAACGTAAAATATTTTCAAATAAATATTTAAATTCCGGTATTATTGGTCTTATCTTAGTTCAATTACTTGTTTTCTTAACACCGATCGGCCATATCTTCTCTTTAGAGCAAGTAAGCTTAACTCAATTTGCAATCGTCTTTATCGTAAACATTTTAAGTTTCTTTGTCATTGAAGCTTTAAAACCCGTATTAAACAAAATATTTAAAGACAACTAAAAAACTCACCTAAAAAGTGAGCTTTTTCTATAGTTTGAAATCATTAATTTCTATATCAGTCATATCCTTACCATCAAAGAAAGGTTTAGACTGTATATGATGTATTTTAGCTACAATATTATTCGGAAACTTACGAATATAGGCATTTAATATATTCATTTGTTTATTATAATAGGAAATACCAGCCGTTAATTTTTCATTGACTTCGGTAAATTGTTCAACGATTTCAATCATGTTTTCGTTCTTATTCAATTCATTATTATCATTATATAAATTAAGGATAATATTCTCGGCCTGTTTTAGTTTTCTCTCTAAATCAAAGTTGCTAATATTTTCCTCTTTTAAAGCAACATATTCCTTTAAATAGTCTTTCCTCGCCTTGATTTGATTTTTCAAAACATCATCAGCTCTCAAAATGATATCATATTTATTTCTAAGTGCCTCATCAATAAGGCTTTCAACATGCTCAATTTTAGTCTTTCCATATTGTAATTTGTTATAAATAGAAATATAAAAAATTGCTATCAGTGCTCCAAGAGCAACAACAATTAAAATTATAGAAAAGAAACCCAATGTAATCACATCCTAATCCTAAACCCATTTTAACACAATTTTGCTTAGAAAAAAACTTAAACTTTTCGAAAAAATAGTTTATACTAGAAAAGGTGAAGAAAGTGAAAATAAAAAGAATTTCCGTTGGAGCATTGCAAGCAAATTGCTACATCATTATCGATAAACAAAATCATGCTTTAATTATTGATCCAGGAGACGAGGCAAAAAAGATTATCGAATCCTCCTCTGCTTATATTGTTGAAGATATTCTAATCACACATTCTCATGCTGATCATATCGGAGCCTTAAAAGAACTAAAAGAATATTTTAAACTAGATGCAATAAATGGAAAAAAACATTTTTCTTATGAAATAATTCCTACACCAGGTCACACAAAGGATTCGGTATCCTATTATTTTAAAAAAGAAAATATTATTTTTACCGGTGATTTTATTTTTAAAGGAACAATTGGTCGCACGGATCTTGGCGGAGACTCTAAAGAAATGAAAAAGTCTATTCAATTCTTTTTAAAGAATTTTTCGGATACGGTTACAATATATCCCGGTCATGGTCCAAGTACAACTTTAGAAAGAGAAAGAACTAACTTAGAAAATGTTTTAGAATATTTATAAAATAGAAAGAAGGAATATTATGAAGATTATTGGTATTGTTGGTAGAGCTTTTTACAATAAAGATAACCAAAAAATTATCCAAATTAATGAGGATATACGCAAATTTTTTGCCGAAGAAGACGTAGTAACAGTAGCCTTATTGCCTCCTCAAAATAGGTATTATGTGGAAACGAAAATGGGGATGGATCAATTGACCGAGATAGACAGAAAAAAATTAGATAGTCTTTTAGATCTTTGTGATGGCTTCATCATCCCCGGAGGAACCTATTGGTATCAATTTGATGAATATGTAATAGAACATGCTATTAAAAAAGATAAACCTCTATTGGCGATCTGTCTTGGATTCCAAGCTTTGTGCAGCATGTTTGCTAAAGAAAGAACAAAATTTGATATGACCACTAGAATTACTAATGAAGATCACTATGGAGACTCAAGTAAATATATTCATAATATAAAAATAAATGAAAACACGCTTTTACAGGATATTTTGCAAGAAACAGAAATAAAAGTAAACAGTGTTCACCATGATATTGTGAATTTTGAACTCAAAAATTTGAAAATATCCGCTTTAAGCCCGGATAATATTGTTGAAGCTGTTGAATTACCAGAAAAGAAATTTATCTTAGGCGTTCAATGGCATCCGGAATATTTAGTAGATGAAAACTCCAAAAAAATTCGTCAAGCATTTATAAATAAGTTATAAAAAACTTCCTCGTTTTTTTAATGAGGAAGTTTTTCCTTTTTCCGTTTTAAAGAAGCATCTTGTAAAGCTTCAAAATCTGTTTGCTTAAAATATTCAGTCAGTAAAACAAGAAGGAGTCCATAATTACTAATCATATCTTTGTAAGGATTGAGTTTGCCAGAGTACCCATTAATAACGCCATTTTTGTTCACGATAAGGTTTGTGTTAGGAACAACATTAGAATCATTCGGATAAAAGTCTTTTTTTACGTATGCATAAGGATTTGTTAAAATACCACCAGCATAAGGGCCAAATTTATTTTTAGTGGTTAAAATATCTGTAACTCCCCAGCTGCCACAAGTACCAGTTGTAGCAATACCAAAATCTGTAGTACATGAAGACATATCACAAGCGGCCATTTTGCTAAAAGTATCATCATAAACTCCCAATGGTTTGCGATACACACCTGAGACCTTACACATATATTGTAAAGAACCATTTTTACCAATTTGTTGATAACCATCCTTGTTATAAACAATAGGATCCATATAAGGCTGTTGCAACATCATTTGTCTTTCCTCAAAGCTTAGAATATTCTCCGTACAAAAAAGTTGATAAACAAAAGATAACAAACCTTGGATATTTCCATATAATCCTGTGTGTCCTGGAAAAAAAATACCCCTTCCTTTACGATCAGGAGTAACATATTCTTCTCCTTGTTTTCCACCTGTAATTCTCTCTTTATTCTTTTCATTATAAATAGTTAAGTTTTCTTTATCGATCTTGGTTAATAAAGCGTCTAAGTGTTCAATGAAATGAGGAATAGCTAAACGTAAAATCATATAACCAATATCATTATATTGATAATAGTTTTTTCGTTTTTTCTTTTCTAAAAGATTTTCTTTGCATTCTTTTAAAATTTGTATGGTTTCATCTTTGGATAAATTATCAATTCTTTTTTCAGTTTGAAGCATTGCTGAAAAGTCTAAAATGGACTTTATGGAGGCATCGCAAGCAAAGTCCGAATTAATCTCATGAACGGTATTATTTAAGTCCAAATTTCCCTTTCTTTTTTCTAACATAACAACACAAGCCAAAGCTAGTTTACTAATAGAGTCAAAAGAATACATGGTATCCAAAGAATATGCATAACCTTCTTTTTGAATTTGGTGTACAAAAGAAAAATATTCATTTTGAATACCAAATTGCATAGAAGGGGCCAAATTCTTATCTAAAAAAGTTTGGAAATCTTGAACAAATAATTGATCATAATCTTTCAAGAAATCTTCAATACTAGCATCTTTGTTATGCAAAAGCAAAAAATTTAATCTTCTTTTTACTTCATCCATTGGCATACGTAAGCGTTTTTCCAAATCATGAGCAATGCGATTTAATAACTTTTTTTCTTCTGGTAACATATATGTAGCCATACAAATCCCTCATTTCTAAAATGTATTCCTTATTCTAAGTCAAAATAGGAAAAAAAGCAAGTTGCGTAGTGACAACT
>CALVUT010000093.1 GCA_944363675.1 uncultured Bacilli bacterium | reverse complement strand
CACCTCCTGGTGAAAATCCTTCTCGAATTGCGCGAACAACGATCAACTCAGGATTAATGTTATTATTTACACCCATATCATATATTTTCCCAGCATTTTTGACAAACTCATGCCAGGCAGCATTTCTATTTGAATTGCTGCTACTATAACTATAAGCTTCCATTTTAGAAATAAACTCTGGTCTACTTAAAGTTGTATTCGTTATACTAAATTCACTACAAGTAGCCCCATTATTAGATATATCTGCTTGCGCCTTTGTTTTTTCTTCAATGGTCATATACTGAACGTGACTGCCAAAAAAATAATTGATTATTTGATTATAATGGTAACCAAATCTTTCCATTAAATAATATGCGCCGAAAACGCTAAAACCGGTTTCCTCATCTTCATGTAACCATGCTGCTTCATCATCAATACCATCATCGTCAGTATCCCAAGTTACCCAGCATTGGTTATAGCCATCATCTTCTTCTGAAAAAGGATCGCCTTGAGGATTATTGCAGGGGCAAGTTTCATAAATATTATTGTTTAGATATGTACTTACAAAATCACTATCTACTGGCGTGCCTGTCCCTTGATAAAATTCAAAGACATTATTTTCATTGCTGTACCAACAGAAATCGGATACTTTTGCTGCAATATAATCTCCGTCATCGTCTCCTAAAACAAGACTTTTGGAAAAATCTAGTGCATCTTCGATGTTATTATCTACATTAACGTTAGGGTCTAGTATCTTATCCCGATAAGTTACCTCACAATTATTAGCAACAGCTTCGGTACGCAATGTAATTGCTAAAGCACGATATACTTCTAATACTCCACTTTGAGGATCATTCAAATCTTTTGCATAAGCAGCTAAGGCACTTTTTACATAAGTTTCGATATCCATACTTTGAACAGAGGATTCTTGTGATTCATCATAAGGATCATATGTTACTGTAACTGTTTTACAGGCTCCTTCTTTATAGAAGTAGTCATTGCTTGATGAACTTTCAATTAAAGCCACTAAAATTGCTAAAAAACCAACTACTCCTACAGCTGCTCCTACTCCGATCAAAAGCATTTTTTTCTTTAAAAGCATGGCAATTAATTTTTTGGGGCCAAAGGCTATAGGAGGATTTTTAGGTGGTTCTGCCTCTATTTCTCCAGGATTATTTTCGGGAACATTTTCTGTGTTTTCGGGCATTTCCGTTTCTTGTTTTTCTTCCTCTTGAACATCATCTTCTGGCATTACCTCACCACCGTTTCTCTGTAGTTATTTTATCAAAACTATAAAAATAAGTCTATATTTTCAAACAAGAAAAAAGTGCTTCTTCAGGGCACTCATTGATTAAATAAAACTTTTTCGGATTTATACTGAGCTATGATCACTTTTAAAACTATGGCAATTATTATTAGTGTAGATAAAATCATCAAAGCCATGTTTAGTAAATTCAAATTATTATTTACGATATCGGTAAATAATAAAGTAAAATTCAAAAAGGGAACGCACGATAGAATTGTGTTGGTTTCGATATTCATCATAAAGGCAATCATACTTGGAAAGAAAGAAATGAAAGTTAGTGGTGTCAAAGCACTTTGAGCTTCTTTAAAAGTTTTTGATTTGCTGGCAATAGCTATGCATAGCCCACTAATCAAAAATGAATAAACAATAATTACGATTACAGCATAACCTATGCTTGATAAAGACAACATCAAATTCGTATCTTTATAAATTTCAAATACGTTGTTGGCTAAGAATAACGAGATTAAAGTCAATACTAGACTTAAAATACCGGTGATTATGGATGAAATTGCGACACTTAAAAATTTTCCTAAAATAATGTCCCGACTTTTTACTGGGAATGTCAGTAAAGTTTCCAATGTTCCTCTTTCTTTTTCTCCTGCTGTAGCGTCTGTAGCCGGATAAGTTGCAGAAACGGTTATGGCCATGATAATAAACATAAACGCATAGGATGTAATAAAATTGGCAAAGTAATTATCGGATATTTCAATGTCTTCTTTTACAACTAAAATATTTAACAGCTCATCGGCATTCATTTGATGATTTACAAGATATTCTTGTTGTAAGTATTCTTTATAGGCATTCAAATAACTTTCAGCTAAACTCATCGCCATTGTTGTTGTATCAGATTCATCGCCATGGATTGTATATGTATTTTCTTCTTTTGTTATGTATAGATTTAACTCCCCGTTTTCAAATTTTTCTTTTAGTTGTTCTTCACTAGCGACTATGGGGTTAATTTGTGTTTCATCCATAATATTTTGTTCGACATTTGTCGGAGAATAATTTAAACCAATTTTATTATACTCTTCGACAGGTCGATTCATTTGAGATTCAAATAAAGCAGACATTCCTAAAACTAATAATGGGATAAAAATGGGTATAATGAGCATCATGGCCAATGATTTTTTATCTCGAAACATCTCTCTAAGTTCTTTTTTTAAGATTTGACTAACTTTACTTTTCATCTTCTGCACCTCCTAATAAGCAGAAAAAAGCATCCCTAAGGTTTGTTGTTTTCGTTTCCTTTTTAATTTCTTCAGGTGTACCGGTTTTTAAAACGCTTCCTTTATGAATCATAATGACGCGATCACAGATATTTTCTGCTTCTTCCATATAATGTGTAGAATAAAGAATGATTTTCCCTTTTTCTTTTTCCTTTTTTATAAAATTTAAAATAACTTGACTTGATAGAATGTCTAGACCACTTGTTGCTTCATCTAAAATGTAGTATTTCGGATTGTGAACTAGGCATCTGGCAATGTTTACACGTTGAGTTTGTCCGGTTGATAAAGTTTCAATTCGCTGATACAAAAATTCTTGCATATTTAATGTCTTTGCAATTTCTTTTATTCTTGTTTCGATTTCTTCGCGAGGAACATCATAAATTTCTGCACACATTTTGAGTAATTCATAACAAGATAATGAATTATAAATTTTAGTATTTCCGGATAAGTAAGCAATTTCTTTTTTTATATCGATTTCATTATGCGGATAATCTTTCCCATCAAATGTTACCGTTCCTTCTGTTGGCGAAAGTATTCCAGCAATCATTCTTAAAAGCGTTGTTTTACCAGCTCCGTTTGGTCCTAGAACTCCTAATATTTCACCTTCTTTTACTTCAAAAGAAATATCCTTATCGGCGTAAAATTCTTCTTTTTTCTTTTGTTTCGTTGTTCGTTCAAATTTTTTGGCTAAATGAGATATTTTTAACATAACTTAAACTCCTTTTCTATTTTTTGCTTTTTCTTTTAAAGATTATCATACTCTGGAATTTTAATAAATATTTTTCTAAAAGCTGTCGGCAAAGAATATTTAGATAATATTTCTTCTTTGCTATAAAAATGGCCTTTTATAGGAGGTTCTTGAAGTTCTATAAGATAGTTTGTCATGTGCCATTCGATATGTGAAAAAATATGTTTTGTTTCTTCTAAAGGAATTATTATACCATTTATATTTTGCTCTTTTAATGTTTCAGTTATTTCTTCCAAAGACATTTTATAAGAATAGTTTGGAAAGCCATATAAACCATTTAACAAAGATTCCTTTCTTTTTGCAATGGCGTACGTTTTGTGATAGGCAAAGATCAAAACTGTTTTTTCTTCTATTTTACGTTTTATTTTCACTTTTTTTACAGGATATTCTAACACTTTATTGTGTATATATGCTTGACAGCATTCTTGTAAAGGACATTGTCCGCATAAGGGCTTTTTAGGCAAACAGACTTTAGCCCCCAATTCGATAAAGCCCTCCGTAAATTTTCTTGTCTCATTTTTAGGCATTAACGATTGTAAAGTCTCTTCATAAGACTTACGCACTTTATTTTCTAGAATACTTTGTTTTTCTTCATACACTCTTGCTAAAACACGCATCACGTTGCCGTCAATAGCGGGAACTTGTTTTTGATAAGCTATAGACAAAATTGCCCCAGCTGTATAAGGACCAATGCCTGGCAGCTTTTTAAGTTCCTCTTCTTCTTGAGGAAGATTGGTTAGTCCCAGTTTAATCACTTCTTGAGCACATTTTTTTAAATTTCTTGCTCGACTATAGTATCCTAGTCCTTCCCATAACTTCAAAAGTTTGTCTTCACTCACTTTGGCTAAATCCTTTATCGTTGGTAATTCTTTTATAAAGGCTGTGTAGTAATTTATTACTGTTTCAGCACGAGTTTGTTGGAGCATAACTTCGCTAATCCATATTTTGTAAGGATCTTTTGTGTAACGCCATGGTAGATCTCGCTTATTTTCGGTATACCATTTTATTAATTTTTTTATATCTTTTTGTTTCATACTTACTCCCAAAAAACACTTTTTAAAGTTCTAGGAATATTATGTAATTATTCTTGTAAAAAGTCAATTTATTACTAGTTTTCACCAGGATAAAAATATAAATTCTTAATTAAAATAATAAACACTCGATTTAAAAGAAAAAGAGAATTTACAAATGTAAAAACTCGTTTATAATAAATTTCATTCCTTATAGATAGCAAAATAGATTGCAAAAAATTAATAAAATGATATGTCCACTTAAATGTCCATTCTCTATTCCACAAATTCTAGTTAACATTCTCATTCAAAAAAAGTTTCCATAACATACTTATTCTTTTTATATATCTTTATGATTGAACCGTTTACAATGGTAAACACGGGAGCAGTATGTCCTATGTCAACATTAATTAGTATGGGAATGTTCAATTCTTCTAAATTATATTTTACAGCTTCAATTATTGAAGTATTCGTATAAGTAATCTCGTTTTGCAACCGCCCAAATAATATTCCATTACAGAATTTAAACCATCCTGCATTTTTAAATTGCCATAAAGTCCGCAATATATCTTCATTTGTCATTTCTGCTACGTCAAAATACCATATTACTCCATCATCTTTATATTTCTTAATAAACTTCTTTGTGCAATCATATTTCGTCCCTATTAAATCTTTTAATGAATCTAAACATCCTCCGATAACCCTACCTTTTATTGGAGCAAAATTAGTAATACATTCCCATGGCTGAGGATCTTTTTCATCTGATAATTTAAATCCATATTCGATTTGAACAGGTTGAGTGCCTTTTAAAAATTGAATATTATTTTCAACCATAGACTTTGGCAAATTCTTTTCTCCAAATGTCTTAACATTAAAACTATATATAGTCGCAATATCATATTTTGTTGTAACATAAAATAACAAAACAGTAATATCTGAATGACCTTGAATCCATTTTACATTCTTAATCAGATTATCATATTTTATTAAATCTAAAATTTGAATAATATAATCTCCGCCAGAACAAGCAACCAATGCTTTTACATTTTTATTAACTATAGCTTTATTTAACTCATTTGCTCTATTTAAAGCGTTCGAACTTACTCCATTTATACTGTTTCTAACATAGTTATCTTCTATAATATTAAAGCCAAAATTTTTCAAACTATCCAAAGCCTGCTCATAAATATTTATTTTTTTACTTTTTATTCCATTAGATGGAGAAATTATTTCTATAAGATCATTTTGGCCCAACTTATTTGGATAAATCATTTTTTCAACTCCCTTATCATATTATCATATCCATTTTAAGATGTAAATTAGATGGAATTAGTCGCCTGTCATAGAAATTCTGAACTTGTCAGCAAATCTCTTGCGTATTATTATGTATATGAAAGAAGAAAACTTCATAGAATAAAAAGGATACCTCTGAAGAAAAGATCAGATGCTTTCCCTTACTTTGTTTGTGGCACCCGATTCAACGTATATTGATTAGGTGCCTTTTGTTATTTAAAAATAACAATACATAACAGTAAAAATATTACTACTGCTATTAGAAGATAGATTATGCAAAAGCAATTTTTTGCATAAGTATCACCATCCCCTCTTATATTTTTGTCTTAAAGAAGGGAAAATGTACCTGAATTTCAGAAACTTTTTTTAAGAAAATTAATGAAATAATTGTAAACATCAGTTAAAATCATACGAATTTATTTCGATATTATTTCACTAGATTTGAAGTTGCGTCTTTTTAGGTTTTATGGTATATTTTAGAGGACAGAAAGTAGGAATATTAATGATAAAAGATTTTAATGGAAAAGAATTCATAAGAGGACTTATTTTTGTAATTTGTTATATTTTTATTTTGCCTTTGGCCATTAGCTATTTTGCAGCTTTAGTCGGTTGGGATTTAAGTAATGAGCGCAACTACATTTTAGCTAATTTAATTCTTTATGTTATTTCTTTTGCTTTTTTAGTGTTTTATTATCGAAAATCTCTTAAAGAGGAAGAACAAAAATATATCAAGAATTTTAAATCTTTCTTTTTTACTGCTTTGAAATCATGGGGAAAAGCCTTAGTTTTTATGTTTGTAACGAATTTACTTATTATTAGTTTACTTGGCAATATCGCTGCTAATGAGTCAGCTAATCGTAATATTATTGGAATGTTTCCTTTGTTTTCAATATTTGCTATGGTTTTTTTAGGACCATTTATTGAGGAGCTTTTATTTCGAAAAGGCTTTAGACATGTTTTTACTTCAAAGCGGGCTTATTGTCTTTTATCTGGTTTCTTGTTTGGGTTTGCTCATATTATGGCTTCACTAGATTTTACTACTTTAGATGCTTTTATTAGCTGTTTACCACAACTTTTATTCATTATTCCTTATGGTGGAATGGGATATTTCTTTGCACAAGCTTATTATGATACAGACTCCATTTTTACGAGTACAACAACTCACATGCTTCATAATGCTTTAGCGGTTCTTGTTTCTATGTTAGGAGTTTAGTATGAGTAAGGAACAAGAGGTTGAGCAAAATACAGAAATTGTTTCAAAAAAGAAACTAGGTTTGCTCCCTAAAATCTTTATTTTTCTTTTTCTTATTATTTTTCTTTGTTTTGGATATATGCATTTTATTGAACCAAAGCTACTTATTGTGCATGAATATCCAGTAATTAATGAAAAGATTCCTGATTCTTTTAATGGTTTTAAAATTGTCCAATTTTCCGATATTCATTTTGGAAGAACAACCAACGAACAAGAAGTTGAACGGGTCGTAAATAAAATTAATGAACTAAAACCAGACATTCTAGTTTTTACTGGAGATTTGTTTGATCCTTACATTACTCTATCGGAAAATCATATTCGCTTTTTAACGGAAGTATTAAGTAAAACAACGGCTAAACTCGGAAAATATGCCATTTACGGAGACAACGATTATTTAAATGAAGAAGCATTTTCAAATATTTTTACAACGGCTGGTTTTACAATTTTAGATAACACTAACCTTCCTATTTATTATGAAGGGACAACTCCTATTTATCTTAGTGGTATACCAAGTGTGTCTAAAGGTAATCAAGATATAACGAAAGCTCTTACTAAAGAGGAGCAAAATATTTATCAAATATTGCTTATGCATGAGCCGGTTTTATTTGATGAAGTTAAGAATGAGACCGATTTAGTTTTGACTGGGCATACTTTAGGAGGGTTAGTTCAAATTCCGTTTATTGGAGGGATTTTTTCTTTAGAGAATACTGGGGAATATGAGTCTGGAATATATCAAAAAGGAAATGCAGTAATGTACGTTTCTAATGGTATTGGAACTCAGAATTTTAGTTTAAGACTAGGAAACATTCCTTCTGTTTCATTATATCGACTTTATAACTATCAATAATTGGGTGTTAAAAGACACCTTTTTTTGATATAATGATTTTGAAAGAGGGAAATATTATGTTAAAAGACAAAAAGATTTTCATTTTAGGTATGGCTCGTAGTGGGTTTGAAGCAGCTAGATTACTCGCGCCTTCTAATGAAGTTTTTATCACAGATATTAAAGAACAAAAAGAGGAAAATTTGGCTATTTTAAAGGATTTAGGCGTTACTTTTGTCCTTAGTGATAATCCTACTGTTCTTTTGGACGATAGTTACGATGTATTCATTAAAAATCCAGGCATTAAATATGATCATCCTACGGTTTTGAAAGCTAAAAATTTAGGTATCCCTGTTATTAATGAGTTGGAACTTGCTTTTCATTATTTGAATCCAGAAGCCAAAATTATTGGGATTACAGGTTCAAATGGAAAGACCACAACGACGACACTTATTTATGAGATGTTAAAAGAGGATGGTAAACGAGTATTTTTAGGTGGTAATATTGGAACACCTTTTTGTCATTTTGTTTTAGATGTTAAAGCTAATGATTATGTAGTATTGGAAGTTTCAGATCATCAACTTTGTGATGTAACAGATTTTAAAACTAATATTAGTGTGTTAACCAATATTTATCCGGTTCATTTGGATTTTCATGATTCTTTTGAACGCTATAAGATGATGAAGAAAAAGATTTTCGCCCATCACTCCTCTTCGGATTTAGCAGTTATTAATCGGGATAATGAAGAAGCTGTGCGTTTGACGGAAGATATAGCTAGTTCTAAAATGTATTTTTCTCGTGAACAAAAGGAAAAGGCTTATTTAGATCAAGGTCAAATTTATTATGATGGTGAACCAATTTTGGCTACGCAAGAAATTTTATTAAAAGGAAATCACAATTACGAAAATATTATGGCGGCTATTTTAGCTGTTAAAGCTTGTGGAGTTTCGACAGAAAGTATTCGTAAAGTTTTAAAGAATTTTAAAGGGGTAGAACATCGTTTAGAGTATGTAGATACGATTGATGGGGTACTCTATTATAATGATAGTAAGGCTACTAATTGTGAATCGACCAAAATTGCTTTGAATTCTTTTCAAGCTCCTACTTTACTTTTACTTGGTGGGACAGATCGTGGACATGCTTTTGAGGATTTGGATGATTCTTTAAAATATGTTAAGTATGTTGCTTGTTATGGCGAAACCAAAATGAGAATTAAGGCTTATTGTGAGAAAAGAAATATTTCTTGTGATGTGTTTGAAACACTTTCTGAAGCTACTAAAGCTTGTCACGATAAAGCTCAGGCTGGAGATGTTGTACTGTTATCCCCTGCTTGTGCATCTTGGGATCAATACAACTGCTTTGAAGAACGTGGTGAGGAATTCAAAAATTTAGTAAAACAGTTTGGAGGTTCAGAAAAATGATCTTAAAAGATAAACAACATATTTATATGATTGGAATTGGGGGCATTAGTATGAGTGGTCTTGCCCTTATCTTGCGTAGTTGGGATTACGATGTTCGTGGTTCGGATATAGCTAGTAATCCTCAGACCGAAACGCTTGAAAAGCATGGGATTAAGGTTTGGATTGGTCAAAAAGAAGAAAATATAACTCCAGATATTTCGCTTGTTGTTTATACTGCGGCGATTAAAGACGATAATCCGGAACTTGCTCAGGCGAGAAAGTTAAATATTCCTTGTATCGAACGTGGAGAATTTTTAGGAGAACTTACAAAATTATTTAAAAATACAATTGGTATTGCAGGAACACATGGAAAGACTACGACGACAAGTATGGTGGCTAGTGTTTTCTTAGAAGCAAAACTAAATCCAACGATTCAAGTAGGTGCTTATTTAGATCGTATTGCGGGTAATTATTATGTTGGAGGTAAAGAATACTTTATTATTGAGGCTTGTGAATATTGCGATTCGTATTTAAATTTTCATCAAAAAAGTGCGATTGTCTTAAATATTGATGATGATCATTTGGACTATTTTAAATCTATCGATAATATTCAGAAGAGTTTTGAAAAATACGTTTCTTTATTGCCTTCAGATGGCATATTGGTTTTAAATGGCGATGATGAAAGGTGTTTGAAACTTAAAGAGGCAACAAAAGCTAAAGTAGTTATTGTTGGAACACAAGATCATGCCTTATATTCTTACCGTAATGTTATTTTTGATTCAGATGGATTTGCCACATATGATGTCTATTATAAAGGAAATAAAGAAGCAACGATTTCTTTGCATGTTGCTGGTATGCATAATGTTTTAAATAGCTTGTGCTGTGTGGCTTTATGTCGGGAATATGGGATTTCTTATGAAGATATTCAAGCAGGACTTTCTAGTTTTTATGGCGCTAAACGAAGACTCGAGTATATTGGCACTTTTCATGGAGCCAAAATCTATGATGATTATGGACATCATCCGACTGAAATACGTGCGACTGTAAACAGCTTATTAAAAAAGACTTTTCATGAATCTTGGGTTGTTTTTGAAGCACATACTTATAGTCGTTTCCAACAGCATTTAGAAGAGTTTGCCGATGCTTTAAAGCCTTTTGATCATATTATTGTCACAGATATTTATGCTGCACGAGAAACAAATACTTTGGAAGTGAAAGAAGATGATTTGGTAAAACTTTTAGATGGTAAAGCTATTCATTTATCTAAAATGGAAGATATTATAATGTATTTGGAAGAACACGTTCAACCTAATGATATTATTTTAACTCTAGGGGCTGGTAATGTTACTAAAATAGCTCATCAATTAAAAGAAGCAAACTAACTTGTTTGCTTTTTTAATTGTCTTGGAGTACCTTGATCTAAAGTAATTATTTCGGTATCTTCATATTTAAAATAACCATAGTCTTTTACACCTAAAGCCGTAATGGGATATCCTAAGCGACTGTTATATAAAACTTGATCATTAGAATAACATTTTATTGCTTTTCCTTCGTTGTCTTTGAAAACTACTTCATTAATCTTGAATGGTCCTTCGTTTACAAATAACGGAATAAAAGGTGTTTCTAATGCTTCCTCTTTATAAACTTGAGCTTTTTCTTTTGTCGTAAACCATTGATCAATTAAAGGAAGATGGTCTTCTATTTTTTCTTCGGGTACTTCTAGTTGGGATTCTCCGCCTAACAATAAAGGCTTTTCTTCTTTCTTCTTTATGTTAAAGAAAGGAAAAGGCCGTCCATTTTTAATATAATCATAGATTTCGTAGATAGACATATCCTGATTTGGAATATTTAAATTTTTCTTGATATCTTTAATATCTTCTTCCTTAATTGTACTTAAACGTTGAATTTCTTTTGTAAAGCAATCGCTTAAGGAAACCAACGAATTGTAATAAATGAGTTCTGCTTCAATTAATGGTTCACGATTGGCCACTTTGGTTTGGATTTTTTCAATACTTGATGCAATATCATCCATAGCTGCATATAATTTATTTCTGTACTCTTCATAGTTTTCTTTTCTTTTGGCAACAGTTTCTAATGTTACCGAATCATTGCGTATCGTTTCTATAATATCTTTTTTACCTTCATCTAAAATATTTTCTATGTGTTGCTTATGAATACGATCTTCTTCAGGCGGGAATACATAAGGATTTTCCGTTGGATTTGCCACTAAGGCTTTTGGTTTTAAAGGTGCAAGAATCGGTTCTTTCAGCTTATTTTTTTCTAAATCGCTAGATTCTAGTATTTCTTCTGGAATAAGCTCATCTAGTGGTATTGCTTCTTCTAAGTTGTCTGCGATATTGATTTCTGGAATGGTTTGCTCTTCTTCTACAGGCTCTTCTTTTTCTTCAGGCACTTGAGGGTTAGACATTGAAGGCTCTAAATCTATTTCATTTGTAAATGTTAGTATATCTAAATTTTCATCTGATCCCTTTCCTTCTTGAGGTTCAAAAATGATGTCATCTAACGTTTCACTTTTTTGTCTTTCTTCTACCGGAAAAGAAGTGGTTAAAACATTTTTCACACGTTTTAAATAGGATTCTCTAGCCTCTATACCGTCCCATGGATCTATCATAGGAATCATGTGACTTTCTAGATCTTCTGTTGTTTTAAATAGCTTTTGATAGAAACTATTTAGATCTGCTAATACTTTATTTAATGATTGAGCAATTGTTGAGATGGCATTTGGATTTTTTTGAAAATCAATATTTCCTGTCATCATATTTTGAAAATGTTCATTATATAAAGCAATTGAACGAATCAATTTTGAATATTCTTCTTTGATTTCTGGATAGAAGCTTTGCTCTAAGTTTTTTAATGTTTTAGTCATCATTTCGTAAAATAAATGATGCACAGTCATCCAATTATGATATTCATCTTCAGATAAGTTTTGCGTTAAGTCTTGAATTTCTCGAAGTTGATTTTTTAAATTTATGTATTCTTCTTCGGTAAGTTCTACTGATTTACAATCATTCATAAATTTTTGATCTTTAGAGTATAGTTCGTTCATATTATCCCCTCTACTATCTATTCTGTAAAAATTATAGCATAAAGCTTGGTAAAAAAAAAGAAGAATTGTTACATTCTTCTAAACGCATTCTACATAGGTATCTGTTAGGCAACGGACTATACAGCAACAAGATAAATCAATTGTGAAAAATGAATTTGTTGCTACATATGGATTCAAGCTTGTTGTATCTGGATTTGTGTCTAGGACACGACATGTACAACAATTGTTATCAACTTTTTCTACACGGAAGACAGTTGATGTTGTTCCACCAGCAACTGGATCTTTACTTGTTGGCATTGCAAGCGGTACGCCATTAGATCCGCAAGTATAAAGCTCAATTGGTCTAGTATTACAAATCAAACAGTTCGGTCCACCACCTAAGACTGGTCTATCACACGAGTCCAAGCATGAATTTGGACAAGCATTTTGTTGCAACACTAAGATGACATTTAGTATTTCTGAAATACAATTAGATGATGACTCTCTATTATTCATACATATTCCCCTTTCCTCTATTCTCACTAATAATTTATGTCATTTTTTATTTTTAGTGCATTTTTTGCTAAATTATAGTATAATTTAGTGGAAGGTGATTATATGAGCGACTGGTTGATTTATGGAATTATCATTTTAGTTTTATTATTTATTTCTTTAATTGTTATTAAACTTATGCGCAAAGATTTTCATCTTGAGGCAAATAAGCTTTTAAGTTACTTAGGGGGTAAAGATAATATAGTTAATGCTGAATGCAATTTATCCCGATTTAAAGTCATTTTAAAAGATATGTCTAAGGTGGATAAAGATGGTATCACGAAACTTGGAGCTAAAGGGATTGTTGAAATTGATAATCAGCTCAAAATTATCTTTGGAAAAGACGCTAAACAATTAAAAAAATATATAGATGAATTGCTATAGTTCTTACTATAGTTTTTTTATGTCTTCTATATCAATAATTCTTATTGCTTCCCCATCGAGTGTTAATAATGAACTACCGTTTTTACCGACAATTGTTTTTATGAATGTTCCATCTTTTGTGGTTATTTCAACATCACTTTTGTAAACAAAGTTACGATCATGAAAAATTTCATCTATTTCTTTCAAAATATTTTTACTACTTCTTTCGTCCGATGATAATTTACTATAAAACAAGTCTTTATTATTTTTCACGTCTTTTTCAATAGGTTTAGCAAATACTTTTGGTAAATCCTTCAATTTTCTCACCTCTACAACATTTTATGTTTAATTCAGAAAAACTTGAACCATAATAAAAATATGAAAAGAAAAGTAATCATTAAAAATTTATTTTGGGTTTTTCCCCTTCTTTTATTAATGAGTATTAGTTTGATACTTATGTATCACGCTCAGTTTATTACGGAGATTTATGCCAATCATTTTACTAAACAATGTTTGTGGTTTGGAATTGGTATTCTTCTTTTAATTTTTTCTTTTTTGATTCAACCGCAAAAGTTGTTTCGATTTAGCTTTCTTTTATATTTAATCAATATTCTCTTGCTTGTTTTGGTTTTATTTATCGGTAAAGATGCCAATGGATCTAAAGCATGGTTTGATTTAAAGTATTTTACTTTTCAACCGAGTGAATTTATGAAACTTTCTTATACTTTATTTCTAGCCCATTTCATCGCACGACAAAAACCCAAAAAATGGTTTGAGGAACTTAAGTTTTTATTTGTTGTATTTATTATCTATCTTGTTCCATCTATTTTAGTTTTTTTGGAACCGGATACAGGGGCAATTTTGTTTTTTACTATTATTACTTTTGCTATTCTTGCTTTTTCTTTTTTACGAAAACGGTGGTTAGTTTTTTTGAGCTTTCTTTTTCTTGCTTTTATTGCTGCTTTTTTCTATTGCTATTTTTTTCAAAAAGATTTTTTAATTCAGCTGATCGGCACAACGTTCTTTTACCGCGTGGATCGGTTACTCAATTTTCGAAGTGGAATGCAAATTGAAAATGCAATGATCGCTATAGGAAGTGCCCCTTTTTTCCGCTTTTCTTTTATTGAAACAGGAATTTATATTCCTGAAGCACCAACAGATTTTGCCTTTGCTCTAACTTCTAACGTCTTGGGTATCTTTGGAAACGTTCTTATTCTGCTCGCCTTTTTCATTTTTGATTTAGCACTTATATCTATTTGTAAAAAAATGCCTAAAGGAGAAGAAAGGTTATTTACCATAGCCTTTTCTTGGATGTTTATTGCTAGTCAAATTATAAATATTAGTATGAACTTAGGATTATTTCCAATTATTGGTATTCCTCTTCCTTTTGTTAGTTATGGTGGTTCATCTACCATCGTCTTATTTTTATTTTTGGCTATATTACTTTCTTTTCAAAGAAAAAGAAGCAGAAAAAAAAGAGAGTAATTCTCTTCTTAGTAGTAGGGATAATAAAAATTATATGAATAGCTTCCATATGGTCCCATTGGACGTGGAGGTGGTGGCGGTGGAGCTGGCGCAACATTGTAAATCGGTCTTGGTCTAGTAAGGCCAACGGCTGCTCCGCCCGTTAAGGCTCCAACTAAAAATGGGAAAACAAATCTATCTCCATTCCTATAATAATTTACTCTTGGATACATATACTTACTCCTCTCGTAAGTAATTTATGTAAAACAAGTTTCGCATGCTGTGCGTTTGCCTAGGATTGCTTTTTAGATTTTGTCGTTTTCTTTTTAGAAGTTGCCTTCTTTTTGGAAGAGGATGTTGGTTTAACCTTTTTTTCTTCCTTTTCTTCTTTTACTTTTTCATCTACTTCTGTAACAAATTCTTGAAGCACTTCTGTAACGTTTTTCTTTACTTCAGTGGCAGCTTTTTCTACTATTGGAGCTGTATTTTCTTGAGATGCTTTAATGATGTCATCACATTTTTCTTCGACAATTTTTATTTTTTCTTCAGCAACTTCTTTGGCAGTCGTTTCATCAATATTTGCTAATTCATCTTTAATTTCCCTTACTTTATGAAGAAGGGCAGCCTTCGTCTCTTCTATATCAATATCTTTAATGGTATCTACAAGTGTATTAAAAGAATTTTTTAATTGATTTCTTGTTTCACTACCTTCTCTTGGAGCTAGTAAAATACCTAAGCCGGCGCCAACCATTGCACCTGTTAAAAAGGAACGAAAACGGCCATGGCTCATGTTATTTTACCTCCTTTTTTTTAGGTTCTTTTTTTTCTTTCTTTTTTGAAGAAAATAAATTTACAATTAATGAGGTGATACCTTCTACTACTTTGTCTGTTAATAAAACAATCTTATCTGTTGTTGTATCAATGATATGGAAAACACCATCTAATGCTCGTACTTTTTCATTGACATTATCCACAACTTTTTCAACTTTGTCTAAAGTGATTAGGCATTTAATTGCTAGGACAATACCTATAATTAAAATGATAATTAATAAAATATAAATGACAATGGGTAAAAATTCTAATAAAAAACTCATATTATTCATCCTCCTTATTTTCGTACATTGAATCAATTAGATCAAATAAATCATTTTCTAATGTATCATTTTCATTAATACTTTCTGGCTCCGTTTTTTTCTTCGCTTTATCTAAAACTTCTAGACTTTCATTTTCTTCTTTCCTAACAGGTTCTTCTTTTACATCTATCGTATCAAAAGCTGTTTCTTCTAATAATTCATCGATTGATTTTTCTTCTCTTCTTTTTACGGGTTCTTCATGACGCGGTGGAGTTTCTATTAAATTTTTTTCAATGTCTTCTTCTAAAGTGCCAAAAGCTTTTTTTCTTACATCGTCTACATCAATCGTTTTCTTCTCTTCTTTTTTCACAATAATATCTTCCTTTTTATAATTTTTATCTAGGACACCATACACTGGAGATATTACTGGCGATGGTTGAAATTTGTGTTTGGTCATCTCTTGATTTTTGGTTACATATGCCCTTCCTTTTATTTCAGGCGCTCTAACTTCTTTCTTTTCTTTTTTTGGCTCTGGCCGTTCATAGTCAATTAAATTAATTCCCATACTTTTTTTTGGCTCTTCTTTTTTCTCTGGAGCTTTTAAAGCATCAAATTCTTCATCATCAAAAATAGGAAAATCAAATGTTTTTTCAGCTTTAAACATATCTCGATCGGTCTTTACAGGCAAATCATTTGATATGTTATCAAAAACATTTTTCTTTGGTATTATTGGTTCTTTTTTTTCTTCTTTTGGTTTTTCCATTTTCTTTGGTTCTTCAACTGGAACCTCTATTTCTTCTTCTTCAAATAACACATTTTTTAATTTATTAAATAATCCCATGATTACCCTCCATCTATTTGCGAATGAAATCTGGGTCAACTACTTCTTCTTTTTCTTCATATTGACCATATTCTTCGACAATTTGTAAGTAGCCACTTTCAGTATCTGCGCTTTCAAATATGTTGTGCTCTATTTCACTCGTTTTTAATACATCTTCACCCATCAGACTTGTTAACACTTCATCTTGATAACTTATCGATGTTAATATGGACATAGCATAAGCGATGGCTTCGTTTGCTTTATCCTTATCCACTATCACTTCTATTTTAGCATAATTATACATGATTTCAATAAAATATTGCTCATTTGCAGTATTTTTTATCTCGATATAACCAAATAAATTGTCTTTTTGCAGAGACTGGCTATAAACTGCTTCACTGTTTGGTTCATAGTCTCTTTCAATTTTATTATAGTAGCTCACACGATCAACATACATATAATAAATATCGTTATTTAATGCTAATATTTCATTGCTTCCTTCATGGGAAAGATTTCGCATACCTTTTGGCAAATAGTATTTATAACCAGCACGGAACGTGTTGGTAATCGCTACATTTGAACTCATTGTTGTATTTAATATGGATTCATAGGATTCATCCTTTAAAGTGGCACAGCCTGTTGAAAGAATTAAAATGATTAGAATAACGCTTAATTTTTTTGCCATATTTATTCTCCTCGACTAGTTTAGTATATCAAAAAAAGCTAGAAAAAGCTAGCTCTTTTTAGTTTTTAGATATTCTGCTAAAAGGTGATACTTTCGGTAATGGATTTAAAGACAACAGATTCTTTTCCATAATTCACATTAGGAAAGTCCTCAATGAAGCAGATATTTCATTTTTTTAAAACAGAACTCTTTCATTTTTCATTTTTACTTTTTTTGCTTCTATATTCCACTTTATTGTACCATATATATTTATAAGTAGATAGCCAATGGAAACTAAAAGCATCATTATAGATCCTTCTCCTTGATTTATTACAGCTATAATCCATATTAATAAGTCAATAATATTATTTATAAGCCACAGCCACCATGATTCTTTAAATCTTAATATCATTAGAATTACTCCACATAGATTTATGCAATTTGATATTGCATCCATAAAAGCCAATCTTTGTCTGGGTATTAAACTTAATAAGCTACCAAGTATAAAACTACCTATTACACATGATAAAGTAATTATTATTGAGTTTTTGAAATTAAATTCTCTAACTTTTACATTTTTTTTCGTCATCTGAGTTTTTCTTCCAAATTACATATCCATTTATTTGTAATGGCGAGAAAACAAATACATAAAAGAAAAATATTCCATATAAATTATTTTTAAAAGCTACATAGCCCATTAAAAGATAATTTATTAATCCTAATATATAATTTATTTTTTTTCCTTCACCAGCAAAATAAGCACATAATAATCCTGTTAATAAAATAGTACCACCTATTAATAAATCATGTGCAATCACACCGGATATAAAGGATATTGCTACACAAATTAAAGTTATAACAAAATATTTCTTATTTATTGTAGACCATTTCTTAACTCTTAAAAAAGCAGGCCTCTGATGATTGCACATGAATACTCCTCCCACGTTGTCAATTTTTAAATCTTAAAATTACCATTCTTCATCATTTTCATCATCTTTTTCATTTCTTCAAATTGCTTTAGTAAACGGTTTACTTCTTCAACACTACGTCCTGAACCTTTGGCGATTCTT
>CALVUT010000092.1 GCA_944363675.1 uncultured Bacilli bacterium | reverse complement strand
TATATAAAAATATTATCAGATAAAAAGTAAAATATTTTATTGCATTATCAATACTTCTTACTTAAAATGTCTGATAATAATTTTTGTCTGATAAAACGTGTTATCGGACATGTCTGATAACACGTTTTGTTTACGAAGTAAATGAAAGTGGCGATAGCAATTTAAAAATTAATACTTATGAACTTTAACCATTACGAAGTTTTGGTTATTGTGAAATAAAGTAAACGGTTTCTAAGGTGTTAAACCTTAGCCCACTGGATATTTTGTATGCTTAGCGTACAAAATTCCTAGGGGGTTAGAAATTTTGGATAACCAAAATGACCATTTGAGTGGTCACTTCTAGAAAGGAGGAAACCTATGTCAGAACTTGCTTATTCATTACATTTAGGTAGTGATAAAAATAGAAAAAATATATCTAAACAAAATGGTAAAAACAATTTAAGTGGAACAACATCTTTACCTAATAATGCTATTCAAAATGTAAGACAATTATCAAAAGTAGATAAACATAATTATAGAAAATATGATGATAACCAAGAACTAATAGAAATAGTAAGAGGAACTTCTTCTCCACTAGATGATGTTAAAAAACTATATTTAAAAGAATTTGAAGAAGCAAGATTAGAATATAATTCTAAACAAACTAGACCTAGTAGAATGATAGAAAATTATTTTGATAATGTATCCAATAATGAGAAAAAAGATCTTGCTTGTGAAATTATTCTTGAACTTGGAGATAAAGAATATTGGGACACTAAAGATAAAAACTTCAAGAAGAAAATGTCTGAAGTTTATCAAAAACAAGTTGATGATTTAGAAATGCTTGTTCCTAACTTTAAAGTAGCCAGTGCTATAATTCATTATGATGAGACAAGTCCACATTTACATATTGTCGGTGTTCCAATTAAATATAAAAATAAGAACGGTATGGAAAAACAAGTTGGTAAATCCGATGTATTTACTAAAGAATCATTAATTAGATTACAAGATAAAATGAGAACTTTATGTATTGAAGAATTTAATCAAGTATATAGTTTAGATTCTACTTTAAAGCAAAAACAAAAAGGTAGAAATAGAGATATTCATGTATCTGATATGGATAACTATATCGAAATGAAAAAGCAAATTGAAAAGAATACTGAAAACTTGAAACAAGCAAATAAAAAATCTAATGAATTAAAAAACAATTCAAAAGAAATAAAAGATAAAATTGATAAATTAAAAATCTCTAAATTAAATAAAGATAATTATATTTTATCAAAAGAAGATAGGGATTCTTTTATCGACTTTATTGAACAAGTAAATAACTCCAGTAAAGAATATGATAAAATTCATACATTATCCAATACACTAGTTAATGCTCACGAACAATTAAAAGATAAGAATAATAAGATAAAAACTCTCATCGAAAATAATGAAGCACTTAATTTAAGAGTTAAGACTTTAAATGATACAATTAAAGAAAAGGATAATGAAATATCATTTTTAAAATCTAAAATACAAGATTTAAAAGATACAATAGATTATTGGAAGGATAAATTTAGTAAATTAATATCCTTCTTACACGATAAACTTCATAGTTGGTATGATAAAGATGATAAATACATTGATGTTATTAATGACATGTATGATGATAATGTTTTAGATGATGATGACATAGAAGAATTGGATTTAAACAAGGAAAAAGATGATTTTGAGAGATAATAATAAAGATTTTGTTAAATACACAGAAAAGTATGATATAATATAAAGTCATAGGGGGAATACTATGGAAATTTTAGATAAAGAGAGTCAATTGATTGCCGTTGAAAAAGTATTAGAAGAAATGCAAAAAGCCGAAGAATGTGTTAAAAGTTGGAACGCTTCATGGTGGGAACAATTATTAGATGCGCATTGTTTACCTTTACATTATGAAATTGGCGAAGCTGATGTAAGAGATATGGAGAGAAAGTATGAGTCAAGATACAAATTAGCAAATGCCTTCTATTCTGCTGATAGTATTGGAATACCTCTTGCTAAAGAAACTTTAGTTGGTAATAATACACTAACTGGTGAAAGAAGTAAGGAATTTGAAGTTGAATTTGGAAGAATTGATTGGTATGGTATGAATTCACATAAGTCAACAAGGCATTTTTCATTTAACAATAATGGAACAATCAAATTTTCTAAATCTTCTAAAGCAAGATTAACGCTTAAACATCCAAGAAGAATTTCTTATAATACATCTTTTAATGTACTATCAAATGATTTTGATATATCAATTACTCTTGATCAATTAACTGACGATTGGAGAGAAAAATATAAATATGATTACCTTACATTATCATTAAAAGGTAACATATTAGTGGAAAAGTTTGATGACATTGAAATAATAAGAGATTTAAGTACAGGAATGCGATTAGTGAGAATTGCAAAAAAATATGATAAAAGAAATAAACAAAATAATGCTTCAGTTGCATTTGAAGCTATATTAAATCCAGATGATAGTTTAGAATATGGGTCAGTTGCAATTCAAACACATAAAGGAAATGGAAAAGTAAATGGAACATATAGATTTGATGTTAGTAGAAAAAAAGGTATTCGTGCAAATTTCTATTCTAGA
The DNA here is from genome assembly GCA_944363675.1 of uncultured Bacilli bacterium. GTDB lineage: Bacteria > Bacillota_I > Bacilli_A > RF39 > UBA660 > Ventrenecus. The sequence continues at coordinate 30,165 of CALVUT010000092.1, read as the reverse complement.
AAAGGTGTAAAAGTTGATTTAACTAGTAATCCTGCATTATTAGGTACTGCAAACACATTATTATTACCTCAAGCAAATAGTAATAATAGTGGTGATATTATTGTTTCTAATTTTGCTAATTCTACACAAGAAGCAATTGCTAAAAATTTAACCGAAAAGGTTATAAGCTTTGATAATTCTGATTTTAATATGGAATCAGTAAATCAAGCCGAAGAAAGAATAATAGAAATGGTTAAGTGTATCAGAGGAGAATTACCTTTAACTGGCTTAATTGATAGAATTGATAACTTTTTAGAAGTGATAGGCAAAAAACAAAATGTTCAAATTGGTGAAGGATCTAATTGTAAAGTTTTAAAATTAGAATCATCTAATAAATAATAAATTAAAAATAAGGGCTAGTAGAGACTTATTAATAAATATAAGGAATACTATGCCTTTTTTAGTAGTTAGGAGGAGAAAATATGAATAAATTTGGTGGGGAATGGACAAAGCAAAAACTCGATATACTTCAAGATTATCTTAATTTTTACATGACTGCCTTAAAGAATATGCGATTTAAAAAAATTTACATAGATTGTTTTGCAGGAAGTGGGAAAATAGAGTTTTCTGATGAAACAACGATTGACGGATCAACAACTATGTCTTTGAATTTAGATAATAAATTTGACGAGTATTATTTTATTGAAAAAAACAAGAAAAATTATCATGAACTTGAAAAAATAAAAGAAAAGCATCCTGAATTAAATATACATATTTATAACGAAGATTGCAATGATGCATTACCAAAAATAATTGATAATATTGATTGGAGATATAGTCGAGGAGTTCTTTTTATTGATCCTTATGCAACTCAACTTGATTTTAATTTACTAAGAAGTATTTCATTAACTAAAGCAATAGATGTGTGGTATTTATTTCCATTTTATGCTGTAAACAGAATGCTTAAAAAAGATAAGAATATTGATGATGATTGGAAAAAGGTTCTTAATCGGTGCTTAGGAGATGATTCCTGGGAAGATGATTTATATTTTGAAAGTACGCAACTTAATTTATTTCAAGATGTTGAATATGAAAAAGCTTCAGTGAAAGATATACAAAGGTTTATTTGCAAAAAAATGAAAGAAGTATTTCCTTATGTATCTGAAAATTATTTGGTACTTAAAAATAGTAGGAATTCTCCATTGTTTTTATTGTTTTTATTAATTAGTAATGATAATCCTAAAGCAATTGGATTGGTAAAAAAAGTAGAAAAGTATATTTTAAAAGATAAAACTATGGTATAATTGTATTATATGATAAAGGAGGTTAGAAAAAATGATATGTAATAAGTCTATGGAAAGAAAATCTCTTTTATATAAAACAGGTGTAGAATATGGTGATTATACTATAAACCATGTTCAAGGTTGTTCACATGGTTGTAAGTATCCTTGTTATGCTTCAATGTTAGCTAAAAGATTTGGCACTGTAAAAACATATGAAGAATGGATATGTCCAGTTATTGTTTCAAACACAATGAAATTATTAAATAAGGAACTACCTAAATTAAAGGATAAAATTAAAAGTGTTCATTTGTGTTTTACTACTGATCCTTTTATGTATGGATATGATGATATATGTAATTTATCAATTGATGTGATTAAATTAATAAATAGTTATAATTTACCATGTACTGCTTTAACTAAAGGAGTATTACCAATAGAATTAGCAGATTTGAGTAAAGACAATAGTTATGGTATAACTCTTATATCTCTAAACGAAGAATTTAGAAAAAAAATGGAGCCTGGTTCAGCACCATATTTAGATAGAATTAATAGTTTAAAAAAACTTCATGATAAAGGATGTAAAACTTGGGTTAGTATTGAACCTTATCCAACACCAAATATAATTGATCAAGATTTTGAAGAAATACTAAATTCTATTTCTTTTGTAGATAAAATAATATTTGGCAGACTTCATTATAATAAACTTGTTAGTCAATATAAAGGTTATAAAGAATATTATAATAATCTAGCAAGTCAAGTTATTAAGTTTTGTGAAGAAAGAAATATTGAATATCATATAAAAGAAAAAACTATAACAGAAATGCAAAATACATAAACAATTAATTAAAATTGTGCTATAATGATTATAGAATTAAATTGTTTATTTATTTGTTGTGATGGTTTCGGACTATCTTAGCTATCGCACCAGATTGATAATTGCTCGAACTTTTATAGTTTTGAGCTTAATGATAAATATCAATTCTAGAAATGGGATTGATTTTTTGTTGTGTAAAAGAAAGTGAGAGATTCTTTAATGGTTAATATTATTAAACAAGAAATTGAAATTGGAGCTGTTTTAAAAAATAAAATTGAATTTATATGTAGCTTTTATAATACTACACCAACTATTCATAATGGAAGTATTAGAACAATTGAACACACAAATCTCACCTATGTAGAACCTCATAGAATTATTATAAATGGAACTACTTATCTAGCATTTAATTATGAGCCAAATGTTCATCAAAGAATCGTTACACGAAATTCAAGATACTATGCGAATATACTGTAAGGAATCGTTTAATAAAATTTACGAAACAAATATGGAATTATTAGAAAAATTAGAAGGTAGAAATGAAGATATTGAATATATTCAATATGGCAATTATTCAAAAGATAATGATGATTTTGATATGAACAGATAGAATATAATGAAGATATCTGATATAATTAAATAGAAATTACAAAAGCAAAGTAATAAAAATTCAAATAAATTTAAGGGAGGGATTTAAGTGAAAGAAATTATTATTTATGACTTTGATGGAACATTAACCCCATATTCACTACCTAAGTTTGAAATTTTAGAAAAAAGTGGTATGAAAGATGGAGCCCACAGTCCTCAGTTTTTAGAATTAGCGCAAAAAAGGTCTAAAGTTGAGAATATTGATTTATATCGAGCTATGTATGATACATATTTTGAAATAATTAAAAACGCAGGTTTCAAATTGACAGATGAAAATTTTTCTTTAGGTTATGATAATGTCGATTATAATAATGGTGTAATAGAATTTTTAAATATGCTGTACCAAAATAATATTAGTAATTATTTATTAAGTTCAGGAGTAAAAGTCTTTTTAGAAAAAATTTCAATTTCGTCATATTTTAAAGAAATTTATGCAACTATTTTTACTTATAATCAAGATTATGAAGCTAATGGTTTTGAATTTTTAATGAGCGATAAAAATAAAGTTATTGCAATAAAAGAAATTTTGAAAAAAAATGGAATTGATAATGAGGATTGTTCTAATATTATATATATTGGAGATGGATTCACAGACTATTATGCAATGAAATATATCAAAGAGCATGGTGGTACTTCAATTTTTGTATATAAAAATTTAAATAGTAAAGATATGCAGTCTATTAAAGAAAAAGATGTCGTTGATTTTTACACTAAAGCTGACTTTTCTCAAAATAGTGGATTATATAATTACGTAAAAAAATTATGCAAAATTAGATAACTATTAATATTAATAAGGAAGAATTATTTTAATGAGTGGCTCTAATAAGCCCTATTATTTAGCTGATAAGGGCCTAAAGCCATCTGGTGTATTTGTTAGACGGAGTAATGTATCAGCATCAGCAACAAGAAAGGTCGTCGACGTTTTGTTTGATATTTCATCTGCTAGATCAAAGCAAATATTATTGTAAAAAAGGAAACGGTAAAAATACATATTATATTTTAAAATAATATATTGGTTCGAGATAAGCTCATTTAGGATACCAATTTTAAAATTTGTTCAAACTATTTGAACTTTAATATAGAAGTCAATCAGAAACGATTGAATTTTTTTATTATTTTAAAGCACTTTTTTTAAACAAAATATTACTTGATCCTTCCTCTTAATTGTTTTGAGTTGAAATTCCTTTGGTGATTGAATTATACTATACTTAATTAAGGAAGTGATTTGATTGTTAACTTATATTCCAAAAGTTCATAAAACAGATAGTTTACAAGTAGAAGTGTATTTTAGTGATGCTTGCTATGCGCCTTTGTTTAAAAGTGCTTTAAAAGCAAATTCTTTTTATTGTTTTGACCACGATTTTACAATGGGAGATATTCAAAATATTTCTATTGATATTCCTATACCTTCTACAAAGAAAATACGGATTTGGACAAGTCATAGTGATATTCACGAGTATTTATCTTTTTTGTATATTTGTACTTATTTTAAAGGAGAAGATATTTCCGTTGTATTTGTCGATGACTATACACCTGATTTGTTTTCTTTAAGCGCTGCTACATACAACGAAGTTTCAGAATTGCTTAAATATGAAAAGATTTTATCTGCTATAGACAGAAATGAATATATTCAAGAATGGGAAAGACTCTGCCTGGAAAATGGAGAATTAAGAATCTTTAAAAACAAGAAAGTGATTTCTGTTTCTCATGATTACTTTAACGAAAAAATTGAGTCGGCCTATCTCAATAATTCCAAACAGCTTTATCCTACCATTGCAGCACTTATGGCTAGTGACGCTGAAAACCATTTTGCTGATTTTATTTATAAATTTTTAATTCTACGCTTTATTACGAACCAAAAAATTACCGATATTCAAGCTTTACTTCAGAAGGATGACTTTTTTAAAAATAAACATTTTAAAATTTTACCTATTCAAAATTGGAATAAAAATACAAAGTTTTTATTAGAAATGGAAAACCAAAAGTATCTTTTAATCCTTGGTGAGAAGAATTTGAGCAAATATAAAAAACGTTTAGAACTTCTTGGGGATTATTATAGGAATTTAGCTCAAGTTATTTATATTAATGAAAATGATTCTTATTTATTATTGGTATATTATGATAATGGTGAAGGAATTCCTTTGTCTAAATGTCAGTTAGATTCTGAAGAACAGCAATGGGTTTTTCAAGCTTTAAAAAACATATTAAATGAGATACATTCGCATAAAAGTTCTTTTATTAATTTTTCAACTCGGTTTCACAATAAGAATTGGTATGATTTTATTTTTTCTTATATGAAGGCCTATGCAGATTATGCTTTAGAGCAAGATGATTTGACCACAGAGGATTATGATTTTATTTTTACACTTTTAGAAAAAAATAAGACTTATTTTACTAATGTTCCTTTAAATTACTTACATGGCGATATTAATCCTGATAATGTGTGTGTTGATTTTAAGAAAAAAATAGTTTATTTGATCGACTTTGATGATTTTTTAGTTGGCGATTCTTTATATGAGTATGCTAAAATAATGCAACACAAAAATATTCCTGTCTTTCAAATGTTTAAAAATGTTGATAACAATGTGATTTATTCTCTTTATCTTTTAAGAGAATATTTGTTAGGCTATTGTTTTAAAAAAAGTAATGGCTTAGACTATCAAGATGCCTATAATAATTTTCAACAAATTCTAAAAGATTTGAAAGGTGAAGTATAAATGGAATTAAAATGGGATTTAAAAGATTTATTTTCTAATACAACTGAATTTTATCAAGAAATTGAAAAGGTTAAAAAATGCACACAAATTTTTTTAGACTATAAAGATCAATCTCTTGATGCCCAGAGTCTTTATGCTCTTTTAGAGCAGTATTGGACTATTAAACAAAGAGCTAATACGATTTTAGTATATGGTTCTTTAAGATATTATAAAGATATTCACTCTGAAGAATGTATTCAAATGAAAAAAGGAGCTGAAAATTTGGTTAATCAGACCAATTTGGATTTAAGTTTTGTTGATCAAAAAATTATTGAATTGGGCTCAGCTAAAGTTGAGCAATTTTTTAACGAAAATGCCAAATTGGCAACTTATTCTTTAGTTGTTAAAAATTTGTTTCGAAAGCAAAAACATGTACCAGATTCTTTAGCAGCTGCTAAAATTGCCGATTATACAAATCGAATACAAGAAGAAGGCAATTCGTATAATGTTTTACTTCGTGACCTTTCCTATGGAACGATTGAAATTGATGATAAGCAGGTTGAACTTTCCGCTTCTAATGTGAATAAGTACTTGATGTCTCGGGACCGGGAAACAAGAAGAAAAACTTATTTAAGTTTAAATCAGGCTTTTCAAAAACAAGAAGATGATTTTGCTCACATTTTAAATTCTCTATTTCATTATAGAATTTTAAATGCTAAACTGGAAAGTTATTCTTCTGTTTTGGAAAAAGAATTGTTTGAAGAAAATCTTGATTCGAAAATTATTGAAGTATTAATTCAAGCAGTTACACATCATTTGCCTCTTATGCAAAAATATTTAAATTTAAAGGCCTCTTTTCTGCAGATTGATGATCCTCATCTTTATGATTTGGGTGTACCTTTAGATCAAAAAGAAAAAATCACTTATACTTTAGATGAGGCAATTACAATTATTTTAGAGGCTTTAAAACCTCTTGGACAAGAATATTTAGATGTTGTTTTATTGTTGCTTCATGGTCATATAGATGCAATGCCTGATGACAAGAAACATCAATCTATTACTTTTTCCTGGTGGTCTTATTCTTTTTTAAATTTTAAAGGTTCTTATAACGACTTAAAGAATTTGATTCATGAACTCGGTCACATTGTCAATTATTATTTGTCTTCTAAAAAACAGGCTTTTCCATATGTGGATAGTACTGTTTTTGTTGGGGAAACGGCATCTATAGTCAATGAAATTTTACTCAATCAATATCTATATGCCCACGCAAATTCTTTAGAAGAAAAACAATTTTATTTAAGTAAGGAAATTGAAAATTTTGTCACTTCAGTTTTCAAACAAACTATGTATACTGAATTTGAAAATAAGTTATATTCTTTAAAAACAAAACAAGATATTACACCAGAAATTTTAGCGAGTACTTATTTTCAACTTTTAAAAAAATATTACGGACCTCAAATAGTTTATGATGATTTAGCTCAAATAGAATGGACAAGGCTTGGGAAATTATATCGTTGGAGTTATTATCCTTATAAATATGCAACTGGATTACTTATTGCTAGCTTTGTGGTTCACTCATTAGATCAGAAAAAATTATCCCAAGCAGAATATTTTGAATTCTTATCTGCGGGAAGCAGTTTATATTCACTTGATCTATTAAAAATGCTTCATATCGATTTTACAAATTCAAAGATTATTGATGACGGTTTTAAAGTTATGGAACAAGACATTCAAGATTTTGAATTATTATTCAATAAAAAAAGGAAATAGATTTTTTGAATCTATTCTTTTTTATACCAAATTTATGTTAAATGCATAATCGTAACTTATATTTTTATAAAATTCAGTTTCTATAAAACCTTTTTCTTTATGGGAAAAATCCACTATATCTTTTGATTTATAATCCTGAAAATATCTTTTTACTTTAGTTATCGTATTTAATTCATCTTTATTAAAAATTGCAATGTCATTTTTGGCAATTTGTTTGATTTTATGACATTCATAATCTTTTTCATATTCTACTTGATATTGAATCAAATGTTTTTCTATACAATAATCTAATATTTTCTCATAACAATTTGGTACCGGTCCATAATCTAGTTTTGCATATTCTAAACCGGTAATTGATGCCCCAAAATTTTTATAGTATAAAAATCAGCATAAAACATTTCTTTTAATAATTTCGTTTTTAATACACCATCACTCGATAAAATTAGAATCATATTTACTATTTTGTTGTTATTCAATTCTGTATAGCCATTGAATTCTGTAAGTATGTTTTTTTCTCTACTTCCTTGTCACTTATCACATTACTTTTATTTATTTGTTCTTTTATTTTACGATATTCTTTCGTGGTAAAATGATTTTTGTTGGACTCAATTAAAGTTATCAGTGTATCTGGTTTATTTAACAAACTATTTAAAACGATAGTGTAAATATCATTAGGTATTGAGGTTCCTTTTTCATAACTGATTAATGTTTTTTTGGCACAGCCAATGATTTTAGCAAATAATTCTTGTGATAGATGATGGCTTTTTCTTAGTTTGATTATTTCTTCTTTATTAATAACGTATTTCAAATTATATTCCTCTATTGCTTTACATCCTGCTTTGTTATCTAATTTAGCATCATATACCAATTGATGGCAATTTTTACAGAATTTTCGTGGAGAGACAAAGGTGATTTATTTTCCTTTTATCTTATAAGTGTGTTTATGCTCTTTTATATAATATACTTGACAATTGCAATTATCACATTTCATTTTTTCACATCCCATCTAATAATCTTATGGAAAGATAGACAATCGACAATTTCTTCTTCTTCTTTTGTTTCTATTTTTAATTTTATATATGTCATAATATTATTTATTTTTCTTTTAAATACTAGGCTATCCGGTGATTTTACATAAATATGGCTTAGGATCAGTATAATAGAAATTTGCATTTAAACTAAGTATATACCCCCAAGTTTCTGTTTCCGTTATGCCAAGTTCTAATAATTCTTCTACATAGTCTTTGTCTTTTCTTACAGCAAATTTTCTCTTATTTATTGTAATAAGTTTTTTCATTTTTGCTAGTAGCTTTATCTGTGATGCATTCATTATTTTTCCTCCATTTAATTTATACTTCGTTAAATCACTCTTTTTTTAATTCGTGGTAACATATGTAACCGATTTTAGCAAGAAGAATGCTCAATAAATAGATTATATTTTTATAAAAATGTAGATGTCTTGCACTGTGCTTATCTTTTTATTGCATGTAGTTAATATTAATTGAGATTTATTAGTGTCAAGAATACTAATCGTACCTGTTTTGGGTTCATGAATGATTTGAGTTAATTGATATTCATAACTTTCATTTAAATAATGTATGATTGCTTTATCTTCTATCGTTAATTGATCTAAATTCTTAAAAAAAGCAATACTGCTACTACCTGAATGGCTGGCTAAAATGAATGGACAATCTTGATTTGGATAACAGTTTTTTGATATTAGTTCGATGTTTTTTTCGACAGTATTTTCTTTAGATTCATAAGTATAAAAACCTCTTTTTAAATTTAATTTTGGGATTTCTAGTACTCCAATATAGTTTTCTTCCTTATAAATTCTATTTATATTTTCTTCTTGAACTTGATTAAAAAAAGCTTCTACTTTTTGATCATTTATTTTTTCATAATTTTCCTTTTTTTCGTAAGAAACGAGAAAAAGCATACTAGTTACAAGTATGAACAGTATGACTATTATTTTTTTCATTTTCTTTTTCTCCTAACCAACACGCGATTGGGATTGTTGGCATTATGGCAAATCCATTTTGATAGGTTTGAGGAATCTTATAATTGATCAAAAGAATTTCATTGGAAACCATTTCCGTTTCTTCATCCATGTAAAACAACTCCATATCAATAGCATTAATATCTAATTGGTAACCATCTAAGGTATTTTTTTCTTTAATATAATATTTTCCTAAGGGTAAATTTTCGAACACAATTTTACCAAACTCATCTGTTTTTGATTTCTTAATCAACTCATCTTTAGCATAAATAAGTTTATGCTCACTATCATAGATTGCTTCTTTAGCATAGAGCTCAAATTCTACTCCTTCTAAAGTCAAATGATCTTCATTGGCTTTATAGATAATCAACTCACCCTTAACAGGTTTATTGGTAAATTCAACAAGCACAATATCTTCACTCTTTTGATTTATCGTTATTTTAATTTTTTCTTCGTTCCATAGATAACCATCTATTTTCTTTTTTACTTCTTCAATGATGTAAGTTGATGGATATAATTCATCGGTTGTAAATTCACCAAATTCATTGGTTTTAAAGGTGCAACTTTCATTTTCACAAACGTATTTTTTGCGCTCAACATCATAAATCTTAAATTCGATATTGGCTAAATAAATTCGCTTACCTGTTGCAGCATCTTTTTTTATTAGTTTTATTTTTTTCGTGTATGGCTCATTGACTAAATTTATTTTTATTGTATTTTCTGTATTCTCATCTAAAATAAATGCTTGCGTTTCTGATAAAATATAGTTTTCTTTACCACTTATTTGGATCAATTCATATTCATCATAAGGCAAATTTACTTGAGCATTACCATCTTTATCTGTTTTTAGAATAGCCACTACTTCTTGAGTTGTTTTACTTACAACATGAAATATAGCTCCTTCTTCAGGTAATGGAAGATCTTTATCTTCTAAATATTGTTTATTTACATTTAACTCTACTTCTTTTTGTTTATCGTAAGTTGTTAGGGTTACTAGTTTTTGATCTTTAGTCAAGGTAAAAGGGTAAGTTTTTGGATCGAGTTCATAACCATAAGGACTCTCGATTTCTTTTAAATAATAATTACCTAATGGGAGATTTCCAGATGTAGCTTCACAATTTTTGATCGTCAATGTTTCAACGAGACTACCATCTTCTTTATAAATACCATAAATGGCTTTTTCTAGAGTGGCTTTTCCACTTGATCGACATTCTTTTGTGTCTTCATCATACTTAATTAGTTTTACTTGACCCGAAGTAGCTTCGTAAGATAATTTAATTGCGTAATCGACACGACCGGGTTGTAACAAATCTTGTCCAGTACTATGATAGTAGACAACCATATCTCTAGGCCAAAATATTTTTGACGTTAGCTCCAAATTGATTTCGGTATATTCTGTTTCTTTTGTTGGGGTGATAGTTAAAGTATCTGCTTCTAGTTTTACTTCATCCGATGAAGAGATTAACTTATAATTAATTAAAGCTGGGTCTTGTAATTTTAGGGTTTCTCCAACGGATAGTTCATAATGTTTGTTTTTTATTTGTGGTACATCTGGATATTCTTTAACTAACCTTTCTAATTCATCGATTTTTTCTTTAATTGCGGATGGCATATCTATTACATAAGCCCATGGATTACTTGGATTATTTTGACTTGTAAATTGCACTTCACGTCCAACTAAACTCCAAATTTTCACTTGGGTTGCAATTAGCCATTCATTATCATAATGTCCCTTATAGCTATATCCATAGAAAGCATACTTAGCAATCGTTCGCAAGAGATCTTCGCTTATTTTTAGGTGACTAGCCATCTCGGCGGTCGTAATATTCCCATATTCGATATATTCTTCGGAAGATAAGGAGGTACCTGGTTCAATGCAATAAGCCACACGATGGTTATCGGTACGATAGAACATTTCGAAATCGCCCCATTTTCCATTTTGATCTACATAATGGTATGTGCCAATAAATTTTGAGGTAAATGTCGCGGCTTTGACATTTACAAAGTTTGCTGCTACTAAAACAATGAACAGCAGTAATATCTTTTTCATTTTTTTCATCTCCTACTTTTATATACCGGTTCTTTTTTTTGATTCCTTCTTTTCAAAAGAAAAAGTAGTCGACAAATTTTGCACGAAAAAAAAGTCACTTCTGAAACCGAAAGGAATAGTAAGTAACTTGATAATTTTTAGGTTTTATTTCATTTAATTTATCTATAAGTTTTTGTTCTTCTTCATTTGGCGTGATATACCAGGAAAAGATATAATTTTGGGTATAGCCTGACTTTTCAAAAAGATTTTCTATATCTTCAATGGTGAAATGATTTTTATTTTGATATGCTTCGCCTTTTAGCAACTTTTCAATATTTTTAACACTGGACGCATTTTCAATTTCACCAATGATCATACCACCTTCTTTAAGATAAGCACTTATTTGGGTTAGAAATTCTTGTGGATTTGGTATTTCCTCTAAAATTTGACCAATTAAAATCACATCATATGTGTCTAAAGGAAGTTCCTTTTCTTTAAGAACAGGAATAAATTTTTGGGCAAAATAGGCTTTTGACTCATTTGCTTCAACGCCGTCGATTTGAATATTCTTAAAAAGATATTTTATTTTTAAAGCATTCGCGCCTAACCCACATTGCCAATCTAATAAATAATTTGAGGGTTCTAATATTTTTAGTGAAGCATCTTTTATTTCATCAAAGACAAAGGAAGAAAAACCCCATTTTTTTAAGAAGTAGTCACGATTTTTGTTTAGTATTGGATAAAAGGTATTTAAATTTTTACGGAATGAGGTTCCTAAATAGTGATGAATAAAGACATCATGACATAACATTAAACGGTAATTTTCATTTAATATGCGCAAACAAAGATCATTGTCTTCGATATATCCAGGGGTATAAGCTTCGTCTAAAGTCTTAATTTTGTTGATAACTTCTCTTTTTATTAAAAGGCAAAAACCGATTAGAAATACTTTTTCTTCCCATCTGTTTGGATCTGAGATATTATTTCTTAAGGCTTTTTCTTGCATTTCTGGAAAAGTTTCATAAGTAAATTTAGCGCCTTGAAGATTTTCGTTTTGATTACAAGTTGGACCTACTGCCCCGATGGTAGGATCACTATAAAGGCAAGTCTGTAAATTTTTTAGCCAATTTGTGGTTACAATGGTATCATTGTTTAAAAGTAAAATATCATTGTAAGGATCAGCTATAGCTATACCTTGATTGCAGCCTTTAGGAAAACCAACATTTTCTTTATTGTAAATCACTTTTAAATCTTTTTGCTTTTTTAACCAATCGACGGTTTGATCTGTCGAATGATTATCAACAATAATCAGTTCATAAGAACCATCTTCAGTGTATTTTTGAATACTTTCTAGACATTCTTTGGTGTATTTTAAGTTATTGTACGTTAAAATAATTATGGACGTTTTATGCATTTTATCACCAGTATAGTTTATGTTTTAAGCATGCAAAAAGCACCTTTTCAAAGATGCTTTTCAAGTTAAAAATCTCTTAATGTTGCTTGTAACTCTTTAGTTACACCATCAATAATCGTATGGAATATCGACATAACTTCTTCATCAGTTAGTGTACGATTCGGATCCATAAAAGTTAGTTTAAAGGCTAAAGACTTTTCATCTTCTTTAACATGGTCACCTGTATAGACATCAAAAACCGTGACATTTTCGAGTAAGCGACCACCTTTTTTCTTGATAATCGCCATAATGTCTGAAGCAGATATTTCCTTTTTTACTACAAAAGCTACATCTTTTTCTATACTTGGATATTTTGGAGCTTCTTTATATTTAATTGGCTTTACTGGACTCATTAAGGCATTTAAGGATAATTCAAAAATATATACTTCATCTTTTATAAGTGTTGGATGAACCCTGCCAAGAATACCAATCGGTTTACGATCTAATAAAATCGTTGCAGAGATACCTGGATGAAGATCTTTTTCCTTAGATTTTTCAAAGCTATAACGATTATGAAAGCCCAGGCTATCTAATAGGTCTTCAACAATTCCTTTTACAATGTAGAAATCCACTTTTACTTTTTCTTGTTTCCATGAGCTTGTGACAAAGTCCCCTTTTAGTAACCCAGTCACTTTGGACTCTTCTTCATAGTTTTTATCATAAACTTTACTGATTTCGTAAAGGAAAATATTTTCTACTTTACGTGCTTTATTGTATTGATAAACATTTAATAAAGACGGAATTAAGGTTGTTCTTACTACAGACTTATCCACACTCATTGGGTTTGGTAAGACGGCATGTTCTTTTTGATCATAAGTAAATTTAGCAGCCATTTCTGGAGAGACTAAGGTATAGGTTTTTGTCTCGTTTAAACCATGAGCACGTAGTCTTTTGGATAAAAATTTACGATAAGCAACATCACCTATATATTCTCCTTTTTTGATTGGAACATTTGGTAAGGTTGATGTTAAGTTATGGTAGCCATATAATCTGCCAATTTCTTCGGCTATATCATTGACATTTGGATCGATATCTAAACGTCGTGATGGAATTGTTACTGTAAAGGTATCTTCTTCTAGAGTATATGGGAAATCAAGACGGTTTAATTCTACTTCCATATCTTTTGTATCAATGGTAATTCCTAGTAAATTATTTACTTCTTCGGCTTTAAAAGTTACGGTTTTTGGTGTTTTGTCGATTTCATCATGCTTTACTGTTCCGGATAATATTTTAGCGTTGGCATACTTTTCTAGTAGATAGCAAGCTCTATCGATTGCCATATTGGTATATTCATAAGATAAGCCTTTACCGTATCGAATAGAAGCTTCACTACGAAGATTTAAACGATTGGAAGTGTTTCTAATACTTACAGAATCAAAGATCGCACTTTCAATTAAAATATTTTTGGTCTTTTCATCAACATCGGTATTTAAGCCGCCCATTACGCCGGCAATACAAACAGGATGATGACCATCGGTAATTACTATATCCGAACTTGTAAGTATTCTATCTTTATGATCTAAGGTCGTAATAGTTTCATTTTCTTTAGCATCACGAACAATGATCTTATTGCCTAATTTATCTTTATCAAAGAAATGGAGAGGTTGACCGAATTCAAGCATAACGTAATTTGAAATATCGACAACATTATTGATTGGACGCATACCTGACTCGATTAAACGTTTTTGGATAAATTTTGGTGATTCTTTTATCTCAACATCTTTAACCATTCTTGCTAAATAGTATGGGCATTTTTTTGTTTCTACTTTTAAAGAGAAATTGTCTGCGATGTTTTCTTCAATTGTTTTAAACTTTAATTCCGGTAAAGTTACTTTTTTATTTAAAATCGCAGCGATTTCATAAGCAAAGCCAATGTGATAATAACAGTCGTTGTTACGGTGTTTATGAATATCTAGTTCGTATAAAGTAGAGTCTAAATGCAAGGCTTTTAAGGCATCTTCGCCAATAGGTAAATTTGGATCACATTCATAAATTCCTTTGTTGTAATTTTCTTCTGTTTTCTCTTCTAAGCCTAGTTCAAACAAGGCACAAATCATACCATCTGATTCTATACCACGAATTTTACTTTTTTTGATTTCAACATTACCTGGTAAAATTGCACCAGGTAGCGCGACGATTACGGTTAAGCCTTCTTTTACGTTTGAAGCCCCACAAACAATTTGTTTTACTTCACTTTTAATATCAACTTTACATACATGCAAATGGTCACTGTCGGGATGAGAAGTGCATTCTAAAACTTTACCAATGACTAAGTTGTCGATATGATTGCTAATTACTTTTTCAATGTTTATTCCAGCTTCAGTAATTTTTTGGGCTAATTCTTTTGGGTCTAAACCGGCAATATCTATATAATCACTAACCCATTCTAAACTAATCATTTTTTGCTTCCTTTCTATCAAATGTTTTTACTTCACGTAAATCGGTCATGTAAAAGGTACGAATATCTTTAATGCCATATTTTAACATGGCTAGACGTTCTGCACCAAAGCCAAAGGCAAAGCCACTCCAAATAGAGGGATCATAACCGCAGTTTCTCAAGACATTTGGATGAACCATTCCAGCTCCAGCCACTGTGATCCAACCACTATTTTTGCAGATGGAACAACCTTTTCCTTTACAATTGAAGCAACTGATATCCAATTCCACAGATGGTTCAGTAAATTGATAATAACTTGGACGAAGACGAACATTGGTGTCTTTTCCAAATAATCTTTTCGCAACAACATCAAAGGTTCCTTTTAAATCGGTTAAATGGATGTTTTTGTCTACTAATAAGCCTTCAATCTGCATGAATTGATGGGAATGCGTTGCATCATCATCGTCTCGCCGATAAGTTTTACCTGGACAAATCATCCGCACTGCTTTTTCCCCTTTGTTTGCCATCATCGAACGAATTTGTACTGGAGACGTTTGACTCCGAAGCAAGATTTCATCATCTTTAAGATAGAATGTATCTTGAGCATCCCGAGCAGGATGGCCTTTAGGAATGTTTAATAGTTCGAAGTTGTAGCGATCCTCTTCAATTTCTGGACCATCTACAACATCATATCCCATACTCATAAAAAGACTTTCGATTTCTTCAATAAGCTTTTCTAAAATATTCGGACTTCCCATAACAATTTTTGTTGACGGTAAGCTTATGTCAATGGCTTCTTCTTGTAACTTTTTATCTAATAAATCTTGTTCAAAAGCGCTTTTCTTTTCGTCATATAAAGTTTGAAAAGCATTTTTTAAAGCATTTATTTTTTGGCCGTATTCTTTTTTTTCTTCATTGGGTATTTCTTTGATTTTACTATTTAATTCGGTAATAATACCCTTTTTACCTAAATATTTTACTTTTAATTCGTTTAAATCTGTTAAGTTTTTAACTAAAGTGATTTCTTGTTCGAATTGTTTTTTTGTTTCTTCCATTTTATTTTAACCTCAACTTTCTAATTATTTCATTTCTATTTTTGTCTGTAACGTGATACGCAGATAAGCCCATTTGAATAGCTCCCAAAAAATCCTTTTCATAATCGTCTCCAATCATGATGCAATCTTCTATAGGGGTTTGCCCAATGGCTAACTCAAAACTTTCTGGATTGGGCTTTAAAGCATAATCGCCTCCAATAATGGTATCAAAGTAGGAGAGCAAACCAACTCTATGCAATTTTTCTTTTTGGGCTTTTGTAAACCAGTTGCTTAATAAAATTAATTTTTTGTTTTGATCGGCAAGCCAAACGATAAGACTTGCCATTTCTGGAATTGCTTCAACGTTTCCTTTAAAATCCGTCCATTCTTCAATCACATACGGTGGAATGTTGAATCCATAATTGGCAAAATGGTCACTTAAGTTTTTCACGTCGTATTTTTTATATAACTTTTCATAACTCATTAATAGTTCATATTTACGAGGCAAAAAAGATTTGGCATCTTCACCCATATGACTCTTAAAAAAAACTTCCTCATATTGATAATTGGTTTTGGTTATTGTTTCATCTAAGTCAAAAATGTATTTAGTCGTCATCTACCATACCTCCTTAAAAAAACAAAAAAACTATAAACATAAGGACGAGATCACCCGTGGTACCACCTTATTTTATAGTTTTAACTATACACTTTCTTTCTTTAACGCAGAAATACGATTAAAGCTCCCATAATGAAATTCATTTCTTTATTTTCTCAAAAGCACTTTCAGCCTATGATGCTTTTTCTCTATCGAGGTAATAAAGAAACTACTTAGTCATGTTCTTCGCTTCATAAATGTATTGTAGCACGTGTTTATTTGCTTTGCAAGTTTTTCTTTTGTTTAAAAAAGTGCATAACAGTGAGGAATATAAAGCCTAAAGCAACCGCGAATGATATAGACATTAGTACTCCTAACCAGGATATAAATTCTTTTTTCTTAACCATATTAAGGTTACCGCTTTGAACTTCTTTTAAAACATCGTAAGGTTTTTTTTCGGTAGCTAATTTGTTTAACGCCCGTTTAATATTTTTATTATCCCTTTCATGGTAACCTTTAAAAACAAAGTTTCCAATAACTAAGTATGGATAACCATTGGCTTCATCTTGAAATTTTGCCGCGACTTGTTGATAAATAGCAAAATTTTCTGGATTTTCTTTTACTTCATAACTTACTATGTTAACTTTTTCATTATAACCTTCTGTCATTAAAGTGGATAAGTATGTTATTAATTCTTTACAATATTTGCAGCCTGTACCGCGAAAGAGATAAACAGTCGGCAAAGTATCACGATTTATTTTTTCTACATAGTTACATTCTAGATTTTCTTTTTCACATGCTTCTTTTAAGGTTTCCGCTTGCGTCATTTCAATACCCAAAAACATTAAAAGAAAACATAAAACTATTTTTTTCATATTTATTCATCCTTTTTACTTTGACTTATTTTAAATGGTATCTTTCTTCGAAATTTTTGATGTATCTTTTACGGATCAATGGCAGGACATGAAAAGCAACTTCAACTGAAGTATTATTAATGTCCATAGAGTTTGTATCTAAGAATACGAAATCTTGGGCGGTTGTTTCTAAAAATGCTCTTAGTTCTCTTAGAGCATTATTGTATTGCTCAATATTTTGCTCGTTGATAAAACTTCTTTTTTCTAGCGCTAAGGAATTTACGTATTCTCTTTTTACGGCAGTTAGGGCATCAGCATAAGTAATCACTAAAAAGTCAATGAACTCATGAGAAATATGACCATACAAGGATTTATACTCATTGTACTGTGACTCTGAGAGGTAATCTTTTTGATAACAACGGTAATTCCAAATTTGACGATCGTTTATTGATCTGTCGATTAAGATAATGTCTTTTTCCATTTTCAAAGCTTCCATGAGTTGGTTATATACGCGTTCCATTATGGCTAAGTTAAACCCTCCTTTACTTAGATGACCATACTTTTTTTGAAAAGTTTCTTTATAGTAAGATGAGGATGTAAATTCTTCGATGACGGATACGGAGAATCCTCCTTTTTTAAAAAAATCATATAGATTTGAGATTATTGTTGTTATACCTGTATGTGGTGTTCCTGTAAATTCAATTACAAACGGTTTTTGAAAAATATTTAAGGCTTTTAATCTTTGTAATTCTATTTTTTGGGCATGTAATCTCTTTAGTCTTTCGTAGTACTCATTGTGACCAACAAATATTGTATCTTTTAAGTAAAGATCTTCTTGATAATCAAAAAAATTTTCGATTGCATCTTTTAATCTTTTGAAAAGGGGAAGATTGGGATCTTCCTGAAAAATTAAGGCTTCATATACTCCTTGATAATACCATTTTTGCGACTGTTCGCCTCTTTTAAAGGCAGAGAAATCCCTGACACCACTTTTTTGAAATTTCAAGAGTAAATCTTCTAAATTATTTATTTTATCAGCACATATTACCAATTTATTTCTTAATGGTAATTTTCTTGTTTCAGCAATTGTATGGGCTTTTCTTTCTTCCCATGATAAAGACTTATCGGGTTCGCTTGCACCTTGAACTAAACTTGCTATATCGGTTCCAAATTCCTTTTGAATATCTTCCAGTGTATAACTTGTATCTTCAACCACATCGTGTAGAAAGCCCGCGGCAATAACTTGTGAATCACATCCGTATTCTTTTAATAGTTCGCCAACACTGATTGGATGAATAATCATTGGTTTATCTGGCTCACTTTTTCTTACTTGTCCTTTGTGGGCATTAATTGCAAAATATTTTGCTTTCTCTGTTAATTCCATTTACAACCTCCATTTGTAGTTATTGCTCCCATTATATCAAAAGCTAAGAAAAAGAAGAAGGTTTTTTATTCTTCTTCCATCAAATTTTTATAATAATTATATCGTTTTATAGCAGCCATTTTATTTTCTTCCAATAACACGTTTGAAAGCTCTTTATCTTTAATCATTAAGGCACGATAACGAACTTCTCGTTCTAAGAATTTATGATAATCTTCGAAATTTGGTGTTTTAGAATCTATATATAATTTTTCTTCTTCAGGTTTATAACGCATTAACAACACATATCCTACTTCGACAGCTAGTTTTCCTTCTTCTAAACTACAATTCATACCACCTTTGATACCATGCTCAATACAAGGAGAATATGCAATAATAAGACTTGGTCCTTGGTGTTCAAAAGCTTCTTTCATTACTTTTAAAGTCTGCATCATGTTAGCCCCTAATGATACAGAGGCTACATAACAATTTGGATAGCTCATGGCAATACGGAACAAATCTTTTTTATGGGTTTTCTTGCCCATATCTGCAAATTCTGCAACGGCTCCAATATGACTTGATTTACTCATTTGACCACCGGTATTTGAATAAACCTCGGTGTCTAAAACGAGAACCTTTATATTTTCTTCACTTGATAAAACATGATCGATGCCACCAAAGCCAATATCGTAAGCCCAACCGTCTCCACCAATAGCCACGACGGTTCTAGACGGAATGTAATCCAACAATTCTTCTAGTTCTTTTGGAATTTCTTCTTTTTTTAATTCTTCTTTAATTTTCGAAGTAATCTCAAAATTGTTTGAATTATGAAAATATTCTTCATAAAGAGCTTTTACTTTTTCTGTAACAGATTCTTTACTTTGTTCCATAATTGAAATGATACGCTTTTTCTTTGTTTGATAAGATAAATGCATACCGTAAGCAAATTCTGCATTATCTTCAAATAGACTGTTTGCCCAAGGAAGACTGTATGGTGTCGATGGCGCACTACCACCGTAGATAGAAGAACATCCGGTCGCGTTCGCAATGACAATTTCATTACCATATAATTGAGTTAATAATTTTATATAGGCAGTTTCTCCGCAGCCAGCGCAAGCCCCTGAAAATTCAAATTTTGGCTTTTCTAATTGACTTCCTTTAATACTAAATTTTGGATAGACTTTAGGATTTTTGTACTCATTAAAGTAAGGTAGAGCTTCTTTGGCTTTTTCTTCGTCGTATTTGCCCATATATAATGCCTTTTTTCCAAGTTTACCTGGACAAACTTTGACACATAAACCACAGCCCGTGCAATCACTTTCGGAAACACTAATAATATAATGGTATTCTTTTGCTCCCATTGCTTCCAAACCTTTATCTTCTTTAACTAAAAACGGTCTTATAACTGCATGGGGACAAACAAAGGAACACATACCACATTGAATGCAGTTTTCGGGAATCCATTTTGAAACTAAGTTCGATGTATTTCTTTTTTCTTTAGCGGTCAATCCTCCTGGAAATTTACCATTTCTAAAATCTACTAGTTCACTTGTAGTTAAGGTATCACCAAGACGAGCATTAATTTTTTCGATAATTCCTTTAGGTATATGATCTGTATTGGAAAGGTCTTTATTTGTAACTACTAATTTACGAACTTGATTTAAGGCAACTTTAATAGCATCCTGGTTATTTTTGACAATGTCATCTCCTTTTGTTTTAAATTGACTTTCGATGGATTTATTTAAAATATCGATTGGATTTTCGACGCCTAAAATACTTAAAATGATAATTTCCATAATCTTACTGATCTTACCTGGTATATGATGTTTTAAGGCTATATCTTCCGCATTAATTGTAAGTACTCTTAAGTGTTTTTCCTCTATAAGTTCTAAGTCATGACGGCTCATTTTTTCTAAACATTTTTGTTCATCCACAGTGTTAATTAACAGAATACTATTTGGCTTTGCTTTTTCGAGCATTTCATATTTTTCAAAATAGGCATCTTTTGTCACCACAGTTAAATCCGAATTAGTAACATAATACGGTGCCGTGATTTTTTCATTGCTAATCCGCAAATGACTTATTGTTACACCGCCAGATTTTTTTGAGTCGTATTCAAAGTAGCCTTGGACGTATTTTTTTTCTCCCAGAATATGCATGACGTCTTTACTAGCTGAAACCATACCATCTGAGCCAAAGCCATAAATTTGCAATTCGTAGGCTTTAAGGGGAATTTCATAAGGCTTTGATTCTAAGCTTGTATGGGTTAAATCATCGGTTATACCGATTGTAAAGTTATTTTGCAGTTTTGTTTCTAACATGTCATATACTGCTTTAATGTCT
Organism: uncultured Bacilli bacterium; assembly: GCA_944363675.1. GTDB lineage: Bacteria > Bacillota_I > Bacilli_A > RF39 > UBA660 > Ventrenecus. The sequence continues at coordinate 8,931 of CALVUT010000092.1, read as the reverse complement.
TTAGGAGATGTATTTTTACTTGAAAGTCCGAATCGTCCACCAACAATATTTACTGATTCATCTTTTAAGGCAGCTAAAACATCTAAATATAATGGCTCTCCAATACTACCAGATTCTTTTGTTCGATCTAATACAGCTATATTCTTTACTGTTTTAGGTAGCACTTTTTTTAAATACTCTTTACTAAATGGCCGATAGAGATGAACAGTAATCATACCAATTTTATTTCCTTTTTTATTTTCTTCATCCACAACTAGACGAATAGTATCACAGATACTGCCCATAGCAATAATAATATTTTCCGCTTCTTTATCCCCATGATAGATAAAAGGAGCATAATTGGTATTCGCAAGTAGATTTATTTTCTGCATGTAATCATTTACAATATCAGGAACTTGATTATAAAATTCGTTGCGTGCTTCAACACTTTGAAAGTAGATATCTTCGGTTTCACTCATACCATATTGCTTTTTTTCTCCTATATTTAAAGAACGACTTTTAAATTCTTTTAGTTTTTGTTGGTCGATTAAACTTAATAATGGCCCACTTTCTAATTCTTCCACAACATTTAATTCATGACTTGTCCGAAAGCCGTCAAAGAAATGTAAGAAAGGTAAGGATGCTTTTATGGCTGAAAGGTGAGCGATGGCAGCCATATGGTAAGCTTCTTGAGGATTGGAGCTGGCAAGCATACAAAAGCCTGTTTGTCTTGTTGCATAGATATCTGAATGATCTCCAAAAATAGATAGAGCATGGGTAGCCACTGTCCTTGAGGCCACATGAATGACGCCTGGCAAACCTTCTCCAGCAATTTTATACATATTGGGTATCATCAAAAGCAGTCCTTGACTAGCTGTAAAAGTTGTTGCTAAGGATCCAGCAAGTAAAGCACCGTGCATTGCTCCTGCGGCACCTGCTTCCGATTGCATCTCGACTACTTTTACTTTGTCATGAAATAAATTGTAATTATCTTTACTACTTAATAGGTCCACATTGCTAGCCATAGGACTAGATGGGGTGATGGGATAGATACTGGCCACTTCACTAAATAGATAAGCCATTTTAGAGCAAGCCGTATTGCCATCTAATATTTCTCTCATTTGTATTCACTCCTATTCTAAAGATATTATAACACAAAAAAAGAAAAGATTTGTTTCTTTTCTTTTTATTAATAATTTTCTGCTTTCATTTCCATGAAGCTTTGAGGATGTTTACATACTGGACAAACTTTTGGAGCAGTTGCACCAACGTAGATGTGTCCACAGTTGCGGCAAATCCATACTGTATCTTCTCCTCTTTGGAATACTAAATTGTCTTCAATATTACCAACAAGTTTTAAATATCTTTCTTCATGATGTTTTTCAATTGCTCCAACACTTTCAAATAAGTAAGCAATTTCATCAAAACCTTCTTCTTTTGCTACTTCAGCGAATTCTTTATACATGTCTGTCCATTCATAGTTTTCACCACTTGCAGCATCTTTTAAGTTTGTAACTGTGTCTGGAATATCACCACCATGTAAATATTTAAACCATAGTTTAGCATGTTCTTTTTCGTTTTTTGATGTTTCTTCAAAAATTGCGGCGATTTGTTCATAACCGTCTTTCTTTGCTTTGCTTGCATAATACTCATATTTTGTATGAGCTTGGCTTTCACCAGCAAAGGCAGCCATTAAATTCTTTTCTGTTTTACTTCCTTTTAGTTCCATTGTTCTTACTCCCTTCTTTACATTGCTTACATAACCCATGAAACTGGATGGTATAGTAAGCGACATCACCGTCAGGAAAACTTTTTTTCGCAAGAGGAATTTCTTCGTCAATATCCATTATTTTTAAACATTTATCACATATAAAATGATGATGTTTATGAATATTATTATCGTAGCGGTCTAAACCATCTTTGGTTTTTAACCGTGTGATATATCCTTCTGCTACTAATTGGTTTAAATTGCGGTAGATCGTACCCAAACTAATATTGGGTATCTTTTTTTGAGCAATTTCATAAATCTCATGAGATGTATAATGTTCTTTACTCTTAGCGATGATATCCATTATTAGATCACGTTGAACTGACTTCCGCATATCTGTCTCCTAACTAGTAATGATTACTACTTAAGTATACCATATCCTTTTTTAAAAGTATAGAAAAAAAAGAACTTTAATGGTTCTTTTACACCTGCTCTTTAAATTCTTGAGTTAGCTTAACGATTTCATTTGAGTCTTCTACTTTTGTTACATAAGTTTCATTATTTTCTTTCTCTTCTTTAAAAATTGCGACTTTAGATTGAATGATTTCTTTATTTTGATCTACTCCCATAACTAAGTAGTATTTTTCTTGTTCGTAAACGGCTTCATTTAATACCATGTATTTTTCACCATTTTCCAAGGTAATAATTGTATTACTTTTCATTTGCATCGTTTGTATCCTCCAATAAATCATTAAAGCTAATATAGTTTGTATCTTCTAAATCATTGACCATGTAAGAATCTTCTGGAAGTTCTTCTACACTTTTTTCTTCTTCTATTGGCTCAACTTTAATTACTTTTAAACGTTGGGCACTTTTTTCTTGATTCTCTTCATTTATTGAATTTCGTGGTGGAAAAACTAATTCCTCTTCCCTTGACTTTTGTGGTTCTTCTAAGACAGGTGGCTCTGGAGTTGGTAAGTCGACAACAGGAGGTTCTTCCTCTTTAAAAACTGCATCATTAATATTTTCAATGCGATAGTCTTCAATGTTTACATAATCTGTTTTTTCTTGACGTAGTTTTGGCTTGTTTTCATCAGAAGATCTTAGGGCTAGCTCAATTTCATCATAAATTTCACTTGGCATCTTTTTATATTTCTGACGATTAACAATTTTTTCGACTTCATCTGAAAGCCGTTTTAATTCTGCACGGTCTTTTTCCATAGCTAGTATATCTATTGGACTATTCTCTTCTTTAAGAAAATCTTGGAGTGTTTTTCTTTCTATTTCAATGTTGCGTATTTCTTCAAGAAGTTTACTTAATTCTTTTTCTTCTAATTCTTTTGATTTAGAAATGGTATTTTCCATTTCTTTTTCATACTTTTTCCAAAGATCATCTATGAAAGCTAATTCTTCACACTTTTGCTTAAAAGCTGATTTTAAATTAGCTTGTTTTCTTGGTGTTTTATAGTCTTCATTTTCAGCGATGACTTTTTTATATTCCTCGATATCTTTATGGAGCTTTTCTTTAAAATGATGCAATTCAGTTACAGAAGACATTAAATCTTTCACTTCTTGTGTATCGATTTCTTTAATTTCTGCTTCTAAAGTTTCTTTTGTTTTCGTCAATTTTTGGTATTTTTTGTTTAAATAGTCTAGTCTTTGTTTGGCCACATTATTATCACGCGCTAAATACTCTTTTCCTTCGATTTGAGAGGCAAATTCATCTCTTTTAGCTTTAGCCTCTTCGAGTAAATCAACAAGATCATTGTATTTATAATTCATATAAGGTTTTGTCTCAACTATCGTTACTAATTCTTTTATTTTTTCTAAAGCTCCAGTTTTATCCTCACTTTTCACCAATTTTATAGCATCTTCGCCAATGTAAATTGGATCCGTTATGATTTCTAATTTTCTTCTTTCTAGTCTTTCAATTTCTTTTGAAAGCCTTTCTACCTTTTCTTCATCTTCTTGCTTTTCCTTATAATCCATGTAATTTTCCGGATTAGCAAGAAATGCATTTGTCTCAGCCAATTTGGATTTTTCCGCTTTAATTTTACTTTCTAAATCAGCACGGCGTTCGCCATAACTTTCCAAACGCTTTTTTATCTGTTCATAAGCACTTTGTTTTTCTTTTAACTCTTTTTCGATCTGTGCTATCTCATTTGTGGTATCTTCAATTAAATCTTGATAAAGACTATAAGAAGCTTTGTCTTTTGTACCAATTGTTTTTGCCTTTAAATTTAAGGATTCAATAAATTTCTTTAATGAATTCAAGTCATTTTCTAGACTCTCAACAACGGCGTGATATTCTTCCTCTTCTTTTGCTACATTTGTAATTTCTTCGATACATAGAGATAATTGATCTTGAAATTTGGCAATTTTATTTTCTAAACCAATTTTTATATTTTCATCAATAATACGTTCACTTGCCTTCATGTATTTTGTATTTACCATAGAAGACTTTAATTGTTCTAATTGTTTTTCTAAGCGCAACAGTTCTTTCGTTATTCCTTCGGCTTCCTCTTGCAAAGCGTCGATTGTATTATTTGAACCGGCCATACTCATCAACACATTTATTTTTTGAATTACATTTTCTACCATAAAAGATCAACCTCTCTTTTATTCTTTTTATTCTGATTCAGTATAATCATAGCAAAAAATGACTCGCTTGTAAATGAACAAATGAAAATATTTTGAAAAATCCTTTGTAATCAAACTTTACTTTTTTAAGATAAATATACCTCTTTTTTGAAAACCAAAAAAAGAAAAAGTCTTTCCTTTTTCTTATTTGAGTTCATAAGTGGTCTTATCTTTTGTATCTTTTAGGATTACACCCTTTTCTAATAATTCAGAACGGATTTGATCCGCTTTTTGATACTCTTTATTTTCTTTAGCCACTTTTCTTTCGGCTATTTTTTCTTCAATGTATTTGATCATTTCAGGAGATATTTCTTTTTCTTTACATAGATCTAGTGACAAAACTTTATCCCAATTTTTTATCAGCTCATATTTTGTTTTGTCTGATACGTCACTTTTTAAAAGATCATACATTAAAGTAATTGCATTGGCAGTATTTAAATCATCTCCAATAAAGCCTTTAAATTCTTCGTCATATTTACGATATGCTTCTTTATCTATAGTTCCGTCTTTGTTTAAACTTCTTATTTTATTTTTTAGTTTTAAATAGCTGTTGGCTGTGTTTTCTAAAATTTCATAACTAAACACTAGCTGCTTACGGTAATGGCTGTTCAAGCAAAGAAAGCGATACGCAAGCGGATCAAAGCCCTTTTCTTCTAATAATGACACAGTTAAAAATTCACCTTTGCTCTTACTCATTTTACCCGTTTCATCATTTAAATGTTCACCATGAACCCAGTAGTTACACCATTTATGGCCTAAGTAAGCCTCGCTTTGTGCAATCTCGTTGGTATGATGTGGAAAGATGTTATCAACACCTCCACAGTGAATATCTAAATATTCCCCTAGATTTTTTATACTAATTCCAGAACATTCTATATGCCAACCAGGATAGCCAACTCCCCAAGGACTCTCCCATTTTAATTCTTGATCATCAAATTTTGATTTTGTAAACCATAATACAAAGTCCGCTTGATTTTTCTTGTTTTGATCTATTTCTACACCTTCTCTTACCCCGACGACCATTTCATCTATTTTATGATTGGTTAATTGATAGTAATCTTTTAATTTTGAGGTATCAAAGTAAATATTTCCCCCACTTTCATAAGCATAACCGTTTTTTAATAATTTTTCAATAATCTTAAAATACATGTCAATATTTTGTGTTGCCAGAGAAACAATTTCAGGCCATTTAATGTTTAATTTTTCTGTATCTTTTTTAAAGGCTTCTGTATAATATTTAGCAATTTCTAAAACCGTTTTATTTTCTTTTTTGGCCCCTTTAACCATCTTGTCTTCACCAGAGTCTGAGTCGCTTGTTAAATGGCCCACGTCAGTAATATTCATACATCTTTTTACTTCATAACCTAAATAGGTCAAAGTTTTTTCTAAAATGTCTTCAAAAATGTATGTTCGCAAGTTTCCTATATGAGCATAGTTATATACTGTAGGTCCACATGTATACATTTTTACTTTCTTGTCTTCATTTGGAATAAACTTTTCAACTTTTCTTGTTAAAGTATTATATATACGCATTACTCATCACTCCTGTACTCATTATATCACATTTTATTCAAGAACAAAGAAAAATAGTCTTTCTCTAACGAAAGACTATTTTTGTAAAAACCTTTTCCTGCTTTGACCAAGAAAGGCAAATTATTGTGATTTTTTTTGCTTTATTGTGCACAATTTACTAAAAACATCACATTGTTTATTGTAGCATTATCTTAGCGAAAACTCAAGATGACTTAAAATCTTCTTTCTTCTCTTTCTAAATCTCTTTTTTTAATTGCTTCTCTTTTATCGTAAAGTTTTTTTCCTTTCGCAATAGCAATAGATACTTTAGCACGATTATTTTTTAAATACATTCTTGTTGGGACGATACTGATACCCTCTGCTTCTTTAGCTTCTTTTAATCTTTTTATTTCTGTTTTATGTAACAGAAGTTTTCTTGTTCGTCGCTCGTCATGATTGAATTGATTCCCTTCTTCATATCTGGCAATGTACATGTTAATTATATAGGCCTCATTATTTTTAATCGTTACAAAACTATCTTTTAAATCGACTGAACCTTTACGAACACTTTTTATTTCGGTACCAACTAGTTCTATCCCTGCTTCTAATTCTTTTAGGATTTCATAATCATAGTATGCCTTTCTATTTTTTATCTCCATTTTTTTCCTCCACAAGTTCAAAGTCAATCATTGCAGCCTCTTTACTTGCCCGAACACATCGAACAGTTACTTTATCGCCTATGCGATAGGTTTTCTTTGTTGATTTGCCAATTAAAGATAGCAATTCTGGAACGTAGTTGTAAAAATCCCCTTTGATTGTACTAATATGCACTAAGCCTTCTACTAAATTAGGAAGCTCTACAAAAAAGCCAAAACTTGTTACAGTATCGATTATTCCTTCATAGATTTCACCAACATGACTTTCCATATATTCAGCCATTTTCATGTCGGCAACATCTCGTTCGGCATTTTGGGCCGCAACTTCTCTTTCGCTAGAGTGATCGGCAATTAAAACAAGGTTTGTATTTAAGTAATCGATCGTGGACATAGAGAAATCCTTTTCTACTAGATATTTTTTTAGTAAACGATGAACGGTTAAATCTGGGAATCGTCTTATTGGACTAGTAAAATGCGTATATGCTTTGGAAGCTAAACCAAAGTGACCAATGTTTTCTTTTGAATATTCAGCTTTTTTCATACTACGTAAAAGCATAGAAGATAGAATGGTAAACTCTGGTTTATCGGCGAGTTCTTTTAAAATATTTTGCATTGTTTTGGGATTCATATCGATAACTCTTGTTTTTAGAGAATAGCCCAATACTTTTAATAAATTGGTAAAATCATCTATTTTATCTGAGTTCGGAGTTCCATGAACACGATAGATAAATGGTAAATCCATGTTGTAAATATGACTTGCAACGGTTTCGTTGGCCGCGATCATGAAATCTTCGATCAGTTTTTCGCCATCTTCTCTTTCAACTCGGACCACATCTATAGCTTTACCGTTTTCATCTTGAATAATTTCTGGTTCATCTAAATCAAAATCGATGTATCCACGACTTATTTTTTCTTTTCTTAATATATGAGCTAGCTCGTTCATCTTTTTTAAAATTTCTACAAAAGGTTCATAACCTTCCGCGACAATATCTCGTATTAAAATATCGTTTACGGCTTCATAAGTCATCTTCTTACGGCTTTTAATGTAAGACTCAAAAATGTTATAATCGATGACTTTACCTGCTTTGTTAATTGTCATAACACAGCTCATTGTTAGTCTAGTGACCCCTTCATTTAAAGAACATATACCATTTGATAATTGATGAGGTAGCATTGGAATAACTGTATTCGCTAAATAATTAGATGTTGCTCTTTCATAAGCATCATCGCCTAAAGAAGTATTTTCTTTAACGTAATTTGAAACGTCGGCTATGTGGACACCTAATACATAGTTGTCTCCATCCATTTCTAGACTGATTGCGTCATCAATATCTTTGGTATGGCTCCCATCTATTGTAAATATTACTTTTTCAGTTAAATCCACACGATTTAATAAATCGCTTTCTTTTACTTCTTCTGGCAAATCTTCTAGTTCTTTAATTGTTTTTGGACTGAATTCAGGATCAATACCATATTTATAAGCAATACTTAAAATGTCTGTCCCTGGATCATCTTTATGCCCCAATATTTTTATCACTTCACCAATATATTTTTTACGACCTAATTCTGTTGTTAATTTGATTAAAACTTTATGACCAGGGACACAACCAGTTAAGCTTTTCTTATCTAGTTTGATTACTAAGTCAATTTTATCATCATCTAGTTTTATTCCTAATCCTTTTTTGGTTTCAATAATTTCACCAACTAAATTATGAAGATCCCTTTTTAAAATTTTAATAATGTGGCCTTCTGGTTTTATTCCTTTACGCAAAACTTCGGCTAAAACCACATCATCTTGAATGGCTCCATTTGCATTTTCTTCACTTATATATAGATCATCTTCTTTTGTTAATAAGACGAAGCCAAAACCTTTTTTGTTGGCTTGATATTTACCTACTTTTAAATTTGGACAATTTTTCAAAAGAATATATTTATCTTTTTTGGTTTTAAAAACAATGTATCTATCTACTAAATTGTTTAAAGTATCTTGAAGTTCTCTTAAGGCTTCTGCCGATTTAAGCCCCAAAGCATCATTAATACTAATTAGATCTTTAGCATCGTACATTGTCTCCATATATTTCAATAACTGTTCTTCCATGGTATCACCTACTATCATTATACATTTTTTTCCTTAGAACCACAAGAACTCCCTTATATCTTGACAAAATAAAAATTCACTCTCGTGAACTTTATTGTAAGGTTGATTAAAAAATCTGCTTTTTCATCTTAATAAATTATGCTGCAGTAATTTCTAAGTATAATTCTTTAATTGTATCTTTTAATAAATTTAATATTTCATTAATATCTATGCCGTAAGCATACTTATACTTATTACTATAAAATCTTTCATTTTTAATGATAGAATCTATAATTTTTTCATAATCCTTTAAGTATTCAGATGATTCTCTTTTAGTAAATGTATTATAAATTGCTTCT
>CALVUT010000091.1 GCA_944363675.1 uncultured Bacilli bacterium | reverse complement strand
CTTATGATGTCTTTGGCTATTTATAATGCTTTGATGGAGGAAGATATAACTGGTGGTAAACGAATTATTGGTACAGGAACTATTGATACAGAAGGAAATGTGGGAGAGATTGGCGGCGTTCGTTATAAGCTTATTGGTGCGGTTCATGAGAATGCCGATGCGTTTTTAGTTCCAGTCGGAAATTATGATGAGGCTGTAGAGGTGGCTGAGGAGAAAGGCTATGATATTCCAATCATTTCGGTTTCATCTCTTAGTGAGGCTATTGAAGCTTTGAAAAATTTATAATGTATAAAAAAGTAAAATTCTTTCCATAAATAAAGGGAAAGGATTTTTATTTATGGCAAAATATAAGGTGGAATTGACTGGAGTAAATACAAATAATCTCATTGTTTTATCACAGGAAGAAAATAAAGCATTGTTTTTAGAAATGCAGAGGGGAAGTAAAGAAGCTAAGGAAAGATTAGTTTATGGTAATTTAAAGTTGGTATTAAGTGCTCTTAGATTGTTTCGGCATCATAATATGAATTTAGACGATTTGTTTCAAATTGGGGTAGTGGGTCTTATTAAAGCAATTGATAATTTTGATTTGTCTTATGATCTTAAGCTTAGTACGTATGCAATGCCATTGATTATTGGGGAGATTCGTCGTTATTTAAGAGACAATCAAAGTTCTTTAAGGGTTAGTCGAGGAATTAAGGAAAGAGCATATCAAATTTTAGCGTTCAAAGAAAAATATGGGCAGATGTATGGCAGTGAACCTAGTTATGAGATTATTGCTAAGCATTTTGGCTTTACGATATATGAGGTTTCTAATGCTTTAGATTCTTTAAAAGAGCCTGTCAGTATTTATGAACCTACTTATAGTGATGGTGGTGAAGATATTTATTTGCTTGATCAATTACAAGATAAGCATGAAGATAATGAGAATCGAGATCGTAAAATTCTTTTAAAGAAAGCTTTGATGAAGTTGCGTGAGCGAGAACGAAAGATTTTGTTAGAACGATATATTGTAGGAAAGACACAGATGGAAATTGCTCAGAAATTAAATATTAGTCAAGCACAAGTTTCTAGAATCGAAAAGAACGCTATTAAAAATATGCGTATACTAATGAAATAAAACTTTGCACTCTTATTGAATTCATGGTACGATAGATGTGATAGTATAAACGTAGTATTATGGAAGTGAGGAAAATAAGATGAAAAAAGGATTTACATTAGTAGAACTTCTAGCTGTTATAGCGCTTATTGCTGTTTTAGCTGTCGTTGCTGTTCCAAGTGTAATGATTGTTTCGCGAAATATTAAAGAAGATATGTATTGTGAGAAGGTCGATATGCTTTTAACTTCGGCTCGGAGTTGGGGTGAGGATCATTTGAGTACATTGAGAAATACGAGTGCTGATCGTGATAATTGCTATAAAACTGTTACGGTTAGGGATCTTGTTGAGGCTGGACTTGTCAATAAAGAAAATGATACGAACGGTTCTTATGTTTCAAATCCAGTTACTAATGAAAGTATGGACAATTATGAAATTGGATTATACATTAAGGATAATCGTGTTTATGCTTTTTATAATGAGACTAACTCTGAACTTATGGGGGTATGTGATACTTTAAGGGTATGTAATGCTGGAGAAGATGAGCTTGATGATAATTGTACAATTCGTCCGACGACAAAATGTTCTTAAAAGATAAATTAAAAGAAATTCGATTTGATTTGCTGTTTCTTTTTTTATGGAAAGATATTAGTTAACTGGTCATTTTACTGTATTTTTTATATTTTGCTTTTTTGATGATTAAATTTAGACATTGTTTTTCGTGTTGTTTACAACTTGAGAAAAAATTGTTACAATAAGGTCACGAGAAGTGAGGTGACTATTCGTGAAAACAGTTTGTTTGATTGGGAGACCAAATACAGGAAAATCTAGTTTATTTAATTGTCTTATTCGAGAAGATCGTTCTATTATTATGGATGAACCGGGTATTACTCGAGATCGCATTTATGGAATTGTAAAACATAATGATAAGTCTTTTTCTTTAGTTGATACTGGAGGTCTTGAGCTTGGTAATGATAATTTTCGTGAAGATATTTTAGCTCAGGCAACTTTTGCTATTGATGAAGCAGACTTAGTTTTATTTGTTGTTGATGGAAAATCTGAATTAAATACTAGTGATTTTATGATTCAGGATTTGCTTTTTAAGGCTCATAAAGATGTTATTGTGGTTGTGAATAAAATTGATAATGTGCACCGTGAAGATGAAGTTTATCGGTTTTATGAATTAGGTTTTGAAAAAGTTATGAGTGTTTCTGCTGCACATAAAAAGGGAATTCGTGCTCTTTTAGACGAGATTACGGCGGATTTGGTAGAAGAGGAAAACACTCAAGAAGATATGTGCAAGTTTTGTTTGATTGGAAGACCTAATGTTGGCAAAAGTAGTTTGGTAAATGCTCTTTTAAATGAGGAGAGAGCTATTGTTAGTGAGGTTGCTGGAACGACTCGTGATGCAACGGATACTGTGTTTACATATTATGGTAAAAAATACACGATGATTGATACGGCTGGAATTCGGAAGCGTGGTAAAATCTATGAAAATATCGAACGTTATAGTTATTTACGAAGTATGAAAGCTATCGAACGTAGTGATGTTTGTGTTTTGGTGTTAAGTGCTCTAGATGGTATTATTGAACAGGATAAACATATTGCTGGTATGGCTTTGGCACAAGGCAAGGCTTTGGTTATTGTTGTCAATAAGTGGGATACGGTTAGTGATTCTAATAAGGAAATTTCTAAATGGAAGGAGCTTATTAAGTACGAGTTTCAGTTTGCTTCTTTTGTGCAGGTGGCTTTTTTGTCGGCTCAAACGAAAAAAAGAGTTGGAACACTTATGCCTTTAATTTTAGAAGCTTATGATCATTATCAGACAACGATTAAAACATCTTTGCTTAATGATGTCATTCATGAGGCTGTGGCTTTACATGAGGCCCCATCTTATAAAGGCAGAAGACTAAAAATTTATTTTGTGACTCAAGAAGATTCTAAACCACCTAAATTTGTCTTTTCTGTTAATGATAAAGGATTAGTTCATTTTAGTTATAAAAGGTATTTGGAAAATAAGATTCGGGAGAATTTTGATTTGACAGGTACGCCTATTATTATTCAGTTTAAAAATAAAAACGAGAATTAATTTGTTATTTTCTCGCTTTTTTCATCAATTCTTTTTTGAGTGATTACTCTTTGTTCGCTATAGGTAATGAGTTCGGTGGGAGGAACTTCTAGTACTTCAGCTAGTAATTGCAGTGTGTCTAATTTCATGTTTATATTTCCTCGTTCTAAATTAGCAAAATATTTTACACTTAGTTTATATTTTTCATAGAATTCTTCTTGGGATAAACCTTCTTTATAACGATAGTATTTTAGATTTATTCCAACAATTTTCTTTAAATCTTTCATAAAATACCTCATTTCATCCTATTATCAGTCTATTGGGGAATAAATTTGATGTCTACCTAGCTCTAACTTGACAAAATTGACAATTTGAAAGATTTATTATATTATAAATTTACTTTTTGGAGGTTATAATGGGAAAGGAAAAAAATAAAAAATTGGAACAACTGAGAGTAGAGCATGGCTATACTTATCAAAATATGGCTGATATGTTAGGGGTATGTAAGGCATATTATTGGCAGCTTGAAAATAATAATCGCCGAATTTATTATGATACCGCTAAAGAGATTGCTCGTATTTTTGGGCTTAAACCCGATGATATTTTTTTTGAAGACTCAAAACAGAAAAAATAACATAAAATACTCTAGGAGGTTATTTTATGGAGTTTGAAGACAGTTTTTTTCAGAAAGTTGAGAAGAAGACAAAGGTGGATAAGAAAACTATTTTGGATTTAGCGAGTAAGTTACAACAAGGAAATATGAAAGATGAGAAAACTTTACGAGAGGTAATTGGGACTTTGAGCAAAATGACGGGAAAGGAAGTTAGTCCTGAAAGAGAAGATAAGATTATTAAGACGATTTTGGAAGATAAAGTTCCCAAAGGTGTGGATAAAATGTTTTAAAAAAAAGTAAGTAGATTTACTCTACTTATTTTCTTCCTAATAATTCATCTAGGGAATAGGAGAATTGTTTGGCAAATTCGAGAGCGTACATTGTTGTGATTAAACATTTTCCTGTTTCATATTTATGAATATTTGATTGAGTTGTTTGCAATGCTTCAGCAACATCTGTTTGAGTAAGATGATTTTCTTTACGATATTGCTTTAGATTTTTGGCAACGGTTTCCACATTGATTTCATCATTTAGTTTCGATTTCATTTTTTGATCATTATCGGATAATCCGGTAAGGTAATCTAGACTAATTTGATAGTTGTTGGCTACTTTGTTTAATTGACGTAAGGGCATGATATCTTTTCCTGTTTCCCATCCAGCATAAGTGGCACGTTTTACGTTTAGTATGTCAGCAATGTTTTGTTGGGTTAGTCCTTCATATGTTCTTATTTCTTTTAATCTTTTAAAATTCATATTTACCACCTAGTACTAATTTTTACATTAAAAATCGGATTATTCGGTTTTTGGTGGGTATATATGATAAAATATGCTATAATTTAGAAAAGGAGTTAGAATGCGATGTCAAAAGGATATAAAAAGTTGCAAAAAGAAAGAAAAAGACATCATATGTCATGTAAGGATATGGCTTTTTTGTTGAATATTAGTCCGGGGTATTACTGGCAGTTAGAAAATGGTACTAGACGATTGTTTTATGATTTAGCTGTACGGATCGCGGAGATTTTTCAGATGAAACCTGATGATTTGTTTTACTAATTTTGGGTGTGTATTATATGCGAAAGTTTTTATTGTGCATACTTTAAATTAGGTGAAGTAAAATGAAGAGAATAGCAGTGGGACAATATCATAAGAGTCTTGGAACTTTGATTGATTTATCTAGTTATCAAGATTATGTGTTAGAACATCATCCGGACGCTATAAATATTCCTTATCAAAAGTTTATGCTTTATTATGATCAGTATTTAGATAAGAATAAAACTTATTATTTTATTTGTAACCGTGGTGTTCATAGTCGAAAAGTTGTCAGTATGCTAGAGTATTTTGGTTATGATGTAACCCAAGTAATTAAATAGACGAGTAAGTCTATTTTTTTTAAAATAAAAAGGCAATTGTTTTGCCTTAGTTTACATTTAGATCTTTTTTTTGCTGAAAATCATGTCAAAACTTAGTATAATGTAAGAGCAGAAGGTGATGGTTATGGATTATGTTATTGTTGCTTTATTAGTTATTTTGATTGTGCTAATTTTTATTTTAATTTTAAAATTAAATAAAAATAAGCAGGAAGATAAAGAAGTGTCGGAAAAATTATTTCTTTTTCAAAATTCTTTGACGAAAGAAATAGGGGATTTTAAGTATGATTTTGCCAATAATTTGAAGAAGGATTTTGAGTCTTTGAATGATCGCATTGAACAGAGGTTAATGCTCATTAATGAAAAGGTTAATAGTCGATTAGATGTGAATTTTGAAAAGACAAATAAGACATTTACGAGTGTTTTAGAGCGATTATCGAAGATTGATGAAGCACAAAAGAAGATTGATAGTTTGTCGACGGAAATTGTATCTTTGCAAAGTGTATTGACAGATAAGAAGACAAGAGGAATTTTTGGCGAGGTTAATTTGAATTATATTTTGACAAGTGTTTTTGGGCAGAAAAATGATACGCTTTATAAAATTCAATATAAGCTTCCTAATGGGTTCATTGCGGATGCTGTTATTCATGCACCTGAACCTCTAGGAGATGTTTGTATTGACTCAAAATTTCCTTTAGAAAATTATGAGCGAATGACAAATAAGTCTTTATCTAAAGAAGAAAGAGAAATGGCTACAAAGCTGTTTAAAATGGATGTGAAGAAACATATTGAGGCTATTCATAGTAAGTATATTATTCCGGGAGTGACGGCAAATCAAGCTATTTTGTTTTTGCCAGCTGAAGCTATTTTTGCGGAGATTAATGCCTATCATCCTGATTTACTTAAAGAGGCTTATCAGAAAAAGGTTTGGATAACTTCTCCGACGACTTTGATGAGTACTTTGACGACTGTAGCTATGATTATAAAGAATATGGAAAGAGATAAATATGCTAAAGTTATTCAGGTAGAGTTAAATAAATTAGCTGTTGATTTTGGCCGTTATAGGGAAAGGTGGGATAAGTTATCACGGAGTATTGAGACGGTTAGCAAGGATGTTAAAGATATTCATGTTACTACTGAAAAGATTACAAAACGTTTTGATTCTATACATCAAGTGGAAATTCCAGAACTTTCTTATGATTCTAAGGAAGAGAGTTCTTTAAAAGAAGAATAAATATATAGGATTTTATTAAAAAAGACTGGTTTTGAAAACCAGTTTTTTTAACGAAAGTAAAAGAGAACGAATATGGATAAACACAAGCAGTAAATGGAAAATTTCCAAAGTTTACCGTTTTGAACCATTTTGGATAGCCACTGATAAGAAAAGTAGGTTACGATGCCGGCTGCAATTAGGCCGCATAGATATGGTAACCAAAGTGTAGTTAAACTACTGTCTTGAATCATATCGACAACGCCTAATCCCATGGATGCTACACTGACCGGAAAATATAACATGAAGGTATATTTTAGGGAAGCTTTACGGGATAGACCACAAAGTAGACAGCCAACTAAGACTGTACCACTGCGACTAATTCCAGGTGTTAGAGCAATCATTTGTAATAAACCAATAATAATGGCATCTTTATATGTGATGTCGTGATCTTCTTTTTTGCCTTTAGCATTTTTGACAAGGAATAGCATTATAGCTGTAATGAAAAAAGCAATACCTAATAGAGTCATGTTTCCCGAAAATTCATCAATCTTGTCTTTAAAAAGCAATCCAGCAATACCAACAGGTATACTTCCAATAATAATGAGTAAACAGTATTTAAAATCAGCGTGGTACTGTTTTCTTTTTTCTTTTTTTAAGATAAAACCAAAGAAGGCGGTTATTAGTCTTATAATGTCTTTCCAAAAAATAATTAAAATGGCTATGAATGAACCAAAGTTTACGACAATTTCAAAATTGACATCGGTTAGCATGTTTGTATTAAATAAGTTTTTAAATAAGACAAGATGACCACTTGATGATATTGGTAAGGGCTCGGTTAACCCTTGTATAATTCCTAGTATAATATATTTTAATAATTCCATATAATCACCTTACAACATTATATACTAAAATTTGAAAGAAAGAAATAAAATGTTAGAGAAGAGGTGTTTTTTGGCAAGTGGTTTACGGTGTATTTGGGGTTATTTTCGTTAGTATTGGGTTGTTTTTTGCTGTTCTTTATACGAATTTGTTTGCTTTTGGGTATAGTTTTTTCAATTATGTTTATTTTATTAATAGTAGAATTGAATTTTTAGTGTTTTATGTTGGGGTGTTGTGTTTAATTAAGTTTTTTTGGCAAAGAAAGGAAAGATAATGATGCGCTATTGTTATGATTTGATTGTTAATTTAGATAATTCCTTTTGGGAATTTTATGAATGGGAAGAACAGGATAATTTAGTTTCTTTAAAAAAAGTTCCTTTGATAAAGGTATCTGATTTTGATTTGAGGCAATTTTTGCAGTATGACGTTTGTTTTGATGAAGAGTGGATTAAGCCTTTTTTGGGTAAGACTTTACTGCGAGGAAAAAAAGAGAAACTTAGCTGTCTTTTATTTAGTAGTGGACGAGATTGTGTTGTTTTTGAAGTGAATGAAAAGGGATGTGTTGTTGCTCGAAGTCGGCTTTTAATTACAGATGAAAATCATTGTAATGAACTTGTAGCTTCTTTAAAGAGTGAATTTGTTCCTTATAAAGTGTTAAATAAATTAACTTGTTCTCGTGAATTTCGCAAAGCAAATTATGAGAAACATTTAATTGAAGTAGAGTTAGATACTTTAGAGGCATCTGGTAATGTTAGTAAATGTGCTTTTTTCTATTATGAGTGGTTCGGATTTGTTGAAGATAATTTAGAGAAAATGATTTGGGATTGTCGCGAAGAACTAAAAAAAGAATATACGATTAAAATGCATGAGATAGCTTCTTTAATTTTGCTTTCTTATAAAGGCTGCTTATGAAAAAATGGATTATTTTTATAATAATGGATTTATTTTTGTTGACAGGTTGTGTACAGAATTCGGCAAGCGATCCAGTTACACATTATTTAGAATTGTATCGCAATCATAGTGATGAGGTGACAAAGTCTTTACAGACTTTAATTCGTGATGAGAATTTGCTTGCAGAGCAACAAGATTTATATGAGCTTATTATGAAAAAGCAGTATGTTGATTTAGAATATAAAATTGTGAATGAGATATATAATGGTGATCAGGCGATTGTAACGGTTTTAATTACGGTTTATGATTATCAACATAGTAAAGATGAAGCTCGTCAAGAGATGAATGAAAATTTGAGTGAATATACGCTTTTCAATGGAAGTATTGATCAAGTAAAATACAAAGATTTACAGTTGCAAAAAATGATGGAAGAAAAGAAACGTGTCAAGTATACAATTGATTTTAATGTCAATTTACAGAATGAGGAGTGGGAACTTGTGTCACCAGATTATACGGTACTTTTAAAGATCCATGGAATTTATGATTATAATGAGGACTAATTTTGTCCTTTTTTTCATATGTTTTGGTAGGTGACGCCTATGAAAAAACTGTTGTTTTTCCTTTTACTCTTTTTTCCATTGATGGTGAATGCTGTGTCGGCAGAGGCTTATGCTGTTATGGATTACGATTCGGGTAGAATTTTAATGAGTAAGAATGAGAATAAAGAGAAATTGATTGCTAGTACGACAAAGATTATGACTGCAATCATTGCATTGGAAAAGGGGGATTTGAATTCTGTACGGACAGTAGGTAGTGAGGTATTAAAAGCGTATGGCAGTGCAATCTATATTGAGATGAATGAAGAAATTACCTTGAAGGATTTACTTTATGGGTTGATGCTTCGAAGTGGTAATGATGCTGCGATTGAAATTGCATATCACGTGGCTGGAGATATGGAGACTTTTGTGGAATGGATGAATCAGAAGGCTTACGAACTTGGAATGAGTCATACAAAATTTTATAATAACCATGGCCTTGAGGAAAATGATGGTACAGCTAATATTTCTACGGCTTATGATATGGCTTTATTGATGCGTTATGCCCTTAGAAATGATACGTTTCGTGAAATTATCGGAACAGAGAATTATACGGCTAAAACAAGTACGAAGACTTATGTTTGGCACAACAAAAATAAGCTTTTAGGAAGCTATGAATATCAGATTGGCGGGAAAACTGGTTTTACAGAAAAGGCCAGGAGAACTTTGGTGACGGCTTCTACAAAGGATAGTAAAACTTGTATTGTGGTGACTTTGAATGATGGTAATGATTTTGAAGATCATAAGGATTTATGTGACAGTGTTTTTGCTAAGTATGAAAGAGTGCTTCTTATTGACAAAGATTCTTTGGTTATTGATAGTAGTGATCCTTCTAAATATTATGTTCAAGAAAGTTATTATGCTTTGCTAACTGAAGAGGAAAAAAAACAAGTAAAAATTACTTATGATCTTCATGCGAATAGTGAGGAAGAAGAGGTGGGAGTGGTGCAAATTTATTTAAAAGATGAACTTTTAGGTACAGAAAAGATCTATCAAAAGAAAGATGAGACTTTATCTAAAGAGGGATTTTTACAAAAATTTTTTAGGTGGTTGTTTGGATGGTAACATATATTTGGGTGTTTTTTATTGCTATTGGTAGCTTCTTTATGATTGGAACGGGCAATATTGATATACTTAATAATCAAATTTTAAAAGGGGGACTTGATGGTATTGAACTTTTAATGGATATGCTTCCTTTGTTGGTTTTATGGACAGGAATTATGCAAATTGCGGAAGATTCTTGCATTTTGGAAAAGTTTTCTTGTTTGGTTAGACCAGTGCTCAGTAAATTGTTTCCAAGTTTGCCAAAGGATCATCCAGCTTTAGGTTATATTGCTAGTAATATTGCTGCTAATGCACTGGGCCTTGGAAGTGCAGCAACGCCTTTCGGTTTAAAAGCTATGGAGTGTTTACAGGAAGATAATCCCCATAAAGATACAGCGACGGAAGCTATGGTGACTTTTTTGATTTTGAATACAGGAGGTGTCACGATTGTTCCGACAACGGTTATTTCACTTAGAATGATGTATGGTAGTGCTAATCCTTCCGAAATTATTCTTACAAGTATTTTGGCTACTTTATGTTCTAATGTATCGGGACTTATTTATGATTATATAAAAAGGAGAAAACATCATGAATCAGGTTTCTAATTATATTGTTCCCATTTTTGTGTTAGCCATTTTGTTGTATGCTTTAAAGAAAAAGGTCAATATTTATGAATCTTTTCTTGTTGGAGCCAAAGAAGGCCTAATTACAACATTTAAGATTGCTCCAGCTGTTATAGCGATGGTTTTTGCAATTAATATTTTTTTGAATTCTCATTTTTTAGAGTTTGTGTTTTCTTATTTTACGCCTTTGCTTAATAAGATTGGAATTCCTATTCAGGTTTTACCTATGGCTTTAGTTAGACCTATTTCTGGTACGGCTTCTTTAGCTATTATGACTAATATTTTTGAAATGTATGGTCCGGATTCTTTTGTGGGACGCCTTGCATCTAATTTGCAGGGATGTACAGATACGACGATTTATGTTCTTGCTTTATATTTTGGCTCCATTAAAGTAACTAAAACACGTCATGCTTTAAGTGCAGGCTTGTTTGCTGATTTTGTAGGAATTGTAGCCGCTTTTGTGATTACAATGCTCTTTTTTGGGTAAAAAAACTCTTTTTTTAATCTTTTTGTTCTTGCGATAAAACCTGGATTTAAAAGTGTTTTGTAAAACAATTGTTCGTCATATAGGGTGAAAAAATTTGACAAATTTGAATATAGTATTGTATAATGGTATCACTTTCTGGAAAGAAGAAGGATGGTTTTAGAAATGAAAAAATTACCCTCGGTGAAGGCTGTCTTTATAGCCATTGCCGTTATATGTAGTATTGAAATTTTTACCAAACTAGTAGAAGGAATTACGATTTTGAGTTTAGATTGTTCGTTTACGACGACTGGAAATTCCGTGATCGAATCTATTATGCTTAAAAATCAGACAAAAAAATTGAAAGAAAATGAAAAAAGAAATGAAATAAATTTTAATGGGGAAGAGTTAAGACAAGAAATAGAGATTGTTAGTCTTAAAGCTTCTACTCCTGCTATAGTTTATGAAGGAATGACTTTGGAAGAGCTTGCAGCTAAGTTGGATGCAAGTTTGTCTAGTACTTTAAGTGGATATGGAATGAGTTTTGCTAAATATTCTATGGAATATGGTGTTGATCCTTATTTGGCTGTAGCTATCACTTTACATGAAACCGGTTGTACTTGGACTTGTAGTAGTCTTGTTCAACAATGTAATAATGTTGGCGGAATGAAGGGATCTGGTGGATGTAATGGTGGCTCTTATGCTGTGTTCAATAGTTTAGATGAAGGAATTGAAGCAATGATTCGTAATTTATCTTTAAATTATATTCAACAAGGACTTATAACTCCTGAGCAAATTAATACAAAGTATGCCGCTAGTACAACTTGGGCTTCTAAAATCAATTACTACATAGACAAAGTGCGTAATGCATAGTCAAAAGACTGTTAACAATTTTGTTAGCAGTTTTTTATATAAGGAAAGTATCTACTATTTTGTAAAGCTTTTGGATAGATGAAAAAAAGTTGAATTTTTGGCAAATTTGATTTATTTAAGAAAATTTCTAAATATATGGAAGAATTTGTACCCGGGATGGTGCAGAAAAAGAAGATAATGATAGTTTAAAAATTTAAAAGTTAAAGAGATGCTATGCAAAGGCAAAAATTTTTAACAATTTTTCTTTATTCTTGCATAAAGAAAAAAAAATTAGTATAATTGTTTTAGAATTTTAGAATAAGAGGGTAGATTTATGAACAATGAGAATCAAAATGTTAATAATGGAAGCTTTAATAATGTGATGGGAAGTAATTCTAATTCAACAACGATTAATTCAAATGTTGGAGCAGTACCAAATCCAACACCGGTTAATCCAAATGTTGGAGCAGTACCAAATCCAACACCGGTTAATCCAAATGTTGGTGTAGTACCAAATCCAACACCGGTTAATCCAAATGTTGGTGTAGCACCAAATCCAACACCGGTTAATCTAAATGTTGGTGTAGTACCAAATCCAACACCAGTTAATCCAAGTTCTGGTGATGGATCGAATTCAACTGCATTTAATAATGTTAGTGAAGGTTTTGTTAATCTTCAACCTGAAGGGGTTGTAATGCCTCAGCCAGCTGACTCAGCAAATTCTAATACTGTTCAACCTTTAATGGGAACGAATTTAAGTGCTCAGTCTGCTGTGAATTTAAATCAAGATATGGCTTCACAACCTACGAATACTATGATAAATAATCCGGTGGGTGGGATGCCTAACAATAATATAGGTATGATGGCTGGTGTACCCGTGCCACCTGCTCCAATCGAGGAACCAAAAGAAGAAAAGAAAAAAAAGAATAAATTTAATAAGCCATTGCTTATTGTTTTGGTAGTTGTTCTTATTGTGGCTGTTGGTAGTGGAGTTTATTACTTTTTGTTCGCTAGTAAGAAAAAAAGTGGAGTTACGATAACTGCTTTAATACCAGATACAGTTCAATTAGGTGCTCCATTTAATAATGATATTTCTTCTTATGTTCGTGTATCTGGAGCAGATATTAATAGTTGTACTTTGACTTCTAATTTGGATACTTCTATTGTTGGAACGTATCGTTGGAGCGTAACTTGTGGTAATACAAGTACGGGTGAAAAAACTGTAATTGTACGTGATACGATTGCTCCGGTTGTAGTAACGCAAGATGTTACAGTTGTACCTAATACGGAGGTTACAGCTGATGAGTTTATCGCGTCTGTTGATGATGCTTCTCTTGTTACTTATGAATTTGCTGATGGTTCTGTGGATACTTCTACGCCTGGAAGTTATACGGTTAGCATTATTGCTTCTGATGAATATGAGAATCAAACAACGGTAACAGCTACTTTGATTGTTG
Organism: uncultured Bacilli bacterium; assembly: GCA_944363675.1. Lineage (GTDB taxonomy): Bacteria > Bacillota_I > Bacilli_A > RF39 > UBA660 > Ventrenecus. The sequence goes on along the minus strand of CALVUT010000091.1, from coordinate 9,023 downwards.
ATGAAAATGCTCCAATTAGTTATTTGACTTGTTCTTATGAGGAAGTTCCTATTAATTATGATGCAGCAATTGTAACTGTTTCATATGAATATGGATTGGGCGCTACGGCACTTTATAATCAAAAAAAGATTGTGTTGTATACTTTTAATACTTTAGAGGATTATGAAGCAGCGGCAGCTGAAATAAGTGAAAATGGTTTTGATGGTTATAATGGTGTTGTTTCAGCTAATGCAGATGATTATACTATTATGATTGAAGTTCCTTTAACTGTTGATGAGTTGGCTACCGAATTTAATCAAAGTCCTTTCCCAACAACTGAAGACGAAATTGAAAGTTTACATACAACACGTGGTGATGTTTGTACAACAACTACAAATCCCTAGTGATAATAGGCTTGTGTGATAACAAGCTTTTTTTTTTGGCATAAATTACTTTAGAGATGATTAGGAAAGGAGATTATAATTGGCGATTGAAATAAGTCAATTTAAATTATGAGGTGAAATGATGAATAAGTTAAAAGTTGTTGTTTATGCTATTTGTAAGAATGAGGAAAAATTTGTTAAGCGATGGGTCGATTCTATGAAAGAAGCAGACGAGATTATTGTTTTGGATACGGGGTCGACAGACAAAACTGTTCAAACGTTGAAGGAATGCGGAGTTACAGTTTATGAACAAATTATTAAGCCTTGGCGTTTTGATACGGCTCGAAATGAGTCTTTAGCTAAGGTTCCAGAGGATGCAGATATTTGTGTTTGTACAGATTTGGATGAGGTTTTTGTGCCGGGATGGCGAGCAGTTTTAGAAGAGTATTGGCTTCGTGAACAGCCTACGCGAGCTCGTTATGATTATAATTGGCGTTTGGATGACAATGGCATGCCACGTGTTAGTTTTTGGATTAATAAGATTCATGCTCGAAAGGGATATCATTGGCATCATCCGGTTCATGAGGTTTTAGTTTCAACCATTCAAGAAAAAGAAATTGAAGTACCTATTTTGCTTAATCATTATCCAGATGATTCTAAATCACGAGGGTCTTATCTACCTTTGCTTGAAGTAAGTGTAGTAGAAGATCCGGATGATGATCGAAATTTGCATTATTTAGGTAGAGAATATATGTATTATCAGCGTTGGGATGATTGTATTGCAACTTTGCATAAGCATTTGAAGTGCCCTAACGCAACTTGGAAGGATGAAAGGTGTGCTTCGATGCGTTTTATGGGAAGAGCGTATCAAGCTAAGGAGTATTTAGAAGAAGCAGAATTTTGGTTTCAAAATGCTATTCATGAAGCTCCTTATTTAAGAGAAGGATATATTGAGCTTGCTAGTTTATGTATTTTGCAAAATGATTATGAGAGAGCTTATACGTTGTTACATCAAGCTTTAGAAATTAAAGAAAAAAGCAAATCCTATATTAATGAGGAATTTGCTTGGAATGATTATATTTATGATTTACTTTCTATCGCGGCTTTTTATACGGGCCGTTACCAGGAGTCTATTGAATGTATTCAAAAGGCCATGGAAATTAATCCTAAGGAAGCTCGTTATCAATCAAATTTGGATCTTGTTCTTCCGTATTCGCATTCAGCTTAGCATGAATAACTAAACGATCGTTGTCTCCTGTACAAGTCGATAGAGTTAGCAGTTTGTCGTCGGTGGTTACTTCAACTTGGAAGTCTTTAATGCTACGATTTTTGGTCATATTAATATATTCTTGTTTTTCTTCATTTGTTTTGAAAGTTACCTTTAAATAATCACTTGTTTTAGGAATGGTGTAGATAGAGTAGATACGCCAGGTCATTGATTCATACATGGTGTCAAATTGAATATTTAAGTTTTCTTCATTGTTGTACCAAGATGAATTTAAAACGCGATGGAGAGTACCAAACATAACGCCACTGTAATACATATTATGGCCATAGATAATTGTATTGTCGTTTAAGTATTTGTCTGAATTGCGAAAATCCATATAGATCCAACCGTTTTTGTCTTCTTCACCATATAAGTTTTTATTTAAGTAGTATTTATTATCATTGCTAATGACAACGGGGTAGTCTACATTGGTATTGTTTACTTTGAGATATCCTACAACGTCTTTATTGATACTTAAAAGAGCAGCAATATATTTATTTTTTATGACGAGACTATCATCTTCGTTTTCAGGAAGTTCGATATCGTCTGTATTTTGCATTGTTTCTTTAACATTTTCTTGGATGGCGGATACTTCTTGCATAGCAAAATAATTATCAATAGAAACATAACTTATCATGCCAACAATAAAGCAAGTAATAATGATTGCGCATAATTTTAAAGTGTTGATCATGATTTGTTTCATTAAATTGTCTTTTAAGTATTCTTCGGAATAAAAAAGTCCTATTTCTAAATGAGATTTGGCATATTTTTTGTTTAATTGTTTGAGGTAAAGGTAATCGCTTTCTTGGGTAATGTTTTCGTGTAACTCTAAATAAATATTTTTGAAATGATATCGTTTTAGATTTTCTAAAATAAATTCGATATCTTTTTTTTCGAATTTCATTAGAGAAATTATTTTTAAATATTTGTTGATTTTTAAGAAGGCAATGAAATCTTCTTGGTCTTCGTCAGTTAATTGATTATAAATTTTTATGCTTTTTGTGTAGTAAATTTTAGAGTAATCAGTTAGTCCATTTTGAGACATGAAAGATGAAAGATAGAAGATTTCACTGTGTGTAGTAACTTTAATATGGTGGTTATCTAATAATTCAAGCATGAATTCTGGAATACTGTAGCAATCTACTTCCCGAAGATATTTCATTTTAAGAAGTTTTTCGCATAAAGTATATGTTATATTTTCTTGTTTTTTGATTTTGATTTTGTTGATTTTTATTTTAGTAAATAGTTCGGTAATGAAAATGGCGAGTTCATTGTTTTGAATAGTTAGTGTGTCAATGTGATTCATATCACATAGTTCTTCTAAAAAAGGAAGAACTAGTTTTTTGTTTTCTTTAATATAGTCATCAGTAAACACAAGTTCAGAATCAGAAATGATATTTGTGTTCATTAAATCTTCACGAATAGGTCCGGATTTACGATAGCTAAAAAATAGGGTGTTATTTTGGATTAAAATTACAATTTTTCTCACTTTTTAACACCGCCATTTCTATTCCTTATTATAATACCATATTTTTTGTAAATTATTGTAAAAAAAGTTAAAATTTGTAGAAATATTGTATTTTTATGTTATAATTAAACCATAATAAAAAAAGAAAAGAGGTTTATGTTTATGAAAAAGAAAGGGTTTTATTTAACAGTTGTACTACTTCTTTGTATGTTTGTAAGTCCGCTTATGACTAATGCAGCAACAGGTATTGTTTTTGGCTCTACGGATACGAATTTTACTTCTACAACATTAAATTCTGACGAAACTGCTTCTTCTGGAAGTATTTCTATTGAAAATAATGGATCAAATTCGTCTTTCTATTTGGGTGTTAAGGCTGTAGATGCTTTGCCTATTGGAACACAATTTACTGCTCAGATGAAAATGGGTAATTCTAGCTTTACTTTTACAAGTTGCGCTAGAATGAGTAATTCTGGTTGGAGTGTATCTTGCTCTCAAAGTGAAACGGATCCAACTATTATTAATGTGACAGCTACTTCTACTGCCGCGATGACTGTTGGTCAAAAGGTAGCTATTGCTAGAGTGAATTTAGATGGCAGTGGTGCTACTACTTCGACTGAACCTTGTACCATTACATTATCAACAGTTGATACTCCTGTAACGCCATCTAATCCTACATGCCAAATTGATGGGGATACTTATTATTGTGCAAATGGACAGGTATGTACTGAAGAAGAGTATAATGCTCAATGTACAACAACTCCAGAAAATCCTCAAACTGGTTCATTCTTACCATATGCTGTAATTGTTAGTGGAATTGCTGTGGCTGTTGGCTTATACATGTTTACAAAGAAAAATAAAATCTATCATATCTAGTGTGATACTGTTAGTCTATTGACTAGCAGTTTTTTTCTGACAAAATTGTAAGTTAGGATCGTTCTAAAGTATGCTATAATGGTTGAGAAGACGTGGTGATTTTATGGAAAGGTTTAATCCAAGCGCCCAAATGGGGTTATCTTTAGAACAAGTGGAATTACGAAAGCGAGAAGGGTTAGTAAATTATGATGATTCTCCTAAAACGAAAAGCATTAAAGAGATTATTGTTAGTAATTTTTGCACTTATTTCAATTTTCTTAATATTGCGTTAGGGGCAGCAGTGTTTCTCTCTGGGCTTTTAAATGGTCAACTTTTTCAAGGACTAAAAAATTGCTTGTTTATGGGCGTTATTATTATTAATTCGATCATTAGTATTGTTGAAGAGATTATTTCGAAAAGAATTATTGATCGGTTGAGTGTACTGGCAGAATCTACAATTGAAACTATTCGAGAAGGAAAAAAGTATGAACTGAAGCTAGAAGAGTTGGTTTTAGATGATGTTATCGTGCTTGCCAGTGGTCATCAAGTTGTGGCGGATTCTATTGTTATGGAAGGTGAAATTGAGGTTAATGAGTCTTTGTTAACCGGAGAACCTGATGCCATTTTAAAGAAAAAAGGGGATATGATTTTATCTGGGTCTTTTGTGGTTAGTGGAAATTGTACTGCAAAAGTAGAACATATTGGTAAGGATAATTATGCTTCTACTATATCTCGTGAAGCTAAGTATGAGAAAAAAGTTAATTCAGTTATTATGAATTCTTTTGAGAGTCTTTTAAAAGTGATTTCGGTGCTTATTATTCCGATTGCTGTCGTTATGTATTTTAGTCAACTTTCAGCGAATGATGGAAATGTCACGGAAGCTATTTTTCGAACTGTTGCAGCTTTAATTGGAATGATTCCAGAAGGATTAGTTCTTCTTACGAGTTCCGTTATGGCTGTTAGTGTCATAAGACTTTCGCGTTATAAAGTGCTGGTTCAACAGCTTTATTGTATTGAGACTTTAGCTAGAGTAGATGTAATTTGCTTAGATAAGACCGGTACACTTACAGAAGGGAGAATGCAAGTTGTTCAATTTCTTCCTTATCAAAAAACTTCTAAAGAAGATTTGCAACAAATTTTAGATACATATGCTTATTATACTAAGGATACTAATTCAACGATGAATGCTTTAAAGGAGTATTTTACTGGTAAAAGTGAAGATGTCCTTATAGATAGTATTCCTTTTTCTTCTGAACGAAAATTTTCTGGATTACAGTTTGAGCGTTTGGGATCTATTTATATTGGGGCACCAGAGTTTTTATTGAAAGATGAAGTGAAGAAGGTTCAAAAAGAACTTTCTGCTTATCAAGGGGATTACCGAGTTTTACTTGTAGCTAAAGGAAAGGGAAACCTCTCAAAAATACCTAAGAATTTAAGTGTTTTAGGTTTTGTGCTTATTGAAGATGTTATTCGGCAAGAAGCTAAAGCAACTTTAGGATATTTTAAAGAACAAGGTGTCATGGTTAAGATTATTTCAGGGGATAATGTTAGTACTGTTTTGAATATTGCTGATAAAGTAGGTTTAGATGATGTTAAAGGTATTGATGTTGGCTCTTTGAATGATGAAGAGTTAAAAGAAGCTGTAGGACAGTATGAAGTGTTTGGGCGTGTAACGCCTAATCAAAAAAAAGTTATTATTGAATCTTTACAACAAAGTGGACGAACTGTAGCTATGACAGGCGATGGTGTAAACGATGTTTTAGCTTTAAAGAAAAGTGATTGTGCTATTTCGGTGGCAAGTGGTTCGGATGCTGCTCGCAATGTGGCTCAGTTGGTTTTATTAGATGATAATTTTGATTCTTTACCTAAGATTGTAGCGGAGGGAAGACGGACAATCAATAATATTGAACGCAGTGCGTCTTTATTACTTGTAAAAACGATTTATACTATGCTTTTGATTATTTTTAGTGTGCTTATTGCTTCAAAATATTTCTTTATTCCGATTCAGTTAACTTTAATTACGGGATTTACAATCGGTATTCCTTCCTTTATTTTAGCTTTGGAACCTAATAATGATTTGGTTAAAGGCAACTTTCTTTTAAAAGTTGCAACACGTAGTTTACCTACGGCTTTAACGGTAGTTTTTAATGTTGTTTTGGTCACTTGTTTTGCAACTTTATTTGAGCTTCCGTATGAGCTTCAAAGTACTTTATGTGTTTATTTAACAGCTTTAACTGGATTTATCTATTTATACAAGATATGTATGCCATTTACAGCTTTACGTAGGGCTTTATTTTGCGTCATGTTTGTGGGATTTGTGTATTGCGCTTTGTTCCAGTATTCCTTCTTTAGTTTGACTCCATTAACTTTGACTAGTGCTTTGATTTCGTTTGTTTTATGTATTGATTCTTTGTATATTTATCGCAGACTTAATCATTTTATTACAATGCTTTTTGCTAAGCTTGATCCGACAATTGAAGTAGAATATTAAAAATAAATTATGCTTATTTTGGGTTGTCTTTTATGTCCGAAATATGTTATCATATATGATATAGTATGTCGTTATAAAATGGTCAGAAAGTGATCATAATAATAAAAAGAGGGAGAGATATGAGGCTAGAAAAGTTTAAAGTTAAAAGCAATAAGAAATTAGGGATTATCATTTTTACGATTTGTTGTGTAGTATTAATTGCCGGTGTATATTTTTATAGTAGCTTTGCCATCTATGAGCAAAATCAAAATTTTGATATCATTAATGGTACAGTTGAAGATCCAGGAGATTTGTATTTTGCTTTTTACGTTGATGATGAAATTAGTAAGACGATGCCTTCTAAAGATAGTGGATATACGTTAGACACTGAAAAATCTTTTTGTACAAATGGTGCTATACCAAGCTTAAATCAGGAAAATTGGAGTATTAAAGTCAATAACTTAACTACGACATATACGAAATGTACTTTGTATTTTAAAAAATATATTCCAACTGCAGTTGAGACGATTTTAGCAATGGGGGAAACGGACGAATTAAAGTATGATGGTACGAATGATAATAATCTAAGATATGTTGGAGTTGATCCAAATAATTATGTATCATTCAACAATGAGTTATGGCGTATTATTGGGGTAATGAATAATATTGATGATGGAACAGGAAAATTGGAATCTCGATTAAAACTTGTGAGAAGTGAAAATTACAGTTCTGATCTGGCCTGGGATACAAACAATAGCGCAGATTGGTCTAAAGCTAGTTTAAATACAGAACTAAATACTAATTATTTCAATTCGATTAGTAGTCCCTATCAAGAAATGATTGGCAATGCTGTTTGGAATTTAGGAGCTGTGGTTGATCGTTTTAGTTCTACTAGCCATACTAGTGAAATTGAAAATTTGCCCGTTAATCAGTGGTATGCCAGTGAACGTGGGACAGATACTTATGGTGATAATCCAACATCTTGGCTTGGAAAGTTGGCTTTGGTTTATTCAAGTGATATTGGCTATGCGACGAGTGGGGGAACAACTGGTAGAGATACTTGTTTAAATAAGAGTTTATTTGCAAATGTGTGGTCCGATAGTACGGATTGCCATACTAATGATTGGCTATTTTTAACTAACAATATGCAGTGGACTTTAACTCCATGTCATTATATTACTGCTAGTGATAATCATTATATGTATGTCTTTGTTCAATTTGCTAATGGTTTAGGAGAGGGAAGCGTTACCCAAACTGTTGGAGTGAGTATATATCCTGCTTTTTACTTAGTTTCTAGTGTTAAAATTATTGATGGAACGGGTTCTAAGAATGATCCTTATATTTTTGAACTTTAGAGTGTTTTTTTAGACATTTGCCCTAGCAAGTGTCTTTTTTTTGTTTAAAATATCTATGGGAGGATGAAAGTATGTTGTTTGATAATACGGATTTTAATTATGAAATAAGTTTGTTTAAAATTCCCGGTAGTGATTTTTGTGAAGAACGAGATCATAAGTTTTTAACGCCAGAAGAAGGTTTTTTAAGAGGAAATTTAATACGGGATGAATATGTTCCTTATAAGAAATATACTTATTTTAAGTTAGAACCTGAAAGTGAGCAAGAAAAATTGCTCTTTAAGTTAATGGCTTATTCTTTTGCTATTAATGATTTGAATTTGTATTTGGATTTATATCCAAATGATATGAGCGCATATGCTTTATTTAAGGAGTATGCTAAAGAAAAGAATCGCTTGGAGGAACGTTATAGTGAAACTTATGGACCGATGACGATTACAGAAACACAAGGAGATAAATTTAATTGGATCAATAATCCATGGCCTTGGGATAGAAGTGGGGGTTCTAAGTATGTTTAAATATGTGAAGCACTTGAATTATCCAGTTAATATCAAGAAAAAAGATTTAAAAATGGCTAAATATTTATTAACTCAGTTTGGTGGGGCTAATGGAGAGTTAGGCGCTGCTTTAAGGTATTTTAGTCAGAAGTTTACGATGCCAGATGAAAGAGGAAAAGCTTTACTTAATGATATTGCTACTGAGGAACTTGGACATTGTGAAATGATTTGTACGATGGTTAGTCAGCTTGTAAAGGACGCTACTTTGGAAGAGATGGAAGCAGCCGGACTTGGGTCTATGTACGCTGAACATGGTAAGGGAATTTATCCAAGTGATAGTTTTGGTAATCCATTTACGGTTACATATTTTGCTGTAACGGGAGATGTTTTAGCTAATTTATCAGAAGATATGGCAGCTGAGGAAAAGGCAAGAGCCACTTATGAAGCACTTATTAATATGACAAATGATGAGGATGTTATTGGCGTATTGCTATTTTTAAGACAAAGAGAAATTGTTCATTTTAATCGTTTTAAAGCATTGTATGATTTTTATAAAAAGAAAGGTTATTAGGCATGGAAACATGTCTAATTTTATTGTGTTACGAAAACCCCCTGTTGTACAGGGGGTTCTAAAGAGCTTTAGCGTTGCAAAGAAAAACCTCCTTTGATAAAATAGATGCTGTTCGTCGTAAGCACAAAAAATCAAAGGAGGTGTCCTTAATGGACGTAAATAGTTTAGCACACACGAAGTGGAA
>CALVUT010000090.1 GCA_944363675.1 uncultured Bacilli bacterium | reverse complement strand
TTTATCTAAAGAATAACAAATAACTTAAAAATGCTAAGTAAATAATTAAACAGATCCAACCATTTACTTTGTTTTTGGTATTTTCCTTTTTTTGGACTCCTAAAGCCATAGCAATGAGGACTCCACCAATTAGACCACCTATATGGGCTGCGTTATCTATACCACTTACCATAAAACCAAGCAATAAATTAATCACAATTAACGGAATAATCTGATTTTTAATAACACTACTCAAATAGATACGATATTGTGTTCCAAAGTAAACTAAAGCTCCTAATAAACCAAAGATAGCTCCAGAAGCACCAACACTAATTGAATTTGGCGTAATTACACAGCTCATTAAACTTGCACTTAAAGCACTCACGAAATAGATGAGTAAATATTTTCCTTTACCTGTGAAGTTTTCGATTTGAGTACCTATAATGTATAAAGAATACATATTAAATAGTAAGTGAAGCAAGCCTCCATGCAAGAAAGCTGCGGTAATTAAGCGATACCAGTCTCCTGATGTTACCAAATATGAGTTTAAAGCACCGTATTTTAATAGAGCTCCACCACTTAACACGCCGCCACTTAAAGCAAAGACCACTAAGAATACGATAACATTTATCGCAATTAATATGTTGGTTACAACAATCTTTTTTGGTTTAAAAATACTTTCATAAACTTTGTTTTCTTTTTCAGTTTTCTTATTGATGTCATTTGCAACATTAATCATTAAATCAAAGCCAGTTGCATCGATAATTTTATCGTTGATATCAGGAAATGTTTCTAAAAGTTTTTTATCCGTAATATGTTTAGGGTTTTTAATTAAAATCGATTCAATTTTTTTATTTTCTTCTAATTTTACATCTTCGTTTACATCTAATAAAATATTTAGAGCATTCATTGACCAACTTAAAGTTTTTCTTTTTACTTGGCGCATGACATTATTTAGTTTTAAAATATCAAAACGATATTGTTCTTCATTATGTATGTAGTTTGCATTTATGCGGATGATCTTATATGGTCCTTCTTGATTTTGAAGCCAAATTTCGTCTTTTACCCCATTGACTACCATTGGACTATAGTTTTCTTCAGTCACAAAGTAATGGACTAAGCGCATGATCATCTCATCTTTTTTTTCCATTGTCAGCATTTTTTATACCTCCACGTCTAATATTGTACTAGAAATCATAGAATTAGTAAAGAGGCGAGAAATATGATTTATTATCTAGCAGGACTTTTAATTAGTACCTTTTTTATTGGCATACCCCTTGTGAAAACACTTTTGAAAATGGAAGGCAACACCAATGATTTGCTCTTTCTTGTTTTTTGTAATTTCATTTTTCTTTTTGCCACGACTGCTTTTTATTTTACTTTTGAGGAGCTTCTGCTTGCTTTTTTTGCAGCTTTTTTCCTTTTTGCGTATTCTTTTTTGCTGTTGGTTCAGCTTCAGAAAATCAATCAAAAAACAAGTTTGCTTGAATATCCATATCTATTTTTCTGTTTTAGTGTTTTCTTTCTCTTCTTTTGGTTCCTCTTTTTCTAATTCATCCAAAAAAGCTTGGAATTCTTTTGGTAAAGGACAAGAAAACGATAATTTTTCTTTGGTAATTGGTTCTGTAAAAGTGATTTCACTTGAATGTAAAAATTGGCCAAATCCTTTTATTTTTTCTGTACCATAGACAGGATCATTAAATAAAGGATAACCTATATAAGCCATATGAACACGAATTTGATGTGTTCTTCCGGTTTCTAGTTTACATTCAATAAGAGTATAATGTTCATATCTTTTTAAAACTTTTACATGGGTGACTGCTCTTTTACTATTTGTCGCGGTTACAGCCATTTTTTTTCGATTTTTTTCATCTCTTCCAATCGGAGCATCGATGACAATTGAATTGTTTTTCAGTATTCCTTTAACTAAAGCAATATATTTTCTTTCCACTCTTTTGTTTTTAAAATCTTCAGTTAGAATTTGATGGGCTTCGTTGTTTTTGGCAACGAGCATTAGTCCCGAGGTATCTTTATCGATCCGATGAACGATTCCAGGGCGTTCATTAGCACTGCCATCACTTAAATTCGTATGATACAAAAGCCCATTGACTAACGTATGATTAAAATTGCCACTTCCAGGATGGACAACTAAGCCAGAAGGTTTGTTGATGACTAAAACGTTTTCATCTTCAAAGACGATATCTAAAGGTAGCTCTTCAGGTGTCAAATCGATTTCTTCCTGATATTCTTTAATAATTTCAATCTTGTCGTTTTCTTTGACTTTATAAGATGCTTTTGGTTTTGCATTATTCACCAAGATGCATCCTTGTTCAATCATCTTGCTTACTAAGCTGCGAGACTTATTTAGTTTTTCGCTTAGATATTTGTCTAATCTTTCCGCTTCCTGGGCGACGGTAAAAACTTCCATATTCACTTTCTCCTTTCCATAAAACGATTAGTAATGTTATTGCTCCTAAGACAATAAATGTGTCGGCTAAATTGAAAATAGGAAAATAGTAATTCAAAATGGTGAAGCTTAAAAAATCTTTGACATGGCCAAATAAAATCCGATCCATTAAGTTTCCTAGGGTTCCTGCATAAAGTAAACTAAAACTTATGGTTTTTAGCTTGCTTTCTCTTAGAGTTGGTTCTAAGTAAATTAAGAGGGCAAGAATTAAAAAGTTCATAATAATTAAAGGCCAAACGTTACCGCTTAATATACTCCATGCAGCCCCGGTGTTGTATACCATTTTTAGTTCAAAGAAATCTGGGATAACAACAATACTTGAGCTAGCTAAAAGATGTTCAAAATAAAATTTGCTTCCCTGATCTATAATAAGCAAAAACATAATAATGAGTAGTTGTTTTTTCTTCATAAAATCCCTCGGTGTTATTATATCAGAAAAAGCAAGTGGAATCCATTGAAAAAAGAACTATCCTTTAGTGCAGGTTAGTTCTTCATAACATTCTTTTACCATATTTAAGTAGGCATCATTATTATACAGTTTTTCATCTACCCTTTTTTGTAAAAAGGCAACTAAAAGATTCTTTAAATATTCTACGCTTGTTAAAATCGCATACCGAAAGTTGGCAATTTCTTTTTGAAATTCATGAATGATTTCTTCTTGATCGGGAGTGAAGCTATAATCTTCGGTGATTTCTACATATTTTAACTTTTCTTTTTCCGAAGTTAATCCTAATTCTGTAGGGACCATTTCATTTAAAGCGATTTTCTTGCCACATAATACCTTTTCTTCGTTATCGTATTGAAAATCAGCTAGCGTTTCGTAAGGAAGCGTTATTTTCAAAGCTGAAAGTTTTTTGTTGGGATACAAGTTCATACAAATGTCTTTGAAAGTAGGAATACCTGCGAAAACATAAAGAGTTCGTCTACTATTAGGATTATTCATTAAAGATGCAATGTTTTTGGAACTAGAAATGTAATATAAGCCTTCACTGTAAGCTTTTTTTAGAATTTCACGTGACAAAAGCAAGGGGTCTTCGTAGGCACGATCCCCATACATATAGGTCAAAAAATAGCTTGTCAAAATGATCTTTATTGTCATATTGCTACACTCTCTCTACTCTTTAAGTATACAATAAGTTTACACTAAATTTCAACTAAAATTACATCGGTACCAATTTTTTTGATTTGGGAGAATGTTATGGTTTGTTCATTTGAACTTTTCCAGAATTTCCAAAACTTATGATCGAGGATTGTAAAGTATTCAATCAGACCACTGCGATTGATTGTTGCATCAGCAATGCGACCTAGTTTTTTGCCATCTTCCATATTCACAATATCTTTGCGTTGTAAGTCACCTAAGTTCATTTATACCACCTTAGTTTTTTTTATGATTTTAAGATTATTTTTATGACAATAATTAAATTACACTGTAAGGATTATCAGCCGTCCCATCACCTGAGACAAGACTGTTTGGTTTTAGGTTAATCACAGGTCTAACATCCAATTCTTCATAACTAGCTACAGGAATATCATCGACGCCTGCAGCTAAAGAAGCTTTTTTAATGTATACTTTACGACCATCTACAAATTCTGAAGGCGTCATGGTTAAAAAATAACTTTTATCATCGTAGGGATTTGCATATAAATGGATTTCGTCTGCCGAGATTGTAGCAATAGGATAGGTTAAATCACCATTACCTACTACTTCATCACTCACTGTAAACCGGTCATTTTGCTCTTTGCAAATCAGGGTGGGCGAAGGTTTAGCTGAAGTGGCACCTAAGCCGTTATACCAACGGTAAGAAGTATCGCTGTTTGCTATACCTGTCCCGTATAAATCATCTTTTGAGATAGAACGATCATTACAAAATAAAGTGTCCGTTAAATAATTTTCATAAATAGTGTCTAAAAAAACGGTTTTATACCAATTATCGATATATTCTTTTAATGTACTATCGTGGATATTGGCATGGGTTTGTTCATAGGTGCTAGCAGCAATAGAGCCGTACATGTAACCCACATGGGCATTGTCTCCATCACCATGCGCATCCAATTGATTATAAATGCTTACTCCTATCGAACTAGCCTCATCAATTGAAGTACCATAATAAATAAGTCTCATGCTTTCATCTCCATTGATACGAATGATGCGCCAGTACATGTCTTGCCCTTGTTCATTTTGGCCAAACTTAACGTAGTTGTTTGAGACGGTTCCGCGATAATAATAGCTTGTCCCATAATCGTCCGGGGCACTACAAAGGTAGCCATTTGTATTTTCGATAAATGTAGCTCCTATAGTCCCTTCATCACTTACGAAGGGACATCCCGTATCATCAACATCTGCCAAGATACTACATTGAATAGAATCTTCCCCATATTTACTTATACATTCATCGTAGGCATTTGCTTCTTTAAAATAAAGATTACAAGTCACTCTTCCATTTACCTCACTATTAACCGTAACAATAGGGCTCCAAGATTCAGTATTCCAAGAAATACTTCCGTTCGTACAACTAGATTTCTTTGTATCTAACGTGTAGCCACTATCTTTGGAAGGGACGCTCTCAATCTCGTTGCCATTTTCATCAAATAAAGCTAAAGTTGTATTCTCATCATATTCAATTAGGTTATTTATTGGTCTATTACCTATAACTAAAACACTTCCTATAAGGGTTACAATACTTACCATTAACACTACTTTTTTTTCATTTAAAAATCACCATAGCTTTCCTATGATGATTATACATGAATACCCCTCCCTGTTGTCAATTTAC
>CALVUT010000089.1 GCA_944363675.1 uncultured Bacilli bacterium | reverse complement strand
TTTCAACTTAACGACGTTATTTTAGCATTTTTTTGTATAAAAGTATACATTTTTCCCTTTATTTACGGGATTTTCTAATTAAAAATCCTTTTTTATTTTCTACGGGAGCTTTTCTTTAAAACTAACCCGCAAAATAAAACGTAAAGAAAAAAGATGTTATTTCACATCTTTAATTGTTACCTTATAAGAACCATTTGGGCTAGCCACCTCAACAACTTCACCTTTTTGATGACCTATAACTGCCACACCAATAGGGCTTTCATTCGAAATCTTATTCTCAAATGGATCAGCTTCTAAAGAACCAACAATTGAATATTCATCTTCCTCACCATCTTCATATAAGATAACTACTGTAGAACCAATAGAAACAGCCCCCTTAGCGCTCTTTTGGGCAATCTTACTATGTTCTAACTTATACTCTAACTCTTTAATGCGAGCCTCAACTTGAGCCTGTTCATCTCTAGCTGAATCGTAATCTGCATTTTCAGATAAATCACCTTGAGCTCTAGCATCTTTCAAATCTTTTATAACACGAGGACGAACCACGTTCTTTAATTCATTTAATTCTTGTTCTAACTCTAAATAACCTTCAGGAGTTAAAATAATCTCTTGTTTCATTAACCATCACTTTCCTTAAATCACGCACAACATCATACTATAAATAATCTTCTTTGTCAAACACTTTTATCCGCATCATATCATATTTCTGTAAAGGCGTTTCAACAGGCAACTTTACAATCATATTAGGGTGATTAGCCACCTCAATTTTTTCACGATTTTCATTTTCTATTGTATGAATTGTATACGTAAACGTTTCAATATTTGGTCCAAAAAATTCTACAACATCACCAACTTTAAATAAATTGCGTTCCTCAAGAGTAACATAACCTTCTTGATAATCCAGAACCAATCCTAAAAAGTCTTGGTTCGAAACCTCTTGCCTTCCTAAAAAATATTGTTCCTTTTCCCCAGGCAATTTTTCAAAAAACTGTGGACTAGATTCCCGATTAGCACACCGATTGAGAATGGCCAAAGCATACGCTAATTCTCCTTCTTTTAAAGTATGATTTTGTATTTTATCAAGCAGCTCTCGATACGTCTTTATAATTGTCGCAATATAATAAATACCTCGCATTCTGCCTTCCACTTTAAACGAATTTACACCTAGTTGAATCATTTCTTCAATATAAGATACCATGTTTAAATCTTTACTTGTCATACTAAAAATAGGCTCTTCATCGGTCTTAAAAGTCCAGCGACATATCTGCGCACATCCTCCCCGATTCGCATCCCGATTTGTCACCACATTGGATAAAACACATCGTCCAGAAAAAGATGTACACATTGCCCCATGCACAAAACATTCTAATTCTAAACCTGTTGCCTTCTTAATAGCCTTTATATCTTCTCTAGTTGCCTCTCTAGCTAAAACAATTCTCGTAACTCCCAAATTTTTATAAAACTTTGCTGCTAACGGATTTAACACACTAGCTTGCGTAGATAGATGTACTTCCAAAGGAATTTCTTTCTCTCGAATAAGTTTGATAACATAAACATCACTAACAATCACAGCATCAACACCTATGTCACTTAAAGACCATAAATACTCCTCTAACCCAATAGTATCTTCCTCATGAAAAATGATATTCACCGTCACATACACTTTTTTTTGATACTGATGCGCGAAAGAAGTAGCCTCTTTTAAATCACTTAAAGAAAAATTCTTCGCATTTGCACGCAAACTAAAATTTTGGCCTCCAACATAAACCGCATCTGCTCCATATAATAAAGCAAACTTTAACTTTTCTAAATCACCTGCTGGTGCTAATAACTCAATCATGAAGCACTTCCTTTCGGTGGTAAACGATAAATCGTTTTCTGCTGTAAAAAAGCATCTGTTGTATGAGGTAACGCTTTACCCTGCTTAAAATCTTTAAACCACGTTTCAAAATCCAGATCTTCTTCCCAATCCAAATTCACAAGAGCATATCGTATACCTTCATTTTGCATAAGGATTCGTCCATCAAAAAGACATTTATCAAACAAAACTGTTCCAAACGCATTTTCTATGCCTAAAAAAGCCTTCCGTGTCATTTCCTCTTCTAAAGAAAGTTGCCTATTGACCGGCAAATCAAAATGTTTTTCATAATTGCTGAGCAAAGTCCTTCTAGAATACATATAAGCAATCGGTCCATAAATATACAAGCTAACCGGTTTTTTAGCCTGACTCACAATAAGATCAATCTCTTCTTTTGTAATATCTAAAGACAAAACTACTGTATCACAATAATCCAAATAAGTATCTACCGTCTTTAAACTACAACTAGCATGTGTGGCATACAAAATCGTTTCGAGATCTAACCCTTTTTCTCGGATATACTCTAAAACACCTAAATCCTCAAACACAATCCCTCGAAAAGAACTCTCTTCTAAAACGTTTCCTAAAGCTTCTAATGAAGCCGTATCAAGTAACCGATTAACATACACATAACTATCCCTTGGAATATCTTGATAAGCATACTCGTGCTTAAACCCCACACAAAACCCTTTTAAAGGAAAAAGAAAGTCTACATCTGTATCTTTCTTCTCTATTTTAAAAGGAGGAATCACCAAAAACCTAGTTTTCATGAGACACCTTTTTACTGACACTTAAGCCATCCCCAACATCATAAAACTTCGTTTCAAATTCCTCATTATTCTTTAAAAATTCAATATAATTTTCTATCTTCTTTACTAATTGTTTCAAATTTTTACTCTCAATCTCTTCAGACTTACCAACATATCCATGAAACTTTAAATTATCCGTGATAATAACCCCATTAGGTGCAAGAAAATACTGAAATTTCTCGAAAAACTTTTGATATTGTCCTTTAGCTGCATCAATGAAAATTAAATCATACTGTGTTCCCTCAGCTAAATTCACCTCTAAAGCATCTTGAAATACGACATTAACTTTACTTTCAAAATTACATTTTTTAACATTTTTAATACATTCCAAATAATTTACTTCATCACGTTCAATTGTAGTCACTTTCACATCTGCCCCAGATGAAGCCATCAAAATAGCCGAATACCCAATAGCGCTACCAATCTCCAAAACATTCTTAATAGCATTATTTTTAATATATTTCATCAAGAAAGCAATTCCATCTTTTTGCATAATTGGAATATTGTTTTCCTTAGCATATTCTTCCATTTCTAAAATCAATTGTTTCATTTTTGAACACACTCCTGTTAATTAAGCGAACAAACTGTCCTCAACTCCTCAGCCTTAGCTAAAAATTCATTATAATTTTCTTGAAAGAAAACTTCTCCTGTACAAACATTAGCTACAAAATACATATAATTTGTCTCAGCTGGAGATATAGCAGCTTCAATAGCCGTTAAAGAAGGACTAGCTATCGGTCCAATAGGTAGTTTACCATTCATTGAGCCATCTGTCAAACGTGTATTATAAGGATTGACATCATATAAATCATTTAAAGTCAATTCTTCGCTCATATCTTTATTCACGCCATAATATGAAGTAACATCGCTTCCCAAAGACATATTCGCATTAAGCCGACTATAAAATACCTGAGCAGCCATCTTTCTATCCTCACTAGAATTTGCTTCTTTTTCCACAATAGAAGCCATCGTCATAATTTGATGAATCGAATAATTACTACTTTCGATACTAGCTTTTAAAGGTTCTAACTTTGATTCCGTATGATTAAGAATCGTTTTAACGACATCATCGATCGAAGCATTTTCCAAAAACTCATATGTATCCGGATACAAATATCCTTCCATTGGATAATAAATAGCAGCATCTAAAATATCACTAGTCAAAAACCAATACGTTTGAATCAGTTCATTCAAATACGTTGTATCACTTAAAGCCTCAATAAACTCATTCGCTGTAAAATTCAAATTTTCAGCTAAAGTATTGGCATACTCTCTCAAAGTTTTCCCTTCAACCAAAGTCACATCCACTGTATGAATAACAATATCCCCATTAGAAAACTTATTTAACATTTCTTTAGGCGTCATATTAGCACTTAAAGTATATTCTCCAGCCTGAATATTAGGTCTTGTTAAATACATATACACATCCAAAACATATTCATTACGAATTAATCCCGCATTTGCTAAATCACGAGCCACAGTCGTCTTAGCCGTACCTGGCTCAATCACAAATGTTACTTCAGTGGCATCACTACTCTTAGCCCCAAGCCCCCAAACATAAAAAGCAGCAAGCCCTGCACACATTAAAATAAGTACCCCACAAACAATGAAAACCACTTTCTTCACTACTTTTCACCCTCACTATTCTTCTCTTCTAACTTAGCCAAAATAGACTCAACAGTATTCCATTCTTCTTCCGTTTCAATCGGCATCAAATTTCTATTTTGACCTGTTTTATCATACACATTTGCATAAACTTGCAAAGCTCCATCTCCTGTTTTCACATTATCTGTATATACAATATAATCTTTATTTGTTTCAGGAGAAGAAAACGTAAACAAAACCTCACATTCAATCACATTTCCCGCTTCATCGCGAATGGAAAACACATTATTATTTACTGGATCATCATTTTTCATTATTTCCCTCTTTCTGTTTCAAATACGTCTCTAAAATAAGTGAAGACGCTACATTATCAATCACTTTTTTCCGCTTTTTTCTACTCTTATCCCCTGTAATTAAAATCTTCTCGGCCTCAACCGTTGATAATCGCTCATCAACTAATCTGACAGGCAAACAAAAATACTTTTCTAACTTTTCTTTAAACCGAAGACTACGTTCCGCAGCAAAACCTAAACTATTATTCATATTCTTAGGAAGACCTAAAACAAACTCGGTAATTTTTTTCTCTTTTACAATTTCCTCCAAATCTTTCAAAACCACTTCATCATGACCCTCTTCAAAACGAAGTGTCTTATAAGGCATAGCAATTGTATTTGATCTATCACTAATAGAAACACCTAAACTTTTTGTTCCTAAATCCAAACCTAAATATCTCATTGTAAATAATCTTTCAAAATATATGCAAGTAAATCTGCTCGTTCAATCGACACAATCTTATCACGTGCCCCCTTATAACTAGAAATATAACCCGGGTCCCCACTAATAAGATAACCAACAATCTGATTAATCGCGTTATAACCTCTTTCTTCCAAAATCTGATAAACTTCTTTTAAAATAAGTTTAGCATTTGCTACTTCTAAATCAGAAACCTTAAACAAACTTGTATTATCCATATTTCACCTACCTAAATATATTAATATTGTAGCAAAAATACTTAGAGATTACAACGAAAAGAAAAAGAATAACCCTATGCTATTCTCATTCGAATTTCTTTAACTTATTTATGCGACTATTTAGTAAAATACATAACTTATGTATCCTTCTATCAGACATATTCGTAATATATTGATATTTATGGAGTAAATGATCAAACTCCTCTACAAGACCATCTAATTTGGACAAATCAATTCTTTTGAGATCCTTTACTACAGCTATAATTTCATCAAAAGACTTAACTTCATAAAATAAACGCCCTTGCCCAGAAAGAATCACTTCTTCATCATTGTAATCTTGAATATTCAAACTTTGTCCATTATCAAATATTGGAGCTACATCTAGCCACTTTAAAGTATTAACATCTCGAATTATACCAAAATTATTTAAATGTCTATCCTCATTCATCATTAAAAAATCTAAGATATACATATTTTCCATTTTTATTCGTGCGTCTTTAATACCATGACTTTCTAATAACTGAATATAATCCTCATAATCTTTAGTACTACCATGCCTTTCCATATCATTTCTTAGTTGAAATACTGTAATAAACTCTGTATCTTTTGTAATAAAACATGGACATTTAGAAACCACCATATCCTTATAAATATCTAGTGTATAAGTAACATGAGAAAAACCTAATCTTTCACAAATCATCGAAGCCAATACCTCATTAAAAGGTTGCATCACTTCATTTTTATAACCACCTTTTAAAAGGTATCTCACACCATCTTCAATAATCCAAGCTTTCTTAAGCATACCGTCTTAGTATTGTTTGGGGTCATCAAAGACGCTTCACGGGTTATCATTTTACTATTTTTAGATAAAGAAGCTTCCATAAACTCAATATAATCAAAATCATGGTCAAAGAAATTAATATCATCGTATTTAATGTCCGCACCATAAGGCTTAAGCCAATATTGATCAGATAAAGAAAGCCCAAAAGCCTTATCTAAGAGTTCACTAGAAGTAATTATATTTAATCGATGTAATAACAAATCTAGTTTATCTCGCCACGAAGGTATTCCCCTTCCCTGAAACCATTTACTAAGATTGGTCCGAAAAGAAGTATCATTATCAAAACATTTCAAAATATACGAAGCATAATTAAGGTTATAAATAGCATAAATTTTTGAAAAAACACCAAGTCCAGAATCATATTCAGCTAATAACACTTCAGTATTTTTGTTCATCAAAATACATTTCACAGAACATCACCTTTATCTAAAATTCCAACTATATTATACCAAAAACACCCTTGTTTATAAACCGATAAAAAAGTTTTTATTTTAATTTAAACAAATCTTTTTTTCACGCAATATTTACAATGAAAATTTAATACAAATTCAACTATAAAATTTATTTATTTTTTTCTTCTAACATTAAATTTTATCAACCACTTTACACTTTCAGTGCGGAGTGGTTGATAACTATTCTTTCTCGCTTCTTTAATACATTTTTTAGGAATTCAAATCAATTTATGCTGTTCAAAAGTTCAATATACTTTTTCAAATATTTATTTTTATCTTTTTCATGATATTGAGTGATGTATCTAGGATGTTCTAAAGCTATAATTTGTTCAAAAAAGTGATATTGTTCATTTATCTTCGTCAAAAAGTTAAAATTTTCACCACTGCCAATACAAAAACAGACCGAAGAATCAATCCCAAAAGAAAGCTGTCGCTGTAAAGACTTAACAATAAAATCAACTAAAGCTTTCTCTAGTTTTTTCGATTCATAATAATTGGCATTCACTTCATTTCCCTTAGCATTAATATGCGTTATACCAAGTGGACAAACAAAACTTAGAACAAAGTCTTCATAAAACTTTGCACATCCGCCATAATTTTCCATAACCTCGTAGAACAAAAAGGAATTCATAGAAAATAAATTTTCTATTCTTCCTTTGGAGTACCTCACGGTACTCCTTTTCTCTTTTTATAGAGACCATATTTCCGAGGGTCGCCCCCGTACTTTTTTATTTAATCATTATTACGCTAAACTTAGCTCTCTTAATCCTTCTTCTAAAATGTTTCTACTAGCATTGTAATCTCTTTCCAGCTGAATCCCACATGCAGGACATTCATACTTTCTTATTCCGTAATCTTTCATTGCTAAATCTTTATATCCACATTCACTACAGATTTGACTACTTGGGTAATAGGTGGATATTTGATGAAATATTTTACTACTCCACTTGCATTTGTATTCTAAAGTTTGAAGGATTTTCTGAAACATTACATTGCTAATATTCTTTCTAACGGATTTAGGATTATTATTTTTACATAACATCTCTTTAACTTTTAATTTTTCAGTTATGATTATCTCTTTTTTCTTCATAATCTTCGATACAACTTCTTCTAAGTACTTTTTTCTAGCATTTTTTAACTTTCGATAAAGTTCTTCTAGTTTTCTTAAAGTCTTTTCGTAGTTTTTACTCCCTTTTTCTTTTCTTGACAATTCTTGTTGATACCCTTGAATTCTTCTTTCATATTTCTTTAAAAACTCAGGATTTTCGTAATACGTTTTATCACTAGTAACAACCATATGTTTTATCCCAATATCAATACCAATTGCTCTTTGTTCTGTATATATAACTTCTTCTTTTTCTTCTTCGACACAAACACTGACATAATATTTATAGCCTACTTGTTTAATCGTGGCATTAAGTATTTTTCCTGGCAACTTATCTAAGGAACGATAGCCTCTTATCTTTACTCTTTTTAATATCGGTAAAGTAATATGCTTTTCTTGTAAATCCATGGATCGGTTATAATAAATTAGACAGAAAAGATAAGGACAATGTATAATAAAATTGGAAAGGAAAAGAAGCCTATGAAAGAAAGAAGAGAAAGAAGAAATTATACAGAAGATTTTAAAAAGCAAGTA
>CALVUT010000088.1 GCA_944363675.1 uncultured Bacilli bacterium | reverse complement strand
GTTTTAATCTAAACATATTGCAAAAGTATATTTCATGAAATTGAACAATTTAAGAAAATCATTTTGGTTTTAATCTAAACATATTGCAAAAGTATAAAAACAATATTCTTTGCTTTCAAAGACTTAGACTTTAGTTTTAATCTAAACATATTGCAAAAGTATATTCTATACCCATATTTTACCATATTTTCATAAAAAGGTTTTAATCTAAACATATTGCAAAAGTATAATTTTAATCGTGGGTAATAAAAAACAAGAACTCACTTGTTTTAATCTAAACATATTGCAAAAGTATAAGATGACTGAGAGTTTTAATCTAAACATAATGTAATTTAAATGACCAACTAGACAAAGGAAAAGAAATTCCAATCAAGTTTCAATCTAAACATAATGTAATTTAAATTCATCACTAAACTTCACTGGTATAAATTTGTCAGCTTGTTTCAATCTAAACATAATGTAATTTAAATTATACAGTCAGAATTATTATTAGACTTAGAACTGTTTGCTTAATATTAACAAAGTGTAATTTAAATGGCTCAATATATTACACAAATTGCCCCTCAGTATTTTAAATTCAATTTATGCATAATGCAATTTAAAATTTTGAGAAAAGGCTGAGATGGTATTTCTGCAGGCAATTTGTAATTATTAGAAAATAATTTAAACATAGTGTATGATGTTATTTTTTCTTTCTTAATAATAGGATTAGGCCAATGGTTGTAATTATAAAACCAATACTAAAAATAGTAATTAGGATGTTTGTTTTATTAGATGAACTTAATGAGGTTATAGCCATTCCTATGATAAAGGCAATATCTAAAGCTTTTAAGACTTCAATTGTGTGGTCTTTTTCTTTTTGCATTCTTTGTTCTTTGGATTCACTTAAAATGAGAGGGATATTACCTTGGTTTAGGCCTTTGAAAAACTTTAAGGCTTCTGAAGGTACTTTGGCTAAGTCTTTGCTGTTTTTTAATAAGGTTAGTAAAGAGATTTCTAGTTTTTCTTTATCGAAAACACTTGTTATTGTGTATTGGGATTTTAAAGCTTCTAAAAGGCTTATTTCTGGAGCAATGTCTTCTAGGACTCCTTCTAAAACAATAATGCCACGCATAAGTAAAGTAACGTCTTTAGGTATTTTTATTTGATGTTTTTGGATGATAGAAATTAGGGCTGGAGCAAAATCTTTTAAGTCAATGCTACCAATTCCTTTAGTTAGATAAACCTCTAGCAACTTTTCTAAATCCTTTTCTAATTCAAAGACATTGACATTTTCTCTTGAACCAAAAAGAAGGAGATTATGGGCTAATTCTTCTGTGTTACGAAAAAGGATATTTTCCATACATTTTTTAAGTATTTTACGACTTTCTTCTTCTAGTGTTCCCATCATTCCAAAGTCTAAATAAACTATTTGGTTGGCTTTTATTTTGATGTTATCTGGGTGAGGATCTGCATGATAAAATCCATCATCTAAGGCTTGTTTGATATAGTTTTGGGCTAATTTTGAAGCTATTTCACTCATGTTATATCCAAGGTATTCTAATTGAGCTACGTCATTTATTTTGGGAGCATCAATGTATTCCATAACTAAAATATTGTCTGTTGTGTATTCTTGATAGACTTCGGGTAGAGAAATGTAGGAAATGTCTTGATTGTATTGTTGAAATTTTAGCATATTTTTTTCTTCATTTTTAAAGTTCATTTCTTTTTTGGCACTTTCTAACAATTCATCAAGCATCGCATTTATATCAACGGTGTTTTTAAGGAGTTTTTCGATGGGTAGGTGTTTTAAGACTTTTTTTAGAAGATAAATATCGGTTTCCATGGAATGCATGATGTTTTCACGTTCGATTTTTATGACAACTAGTTTATTGTTTAGACGAGCTTTATGGACTTGGGCAATAGAAGCTGAACCAATAGGGCTATTGCTAATAGAGGTAAAATCATAGTACTTGTTTTTTAATTCTCGTTTTAAAATGCTTTTTACCGTATATGAATCCATTGGGGTTACTTGACTCCGCAACTTTTTAAATTCGGCACAGTAACTGTTGTCTAGTAAATCTTCGCGATCGGCCATGATTTGACCCATTTTGATGAAGGTTGGGCCTAAACTTTCAAAGGCTTTTCTTAGAGTAGCAGGAGTCATATTGGTAATTAATTTGTATTCTTTGATTACGTTGATAATTTCTTTTAATCTTTTTAAGTAACTGCTTCTTTCGCTTTCCATATGTCCTCCTATTATTTTTATTATAGCATAGATGCGTGGTAAGTTGGAAAATATTTTTTTTGTCTTATTTTGTCAGATTGCTCTTTCTATCTATCTTTTTTATGTTAAAATAAAAGTTAAGAGTTTTTTAAGGAGGTTTTGGGGGACATGAATGAAATTGAGCAAAGTATTCGTGAATTAGTAAATACATCCGATTATCAAAAGGGATTGGAATACGATGAGGATTATTTAAAGTTTGTGGGTGTCACGAATGTTTCGGATAAACGAAGATTACAGTTTTTGGTGGAATCTGAGTCAAGTTATCGTAAATATTTGGTTCAAGTAGAGACACAGTTTGACGAAGTTGTTTCTACGTATTGCACTTGCCCTCAATTTCAAGCCACACATTCTTGTAAGCATTTAGCTGCTTGTTTAATATCTTTTTCAAACGAAATTTTTCCTTTGATTAAACCTAAGGATACTGTGCAATTGACTAAGGCAATTTTTCAGAAAATTGGGAAAGAACTTGCTTTAGATTCTGGTGTAAAAAAGGAGGTTCGAGTTATTCCTTATCTTTCTATTCGGCGAGGGTATTATTATCAAGAAGTTCTTTTAAAAGTCAAAATTGGTGTGGATAAAATGTATTCGTTGCTTGGAAAGTATAATAGTTTTAAACGCGCGGTAGTTAATGAGGAAGCTTATAAATTTGGAACGAATTTTACTTATGAGCCTAATCAGCATTATTTTAGTCATCAAACGAAGCAATTCTTTCAATTGATTGATCATATTTCTTTACGTAGTTATATGAATGGTAATGCTGTTCATTTGGATGATGAGTCTTTAAAATCTTTGTTACAGCTTTTTGCTGAAGGTGTTTATTTGGATGATGAAAAAACTTTTTTGCCAATTAAAAACGGTTTTCCTATTCCTTTAAAACTTTCGAAAGAAGGGCATTCGTATCATTTGAAATTTCAAACGACTTTAGAAGATCTCGAGTTTTTGACAGATGATTTGGAATATATTTATTTTGGTCGTTGTATTTATCATTTGAATTCTCATCAACGTTCTTTACTTTATGAATGTTTGTCTAATCGTGTTGATGAGCTTGCTTTTGATGAGGGGGATTTTGCTGATTTTCAAAAAAGTGTTTTTCGGGTTGTTAAAAATAACATTCAATTAGATGAAAGTACAAAAGATATTGTTATTGTAACTAAACCTGAAGTAAAGTTTTATTTTGATTTGAATGAGAGTGATATTACTTGTATTCCTAAGTTTTATTATCAGGATCAAGAGTTGTCGTATTTTGAAGATTATCCAAATGTCGTTCGTGATGTGGATTATGAAACGGAAGTTTGTTCACTTTTATATCCTTATGGATTTCATAAAATGAATCATTTGTTTTTACTTGATGATTTTGAGGCTATGTGTGATTTTATGGATGGTGGACTAGATGCAATTAGTGAAAAGTATCCTGTTTTTACTTCGGAAAATTTAAAGAATACAAAGATCGTCAAACAAAGTTCTGTCGCGACACATTTTACGATAGGTAAAGATCAAATTTTACATTATGATTTTGATTTGGGGGATATTCAAAATGATGAGTTGGATGGTATTTTATCTTCTTTAAAAAAGAAAAAGAAGTATTATCGATTGAAAAGTGGAGATATTTTGTCTTTAGAACAAGAGTCTTTGCAAGAGTTAGGCGAGCTTACGGAAGATTTGGAATTGCCTTCTACCGATCTTGTTAATGGACATGGGGTTATTCCAAAGTATCGAGCTTTGTATTTGGATATGTTGAAAGAAAGTAAATATGACATTATTCAAACGGATTCGTTTTTTCAAGAGTTTATTGATCAGTTTAAAACTTATCAAAATGTTGAACTTCAGTTTACAGATCAAGAACTTAAAACGTTAAGGGATTATCAAGTTGATGGTGTCAAATGGTTGTATACAATATGTAAATGTGGATTTGGTGGAATACTCGCTGATGAAATGGGCCTTGGTAAGTCTTTGCAGACAATTGTTTTTCTGCGAAAGTTGTTGGCAGAAGATGCATCTTGTCGATTTTTGATTGTTTGTCCAACTTCTTTGGTTTACAACTGGGAAAACGAATTTTGTAAATTTGGCACCGATATGTCTTATCAGGTTTTGGCAGGAAGTAGAATTGAACGGCGAAATCTATTAAATAAGTTTGAAGGAAATGTTTATATTACTTCTTATGGGCTATTAAGGGAGGATTTGGAAATCTATCAGAAAATGAATTTCCGAGTGTGTGTGATTGATGAAGCGCAGAATATAAAGAATCCTAAAACGGGTCTTGCCCAGGCGGTAAAAAGTATTACGGCTGAGACAAAGCTTGCACTTACGGGAACTCCAATTGAAAATGCGATTACGGAGTTATGGAGTATTTTTGATTTTATTATGCCTGGTTTTTTATCGACTTTGGTTCATTTTCAACAGAAGTATAAGGTTAAA
The DNA here is from genome assembly GCA_944363675.1 of uncultured Bacilli bacterium. GTDB lineage: Bacteria > Bacillota_I > Bacilli_A > RF39 > UBA660 > Ventrenecus. Next base: position 20,507 of record CALVUT010000088.1, on the reverse strand, counting down.
GATTTTGATGAGCAAACCAATCAGCTTTTAAATAGTTTAAAAGTTCAAGTGAAACCTTTTATTTTGAGAAGACGTAAGCAAGATGTAGTTAAAGATTTGCCAGCTAAGATTGAAAATAATATTTTTATTGATTTGAATGAGGAACAGAAAAAATATTATGCAGCTGAAGTAAAAGATGCGAATGAAAAAATGACTAAATTGGTAGAACAGGGTGGTTTTGCTAAGAATAAAATGATTATTTTGGCTTTACTTACGCGGTTGCGCCAGATTTGTATTGATCCTGCGATTGTGTTTGAGGATTATACGGGAGGAAGTGCTAAAATTGAACAGTTAATTAGTACGATTCAGGAAGTTGTTGGTAACGGGCATAAGATTTTGCTCTTTACCAGTTTTAAAACGGCTTTAAACATTGTTAAAAAAGCTTTAGATGAGGGCAATATTTCTAATTATGTTATTGCTGGAGACGTTCCAAGTCGGCAAAGACAGATGTTGGTTGATGCTTTTAATAAAGATGATACGAGTGTTTTTTTGATTATGTTAAAAAGTGGCGGGACTGGGCTTAATTTGACGAGTGCGGATGTAGTTATTCATTTGGATTTATGGTGGAATCCACAGGCTGAAAATCAAGCTACAGATCGAACACACCGGATTGGACAAACGAAAACTGTTGAGGTTATTAAACTGATTTGTCGGGGAACGATCGAAGAAAAGATTTTAGATTTACAACAGAAGAAAAAGCTACTTGCAGATAAGATGATTGATGATGATTTAGGCGATACGGCTTACTTCAAAAGTTTATCTGAACAAGATATTCGGGATTTGCTTACTTATGAAAATAAGGATTGAAAAAAACGACTGTGAAAGGTCGTTTTAATTTAGCAAATAAATACCGATGTTTAAGTAGGCGGCAAAGATAAGCCATATTACGTAAGGATAGAGTAAATAGGCAGATATTCTTTTTTCTTTGAGGTAGTTGCCAATTAGGAAGAAAGTAAGACCAATAAGCAAGATAATCCAGAAAATGGAAAGCAGTCTAAGTTTTAATAGGAAAAAGAGGATGGTCCAACTTAGGTTAAAGAAAAGTCCTGCATAGTATAAAATGATGGTTTCGCGGTTGTTGCAATCTTTACGATATAGATAGTAAGATAGTCCAATTAAGAAGTAGAGAATCGTCCAAGCAATAGGAAAAACGATTTTTGGAGGGGCTAATGGCGGTTGATTTAGACTGGTGTAGTCGATGGCATCTTTTATAATAAAGGCCATTATTCCTCCTAAAATTAGGGGTAAAAAGATTCGTAAAGTATTTATGATTTTTTCTTTCATAGAATCACCTAGTATTAATATACCCTAAAAGAGAAAAAATATGATAAACTATTAGTAGGTGAGGAGTTTTATGAATGAAGATACGTTGAAGCAAGTAATTGAGGATCATTCTTTAGTGCGTATAAATGATCATTATTATTTAACGCACAAACAAGTAAAAGTTTTAGAACAATTTAAAATTCCTTATCAAAACTTTAAAAGGGCAAAAGATTTGCTTTTCTATTTGAATTATTTCGATGATGAAGAACTTGATGAGGTGGCTTTAGATATCGCTTCATATAGTTACTATCAGGAAATGCAAAAGTGAAAGGATAGGGTAGTATGCGAAAGACTTTTGTGGAAATTGATTTAAAACAATTAGGAAAGAATGTAAAAGAGGTTATTAAAAGTTATCCGGATTATAAGTATGTGATTGGAGTTTTAAAATCTGATGCTTATGGTCATGGGGTTGAAGTGGTAAAGACGATGAGGGAAAATGGCGTAAATTATGTGGCGGTTTCTTATTTTCAAGAAGCTTTGAAGATTCGAACGCTTGATGAAGATATTCCTATTTTATGTATGCAACCTATTGAGTTTGAATATGTTGGCGAAGCTGCACAGAAACGAATTACCCTTACAGTTCATGATCTAAATTATTTAAAGGATTTAATGCAGGTTTCTTTGAATCGGAAACTTAAGATCCATTTGAAGATTGATTCAGGAATGAGTCGATTGGGATTTCAAGATAAAGAAAGTGTTGTTACGGCGAAAAAGTTGATTAGTGAAAGTCCTTATTTAGAGTTAGAAGGAATATACACGCATTTCGCGACAGTTGGTTTTTTTGATAAGCATTGGGATGATCAACTTGCTTCTTTTCAAGAGATTACGAGTTTAATTGATTTGGACGAGATTCCTATTGTTCATTTGGCTTCTAGTACGATTATGCTTGCACATCCTAAAATTTCTTTTGCCAATGGTGTTCGTTTAGGTATTTTACTTTATGGTTATAATGTATCTCCTTATTTTTCTAAAGACGGTGTTAAAAATAAGTTAAGAGTAGTACGGAATGATTTTTATCAGAAGAAGTATCGGATTAGTGATACCTATACTAATATTTCTTTACCTATTGCTCCAGCTTTTAAGATGTATACATATATTTTGCAAATCAAGATGATTGTTAAGGGTTCTTTTGTTGGTTATGGGGCTACTTATGAGGCGAAGAAGGAAATGAAAATTGCGGTTTTGCCTATTGGTTATGCTAATGGAATTGCTTCAAGGTATGTTTTGATTCATGGAAAAAGGTATCCGGTTGTTGGAGAAATTAGTATGAATATGATGACGATTATGGTAGATGATACGGTTTCATTAGAGGACGAGGTTTTAATTTTAGGCGATGAAATTACTTTGGGACTTATGAGTAGATGGAAAAATGCTGGGTTAGCTGAGACTTTACTTGATATTGGAAATTGTAATGAGCGTGTTTATATTGAAAAAAAGGAGAATGATTAAAATGACTTCAGTGTATCGATGGATGTTAAGAAAGGTTAAGGGTACGAACAAGAGTCGAACCAAGAAGATGATTGAGATTATGGCTTTAGAAAACAAGAAACCAGAGTGGATTATAAAGTTAGATCTGTATAAAAATGTGTTGACACGAGGAGTTGGCTATACAGATTATTTTCGGGGTAATTACTTTAATTTGAGCAAAAAGGAAAAGGATACGTTTGTAACGACTAAGAGTTTTTATCGTTTGCTTTCTTATTTAAATGATGAAAAGTACGAAGTGGTTTTGAATGATAAATTGATTTTTAATAAGGTTTTTGAAGAGTATTTGAAGCGAGATTATTTGAATTTACGAACTGCTAGTGAAGAGGATTTTCAGCGTTTTCTTAAAGGAAAGACAAGTTTTTTTGCTAAGGATCCTACTGGATATGGAGGACATGGGGTCGAAAAGATTTTGATTAAGGACTATCCGAGTTGGCAAAAGTTGTTTCAAACGTTAAAAGAAAAAAAGCAGTTTTTGGTAGAAGAAGAAATCAAACAGTGTAAAGCGATTAATGAACTTAATCCGCATGTAGTAAGTTCGTTTCGAATTGTTACTTTATATAAGGATGGTAAAGCTTATATTATAGGTAATGCTTTGCGAATTAATCAGGATGCTACTAATGTTATTGGTTGTACGAATGATTTGTATTTTCGTTTAAATGAGGATGGAAAAATTGACAGTCATGTTATTGATGATTATGGAACGGTTTATGAGACGCATCCACTTAGTGGTAAGCGATTTGATGAGGTTGTTATTCCAGGAGTTAAAGAAGCGTTTTTGATGTGTCAAGAGGCTGCTTTAAGAATTCCACAGATTCGATATATTGGCTGGGATATTGCTTTTACGGAAAAAGGGCCAGTGATGGTGGAAGGCAATGAATATCCAGGATATGGTATTTTACAATTTTATAAATTGAATGACAAAAAAACAGGACATTTAAAAGATATAAGTGATGTTTTAAAGGGTGAGATGAAGAAGATTAAGTTATAAAGAAATTCATTTGTTAAAGAATGAATTTTTTTGCTTTTCTGTTCATATAGTGTCATAGGTGAATCACGCATGGAAATGAATGGACTAAAGTCTCAGGAAGTAGAAGTGCAAAGAAAGAAGTATGGTACAAATAGCATTACGGAAATGAAGCAAAAGAGTTTCTTGCGGTTGTTATTAGAATCTTTAGGCGACCCGATTATTAAAATTTTATTGGTTGCGTTAGCTATTAAAATTGTGTTTTTGTTTCGAGATTTTGATTGGTTTGAAACTTTAGGCATTTTAATTGCTATTTTTTTAGCTTCTTTTATTTCGTCTATTAGTGAGTACGGAAGTGAAGAAGCGTTTAAGAAACTGCAAGAAGAACAGGAAAGCATTCAAGTTAAGGTTAAACGGGATGGTAAAGTTATTGAGATTAGGTTAGAGGATGTGGTTGTTGGGGATATTGTGATGCTTTCTTCAGGAGATGCAATTCCGGCGGATGGAACTTTAGTTTTTGGACATTTAAGTGTGGATGAGTCGAGACTTAATGGTGAGACAAAAGAGTGCAAAAAAAGTGTTGGTAGTGAGGTTTTACGTGGGGCAGTTGTGTATGATGGCGAGGCTTTAATGAAAGTTCATAAGGTTGGGGATCAAACGGTTTATGGCAATCTTGCTAAAGAGGTTCAAGAAGAAGAACCGATCAGTCCTTTAAAGTTGCGTCTTCGTGGTCTTGCCAAAACGATTAGTCGAATTGGTTATGTGGGGGCTTTTTTGGTTACATTTTCTTATTTGTTTTCAGTTATTGTCTTAGAAAATCATTTTGAATGGGAGGCCATTAAGGCAACGATTACTAATTTTCATTTGATGGCTGATTATCTTATTTATGCCCTTACTTTATCGGTGACTATTATTGTCGTGGCTGTCCCGGAAGGATTGCCGATGATGATTACTTTGGTTTTGTCTAGTAATATGAAAAGAATGCTGAAAAGTCATGTTTTAGTTCGCAAGTTAGTCGGTATTGAGACGACGGGTTCAATGAATATTTTGTTTACGGATAAAACGGGGACACTTACTAAGGGAAAACTTGAAGTTATGGAAGTTCTTAGTTGTGAAGGTATTCCTTTTAGAAAGGAAAAAGATCTACGAAAGTATGGGAAATATTGTGATGCGGTGTTGAAATGTATGGCTCTAAATAATCAAAGTTTTTATAGTGAAGGAAAGGTTATTGGAGGAAACTCTACGGATCGGGCTTTGCTTAGTTTTTTTCCACCGCAGCATTTTTCTTATGAGGTAGTTAGTCGAAGTTTGTTTGATAGCGCTAAGAAGTATTCTAGTGTTACGATTAAAGAAAATGGGATGACTAGAACCTTTATAAAAGGGGCAAGCGAGAAGTTACTTCCTAAGTGTATTCGCTATTTAAGGCATAATGGGGAAGAAAAAGCTTTTTTAGATCGCAAGAAGATTGAAATGGAAATTCAAATGTTGACCAAACAAGGGTGTCGTGTGCTTACGCTTGCGATGAGCCATGGGGAAAATATAGATTCTTTGACTTTTGTCGGGATTGTTGCAATTAAAGATGATTTGAGACCAGAAGCTCGTGAGGGTGTTTCTTTGATTCAAGGGGCAGGAATTCAAGTGGTTATGATTACGGGAGATGCCAAAGAAACTGCCACAGCGATTGCCAAGGAAGTAGGTATTTTAAAAGACACTCAAGATATTGTTTTGACGAGTTCTGAATTAAATTCTTATTCGGATTATCAGCTTGAAGAGATGTTGCCACGAATTAAGGTTATTGCTAGGGCTTTACCTCAGGATAAAAGTAAATTGGTGCGTTTAGCTTTAGATCGTGATTTAGTGGTAGGTATGACAGGAGATGGAGTCAATGATGCTCCAGCTTTAAAAAAGGCTAACGTTGGTTTTGCTATGGGGAGTGGTACAGAAGTTGCCAAACAAGCTAGTGATATTGTTATTTTGGATGATAATATTTTATCTATCAGTGAAGCTATTTTATATGGACGAACAATTTTTAAGAGTATTCGAAAGTTTATTATTTATCAGTTGACTTGTAATTTCTGCGCTCTTTTTCTATCTATTATTGGGCCTTTTATTGGAGTGAATACACCGATTACAATCATTCAAATGTTATGGATTAATATGATTATGGATACGTTTGCAGGGCTAGCTTTTTCTTATGAACCGGCTTTAAAAGAAACGATGAAGGAAGCACCTAAACGGAAAGATGAACCGATTATGAATAAGTATATGTATTCGGAGATTTTGTGGACGGGACTTTATTCTGCTTTATTATGTATCTTTTTCTTAAAGTCACCTTGGGTTAGAACTTTAGTGCGAACGGGAGAAGACTTTAAATATTTAATGACTGCTTATTTTGCTTTGTTTATTTTTATAGGTATTGGTAATGCCTTTAATTCCCGAACACATCGGTTAAATATTTTTGCTCATTTGCGCAAGAATATTGTATTTGTGATTACGATTTTGTTTATTGCTAGTGTTCAAATGATTTTGATTTATAAAGGTGGTGTTGTTTTTCGAACGTTTGGCCTTACTCCTTTTGAACTTACTTTTGTTTTGCTCCTTGCTTTTACAGTTATACCAGTAGATTTTATTCGCAAAATTATTTTAAAGAAAAAAGGAATCAAATTGGGCGTTTGATTTTCTTTTCTTTTTTTTGGTTTTATAGTAAAATAGTTTTAGATGTATAAAAGAATAAAAAGGTGATTTGTATGTTTGGCAAAGTTGTTAATGTGGTTAAAAATACCGTTTATGTTGAAAATTTAACAAAAAGTGTTATGAGTAATTTGAAAGGAATTCATGTTGTTTTTGAAAGTCAAAACACTAAAATTATTGGTCAAATTATTGAAGTCCAGAAAGAAGTTATGGAAGTTCTTTTGATTGGTGAGATTATTGATGGGGCATTTGTTAGTGGGGTTTTTAAATTTCCAGATACGAATGCTCACCCTCGAATTGTGACTGGTAGTGAACTCATTACTTTTATTGGGTCTCAAGATGTTCAAGATAAAAATTTATTGTTGATTGGAACGTCTACAACGTATAATAACTTTGTGGTTACAGCAGATATAAATGCTTTTTTTTCTAATCATTTTGCTATTATTGGCAATAGCGGTTCAGGAAAGAGTTGTGGGGTAGCTCGGTTGTTACAAAATGTCTTTTATAATAAAAAAACACCGCCGGTTCATGCACACATTGTGCTATTTGATGTTTACGGGGAGTACCATCAAGCTTTTTCTGGTTTAGAGAGCATTCCAGGTATTCATGTTCGAAATTATCAAAATGATCCACAAGCGGAGGTGCAGTCCATTACTTTTCCTGCTTACTTTTTAGATGCAGATGATTTGGCTATTTTGCTTGATGTTGATGATTCCTTTTTAATACCAGTTTTGGAGAAGACTTTACAGTATGTTAGTATTTTTAAGAGTGATGATCCTGTGTCTTTAGAATATAAAAATAATATTATTGCAACTGCTTTACTAGATGTTTTGGCTAGTGGTAAAACGGCTAGTCAAATAAGAGATCAAGTGATTTCTATTTTAAATAAGTATAATACGCCTCAGCTTAATGTGAATAGTGAAATTAAAGAACCAGGTTATACGAGAACAGTGCGGCAGTGTTTGAATATTGATGCACAGGGAAAGATTAATGCTATTACTCAAATTAATGATTTTTTAAGTCAATTTCAAAAGTTAAATTTAAACGATTATGCCCTAGTTCCTAATTTGGTTTACTCTTTAGAAGATGTTTACGATGCTTTAGAGTTTGCCTTACTTAGTGAAGGCGTTTATAATTCGGTATCGATGTATGAACGAGCAATGTCGTTAAAAACACATTTGCATCAGATTATTACTGGACCATATGCTAAGTATTTTCGTTTTAATGAAGTTATTAGTAAAAAAGAATATGTTGAGGGGTTATTTAAGCATGTAAATGGGGAAAATGTACAAATTGTTGATATTAGTTTAAACCATATGGAAGATCGCTTTGCTAAGATTATGACTAAGTTGTATTCTAAGTTATTTTTTGATTATGCGACAGCTTTACAACCGAGAGGATCTTTCCCTATAAATATTATTTTGGAAGAGGCACATCGATATGTTCAAAATGATCGAGATTTAGAAGTTTTAGGGTATAATATTTTTGATCGTATTACGAAAGAGGGCAGAAAATATGGTGTATTAATGGGATTTATTACGCAGCGCCCTATGGAATTATCGACAACAGCTTTGTCGCAGTGCTCAAATTTTTTGGTTTTTCAAATTTTTCATCCAGCTGATTTTCAAATAATTGAATCTATTACATCAAGTGTGACTAGTGATGAGTTAGAACGTTTGAAGACGTTGCGAAAGGGCATGTGTTTAGTTTTTGGTAATGCTTTTCATATTCCAATTGTTGCTAAATTAGATATGCCTAATCCACCACCTTCAAGCAGTAATATTCAAATTTCTGAAAAATGGTTTTAAAAAGAGAACATCGCATTTGATGTTCTTTTAATATTCATAGAAAGTATATGGATTTGAGGATGTTCCATTACCGCTTTTATAGACTAGATCACTTGGGAGAGCTAAAACCATTCTCAATGCTTTTTTTACATTAGCTGATTCTAGATTTAAAATGCCGTTTTGATTTGATGCATAGACTTCATAAGTATTTTCGTTTGTTCCATTCATTAACCACCAACGGTTAGTTGTATTTGCTAAATAATTATAATTGGAACAATTTCTTGATGCGCTGTTTATACATCTTTGATCTACAGAAGCGTTCATGTAGTCATAGACACTTAATAAGGCAATCGGCGTTTGTAAGGTCGTTGTGCATTCTATTGTGCCACTTTTATCGACGTCTCCTTCACTTCTTGTATGTGTACAAGCGTCCATAGTTAATAAATATTTATGATAGTCTTTAAGATCATTGTTGTAGATATTCATTAGGGAAGAATAAATACGACTGGTTTCAAAAGAGTTGTAGCCACGGTTTGAACCAATAGTTTCGTTGTAGCGATCATCGTAAACATAAGTTGTGTCATTGTTTAAGGTGTCAGCTAAAATGATGTATATTTTTTCTTCGTTAAATTTGATGATGCGCCACGAATAGCCAACAAAGTTAAGATAGTTGTTTACGTATTCTCCGCGATATGTGTAGTAGTTATTGATGTTGTATAAACCGCTGTCTGTTTCATTTGCTATAATCTCTTCATTTTTTAAGATATAATCGGTTAGACTCGATGTTGTGTAGCTGTTGCATGATAGTTCTGGAATAATATAGTAGTTATCTTCGTTCCAATTTATTTTTATTTCTGCTGAGCAGGTATTATCTTTGCTAATTTTTGAAAGTTCTTTTAAATACTTTCCTTCTACTAAAGAGGATGTAGTTATAATACTTTCAGGATTTGCTTGTGTCGGTAATATCTCTGGATGATCTTTAATATATTCTTCGGTTGTTTTGACAAGTAGTTGTTCTAAGGCGAGGTGGTCATATTTTTTAAAGACATTCATTAGGATAAAAACTAATATAATAATGATGATTAAGGCAAAAAAAGCTGAGGCCCCAATTAGAATTGGTTTTTGATAGTTTGTCCATAATTCGTTTATTTTACTCATATCACATTCTCCTTAAGGAATTTATCTTGTTGTTTTAATTATATCTCATAATTTTTTATATGTCCAAGTTTTTTCAACATACTTGTAAAGGAGTCAAAAAAAAAGCACTAAGTGGCTTTTTTATCTGTTGTAGTATTCGACGATAAGTGCTTCATTAATTTCTTGATTTAATTCACTTCTGTCTGGACGTCTTACATAAGTTCCTGAAAGTTTGTTTTTATCGAATTCTACAAATCCTTTAGTGTTATTTACAGCTTCTAAACTAGCTAAAATCGCTGGATGATTTGTAGATTGTTCTTTAACAGCAATGATGTCACCAACTTTGCAAGTGTAAGATGGAATATCTACTTTTTTACCATTTACAGTGATGTGTCCATGGTTGACTAATTGTCTAGCACCGCGACGAGTTGTTGCAAGTCCCATACGGTATACTAAGTTGTCTAAACGGCTTTCTAGTAAGAATAGTAAGTTTTCACCAGTGATGCCTTTCATTTTAGATGCACGGTCAAAAACTTTATGGAATTGTTTTTCGTTTAATCCATACATCATACGAACTTTTTGTTTTTCTTGCAACTGGATACCATATTCGCTTAATTTTTTACGTCTGTCTGTACCATGTACACCAGGAGCATAAGGACGACGAGCTAATTCACGTCCGTTTTCTAAAGTAGAAAAGTTTAGACGACGTGATTTTTTGTATTGAGGTCCTGTATATCTTGCCATCTTTTTTCCTCCTTTCCTTTTTTCTTAAAAGTTAATTGAGCTTTCTTTTATAGGGAGTAGTTACAAACACTTTCTAATGGCAGATTATACTCGTGAATATTCTTTAACTACACATTATAAAAAATTAGACTCGCTGCCAACTTCTAAGCGATTTAAATTATACTAAATTATTCTAAGTGTGTCAATAAAATCTCTGATTTTGCTTTTAAAAAAATATGTATGGTTTAAGGCGCCAAAAAGGTGTCAAAAATGGGTGATTGTTCCCTTTAATTGTTTATTTTGTTTTATAATATTGGTGAGTGGTGATTTTTTTGATTCCGAGTGAAGTAAAAAATGTTTTAATTCAGATTGAAAGTAATGGTTTTGAAGCCTATTTAGTAGGTGGTTTTGTACGTGATTTTATTTTAAAACGCGGGACAAATGATTTTGATATTGCCACGAATGCTTTGCCTAAAGATTTAATTAAAATATTTGGACCATCAAAGCGGGAGGTTCGGTATGGTTCTTATCATTTGAAAATTGAAAGTTATACGATTGATATTACGACTTATCGTAAAGAGGCTTTTTATGACAAAGGCAAGCCTGCATCCATTGTTTATACTTCTAATATGCTTTTGGATGCTGAACGTCGTGATTTTACCATGAATGCCATGTATATGAATAAAAAAGAAGAAATTATTGATCTTTATGATGGTATAAAGGATTTAAAAAAGAAGAAAATTGTAATGATTGGTAATCCTTCAGTGCGTTTGAGAGAAGATCCTATTCGAATTTTAAGGGCCGTTCGTTTTGCAGCTTCTTATGGGTTTAAATTGGATAAGGATTTGATGAACGCGATAAAAAAGGAAAAGAAACATTTAAGTGAAGTTCCTTTGCTTAAGATAAAGAAAGAGTTGGATGCTATTTTACTTGCTAATGGATTTAATCTTTTAAAGCAATTACATTTATTAAATGAATTAGGCATTTTGAATAAAAAAATCGTTTATGTTGAGGATTTAGCAGGACTGTGGGCACAGATAAAAACGACTGTGGATTATCCACAAGAAAAAACCCTTAAAATTCGTCAAAAAAATATTGAGAAGCAGTTAAATTGTGGTACAATTAGTATGCTTAATCTTTATCATTTTGGGTTTTATGAGACTCGTATTGCAGCTATGATTTTGCATTTTCCAATGAAGCGATTAGAAAAGATGGAAAAAAATTTAGTAATTCATAGTCGAAAAGATATTGCTTTAACTTCTTTAGAAATGGCTGAAATAAGTCATTTAAAGGGAAAAGAATTGGGATTGCTTGTTGAAGAAATTGAAAAGAGGATTTTGCTTAAAAAACTTTCTAATGACAAAGAGTGTATTAAAAATTATATAAAGGAAAGGTGATGTTGTATGCCAAATATAGAGTTTTTAACTGAGAAGCGCTTTACATTGTCTAAGCACTTAATTGAAGTGGCTGTAAAAAATCATCTTTCTTTGATTGAGTTTTTATTGCTTGTTTATTTTGAGGATACGGAAGATAAAACTTTTAATGTGACGCGTATTTGTAAGGTACTTTCTTTGGATGAACAGGATGTTTTAGAGGCTTTTAATCATTTGCTTACAATGAATTTGATTCAAGTTGAGGCTTGTAAGGATGAAGCTAACAAGTGTTGTGAGGTTATTAGTTTAAATCCAATGTATCAAAGTATTTTTGAGCGTGAAGTAAAGAAAGAAGCTGAAAAGAAGAAGGAGAGTATTTTTGATACTTTTCAAAGTGAGCTTGGACGTAGTATTTCTCCGATGGAATACGAAATTATTAACGCTTGGCTAGAAAAAGGATTTTCTGAAGAGTTGGTTATTGGAGCTTTAAAAGAAGCTGTGTATAATGGAGTGAGCAGTTTACGTTATATTGATAAGATTTTGTATGAATGGCAGAAGAAGGGATATCGCAATTTAACTGAGGTCAACAATGGTCTAACAAATCGAAAGGAACAACAAAAAAGTTTAGAACTTTTTGATTATAATTGGTTGGAAGATGAAGGATATTAATGTTTTGCTTGATTATTTAGATGAACTTTATCCCGATGCACGTTGTGAGCTTGTTTATCATAAGGATTACGAGCTTTTGATTGCGACTGTTTTATCTGCTCAGTGTACTGATAAACGGGTTAATCAGATTACGGAAATCTTATGGAAAAAGTATGATATCTTTTCACTTGCTCATGCAGATATATCTGAAGTAGAAGAGATCATTCGACCTCTTGGCTCTTTTACAAAAAAAGCTCGTTATATTGTACAAATTGCTCAACGTCTTGTTGAAGACTATAATGGCAAAGTTCCTAATGATCGTGTTTATTTGGAAAGTTTGCCAGGAGTGGGACGAAAAACTTGTAACGTGGTTTTATCTAATCTTTTTGATGTTCCAGCTATTGCAGTAGATACTCATGTCGAGCGTGTTTCTAAACGTCTTTCTTTGGCTTCTAAGAAAGATTCAGTTCAGGTAGTGGAGAAAAAACTTATGAAAAAATTTCCCAAAGAGAAGTGGAGCAAATTGCATCATCAATTGGTTTTATTTGGCAGATATCAATGTAAGGCGGTTAAACCTGAATGTGAAAATTGTAAGTTAAAAGATTTTTGTAAATATTCTAAGTAGGATTGTACGGAATTGACGTACAATTTTTTTTAAATAAAAAAGTAACCTTTTTGTGGTTACTCATTAGAACAAGACTCACTTATTGTAACTTTACCATTTACTTTAATGGTTTCGTTTTGATAAGTAATGGTGTAAGTTATATCTTTTTCACCGGTTGTTTTTGTATCTACAGAAGAAGCGACAATTGTGGCTTTTTCTGTAATGTCTTCATTGTCTAGCATAACGGTGACAGCTTCTTTGGCATTTACTGTTCCATTTAAAGGAACGCATATTTTTTTGGCTTGAGCTTTTAAGTTTGAAGTACTTGTTCCAGAATTCACATTAGTTTTAATGGTTATACCATTCGATTCATTTGTTTTAAAAATACTGTAAGCACTCTTAATTACAAATTCATATTCGCCACTGGTGGATGCTGTGTACGTATAAGTGTTATTCTCAGTCCATCCTAAGCTCGTTAAGTTACCATTTTTGTCTTTTAAGTATACTTGATAGCCGAATTTTCCAATATAAGAGTTGTTGTAATTTTCATAGATACGCATGTATTCCGTTTCAAATAAGTTGTAGCTGAAGCTATAATTTGATTTATATGTTTTGAAATAATTTGCAAATTCAGATTTTACGGCATCAAGATTTAAGGCATCTGGTGTTTCCGCTTTATCCCAAGTCAACGTGATTTTATTTTCGCTGACGTTAGCTTTACCATTACTTGCATCACTAAGTTTCGCAAATCTGGTTGAAGTTTCACTAGGCTCTGTTCCTGATTTAAATAGGGCAGAGTATTTCATATTATTTGGGGTGTATTCGCTTGCTCGTTTAGTTGGTAGGGTTTGCGCTTCTACGGTTACAGAAACAACTGTATCTGGTTGTGTGAACTTTGTGGTATTGGTTAGCAAGTTATTTGCTAAGTAAGCGCTTATTTTTTGACGAATTGATGTTCCGGTACTCGAAGTTAGGTAGTGATTGGCATCCATATCTTTTTGGTCATATCCAACCCATGTTGAAATCGAGTATTCTGTGTTGTAAGTATTTACCCAGTGATCTGGTGTTGCTGAAGTTGGAATTCCTTTTTTGGCTGCATCTTCAGCACCAATATTTGAAGTTCCTGATTTCGAAGCGATGCTTCCTCGTAAGTTGTAATTAATTGCTCCACCGACACCTTCGCTAGTTGCTTGAAGTAGGACGTCAGTAATCATATAAGCTGTTTCGGCACTCATAGCTCTTGTTTTTTCATATTTATATTCTTGAGTTTCTTCGGTTTCAATGTTTGTGACTGAAGTAAATGAGTATGGTTCTATGTAGTATCCTTCGCGAGCAAAGGCTGCATAAGCTGCTGAACTTTCTAATGGCGTTAGACCGTAGGTGAATCCGCCCACACTCATAGCTTCGTATGGTAATTCTTCCCCATAAGTGGAGTTATCTATACCTAGATTGTCCAAGAATTGTTTGATGTTTTCTTTTGAATTTTGATGGAAAGCTTCAAGTGCTGTAATATTACGTGATGCGGAAAGGGCATCTTTTAGTGTGATTACACCATAGTAACTCATATCCCAGTTATTAATGTATGTTCCATTGTTATAACCGTATTTAAAGTCGATAAACATTTGTCCTGTCGAGGCGTTGTTGTATTCGATGAGTGGTCCATAGTCGACAAGTGGTTTGGCTGTAGAACCCGGTTGTCTTCTGAAGTTTGTGTTGGAAGCTCGATTATCTCCTTGAGCAACATAATTTCTTCCTGGGCCTAAGCCTTTTATTGAACCGTCACTTACTGAGGTAATAGCAATACCTACTTGAAGTAATTCGTCTCTAAATTCTGTTACTGCTCCATTTTGAACAGCGTTGATTTGATCTTGAATATTTTTATCAAAAGTTGTGCGAACACGGTAGCTACCATTGTAAATATCAATGCCTAGACGATCTTCTATTTCGTCTCTTACGTAGTCGACTAACACTTGATAGCCGAAGGTGGAAGTTGATGTATCTTGCTCTTTAACAAGTGTGCTGACATGAATGCTTTGTGCATCTAACATTTCTTGTTCGGTGATGTATCCGTGCCGGTACATAAGGCTTAGAACTGTATTTTTACGATCATTAGATGCTTCTGGGAAATTGTAAGGATTGTAAGAATAAGGGGCATTGTACATACCTACTATAGTGGCTGCTTCTGGCAGAGTTAAATCACTTACTGATTTTCCAAAGAAGTATTGACTTGCTTGTTCGACGCCTTCAATTGTTTCATAGTTTGACCCGCCACCACCAAAGTAACCAGTGTTAAAATACATTTCTAAAATTTGTTCTTTGGTATAGTTCTTTTCAATTTTAAATACGGCCATGTAGATATCGGTAAATTTACGAATAATTCCTTCAATGCCACTGGATTCTGTACTTGTAAAGTAGTTTTTGGCAAGTTGCATGGTAATGGTTGAAGCTCCTCCGGCTCCGGATTGTCCTAAAAATTGACCTAAACTTGCTTTTAAGAACCGGGCAGCATCAAAACCACTATGTTGGAAGAATCTTGAGTCCTCAGTAGCCACTAGAGCATCTACTAGTACTTGTGGGAAGTCTTCGTAGTTTTTATTTACGCGGTTTACACTACCGAGTCTAGTCATTTCGGTTCCATCGTTCCATTCAATGACGGTAGCCTCTTTAAAGTAGAGATTTTCTTGGGTGAATTCTGGGGCAGTGAAAACAATATATAGACTAAAGGCGATAACTACGGTAGCTACCATGATACCGATCGTTATTAGTACCATTAGAATAATGCTGCCAATATGTCTATCTTTTTTTTCTGTTGTTTTCTTTCTTTTCTTTGTCTTTTTTTCTTCTTTTATGCTTTCTTTAATTTTTTTGACGCTTTTTAATTTTAATTTTTTCTTTGCCATATCACGCTTCTCCTTTAAAATAAATTTCATCAACAATCTTTAGATAATCTAAAGAGGGATTAAAACTTTCTTTTATCATTTTACCATATTTTTGTAGATATTCATACGGTATACTTTTTCGAGTATTGGTTTCAACAAAATCTATAAAGTCTGTTCCTTTTAGTAAATAGACGAGGTTGTTCATTTTGATTAAGATGAAGCAAATTCCGCCATGTTCTATAACTTTTTTGATGTATTTTATTTGATGATCATGAAAGTTTGCTAAGGGAAATGCTGTTTTATTTTGTGTTTCTTTTGCTTCAAATTCAATATATTTTCCTTTGTATAGTCCATTGTAATCTAATGTTGAAGGTGCTTTAAAGTATCCATTTTTTATAACTCGACCATGTTCGGTATAGACCGCTTCACTAATGCCAATAGGTGTAGGTTTTTTGTAAATTAAAGCTGTGTTTTGTTCTACGTAGTAATCGTTGGTTTCGTTGATGAGATGTTCTAAGTCCATTCCACGATTACTATAGTTTATGGTTTTTATTGTTGTTTTTTTTATTTTGTTTGGATATTCCATAAATCACACCTCTTTCATTATACTATATTTTTCTTTTTTTGGAAATACTCGGCAAAATCATTGACAGATATTGTCGAATTTCTTTTCCTTTGTTTGGAAAATCGTTAAAATGTTTTTGGAAAGAGAGGAATTTGAGATTATGTCTTGTGATACTTTGTTAAATAAAATGCTTGAGGATTTGGATACTTTGGATGTTCAAATTGCAATGTTGGCTTTACAAAAGTCTTTACTTTGTAGTAAACTGTAATTCGCAAATGGAGGTTAAATTATGAAACATTTCACTATTATTACTCATCGTGGGTCGAATCAACCTGAAATAGAACAATATTATACTTTACAAAAGTTTTGGCCTGAAGATTTTTGTGAAGACGTTTTCGTTTGTTCTAGCATAGAAGAGTGTCAAGCTATTGCATATAAAGCTACTTTTTTTAGTGATTTTTTGGTTTGCTTTGGTACTCGTTTTTACTTGGATGCTGTGCTCAGGGGTGTTTGTTATGGAAAGGAAGTGCCTGTTTTTTATTTGCCTACGATTGCTGAGACACGTATTGATGATATGCAAAGTTATGTTGGCAATCTTAAACAGGAAGAACCTGAAAAATATGCTTTTTATCGTTTTAACCGAGATTTTTTTTCCCGCTCGGCTGGTAGTGAATTTGCCCATACAATGATGGAAAGAAAATTAGGAAAACATTTTGTCCTACCTGAAAGCGTGATTATGCGTCTTCGTGTGGATGGACAAGTAATTGTTGGAAAGTATCCGGGTATTCTTTTTCAGCCTTTTGAAGATCAACTTTGTTCTGTGTATTTATTTAAATCTTTAAATAAGGCTACGATACTTCGTGAGCTATTGGAAATGGAAAAGGAAAAGAGAATTTTAGATGATCTTTCTTTTGCGGAAAAATATACTGGATCAAGTATTTCTTTTAGTGTAGGAAATAAAATGCATTCTGAGCTTATTTTATTAGATTCTTTATATTCGACACAGGCAACTGATTTGCCTTCTCGGGTGGAATATGCTAGAACTTTACAAGTTATTAAAAAGTGACTTTTAGACAAAAAATGGCAGTTTAAAATTGCTTCATATAATTGACAAGGATTCATTCTGTTGATAAAATTATGGTGAGGAAGTGAGCAGAATGAATGATAAAATCGTTTTGAGTCCAGAAGCAATTTATGAGAAAGAATTTAAGATTGATGCTCGTGGATATCGCCCTCAAGAAGTGGATAATTTTTTGGATATTATTATTAAAGATTATTCAGAGTTTATAAGAATTGTAAGGGGATATGAAAAGGAATATCAAAAGCTTAGAGAAGAAAATGCTAATTTAAAACAGCAGATTAGACAATTGGAAACTGAGCTTGAGAGTCAAGAATCTTCAAGTAGTGATTCTGGAGTTAGCAATGTGGATTTGTTACGAAGAATTAGTCAGCTTGAAAAGTTTGTTTATGGAAAATATAATAATAACTAGACAAATGCTGCATATATACTATGTAGAGGAAAGTCCTTGCTCACACAGCCTGCGATGGTTGTAGTGTTTGTGCTTAGGGAAAAAATAACCTAAGGTAGAGTGATACTCTAACGGCTTCGAGGAAACCTTAAATGGTTTTAGTAGATATAAAAGTGCCAAAGTGACGAAGAAAAGGGAAACCTTGGAAGTGGAACGTGGTAAACCCCACAAGTGAGAAACCCAAATTATGGTAGGGGAGCTGCTCTTAAGAAATGAATGATAGAGTGGACCAGTGATGGTAGATAAATATTTGTCGCGTCTTAGACGTACAGAACAAGGCTTATAAGTTATTATTTTTTTTATTTTAAAGGAGTGAGTAGCTTTGTTTGAAATTGGTCAAACGTTAAAAGAAGCTAGAGTGTCTTCGGGGGTTAGTTTAACTGAGGCTTCGAAAGATTTGAATATTAAAGAGGTTATTTTAGAGAATATTGAGGAAGGTAGTATGGGATGCTTTAAGGATATTTATGAGTTAAAGGATTACATTGCTAGTTATGCTAAATATTTAGGACTTGATGTGACCGCTTTAATTGATGAGTTTAATGAGTATTTGTTTGAATATACTTCTAAGATTCCTTTGAAAGAGATTGAAAAAAAAGTTGAAGAGCAAAATAAAGAAAAAACTAGTGAGAAAGTTGTTTCACCTTATACAAAACCTATGCGTAAGTATCCAACCAAGTACTATGTTCTTGTTTATAGTGTTCTTATCTTACTTACCATTGTGGTTGTTGTGTGGAGTGTGCGTCAGATTTCAGAGTCAAAAGTTACAACTAGTGTTTTTGAACATGTAAATTAAGTTAGGAGTAATGTTAATGAATTTAGCAAATAAGCTTACGTTAAGCAGAATTGTTCTTGCCGTGATTATTTTGATTTTATTACTTTTTCCTTGGCAAGATTTAGGAATTACTTTTCCAACTTTCATGGTTATGGGTAAAGTAGTGGTAGATGTAAAATATTTAATTGCTGGCTTTTTATTTGTTCTTGCGGCTGTTACGGATTATTTAGATGGTCAAATTGCTCGTAAAGAAAAAAAGGTTTCTGATTTTGGGGCAATTATGGACGCGATTGCAGATAAGATTTTGGTTAATGGTGTTTTAATCGTTTTAGCTTATCAAGGTTTTATTAGTATTGTGGTACCTGTCATCATTGTAACTAGAGATATTTGTATCGATGCTTTAAGAGTTGGAGCTGCAAGTAAGAAAGTTATTATTAAGGCTAATAAATGGGGAAAAGTTAAGACAATTTTTATGCTTGTAGGTGTATCTTTGTTGTTGTTCTATAATTTACCTTTTGAAATTTGGGGTATATATATGGCTGAAATATTAATTGATATTGCGACTGTCCTTTCTGTGGCTTCGGGTATTATTTATTATTTAGAATGGAAAGAAAAAATATTGGATTGGAAATTCTAATATTTTTTTCTTTTTGGCTTGGTTTTGGAGATTAATTTTTAAAATTGGCTAAGCTAATTTTGAATATTTGTAAGGAATTTTGTTCCAAAACAAATGTTCGATTTATTGTTGACAATAAGATTAAATTGGGGTACAATTAAATCAGAAAGTGAGATTTATGTTTATGAAAACAACAAAAGATGTAAAAGATAAAGATAAGGCTTTAGAACAGGTTTTAGCAGATATAGAAAAACAGTTTGGTAAAGGGGCTATTATGAAGCTTGGAGCTAAAGAACATATGGAAATTGATGTTACTTCTAGTGGTTCTTTGGCTCTTGATATTGCTTTGGGGGTTGGAGGTTATCCTAAAGGAAGAATTATTGAAATTTATGGTCCGGAATCTTCTGGTAAAACAACTTTTGCTCTTCAAGCTATTGCTGAAGTACAAAAAGAAGGAGGAAGAGCTGCTTTTATTGATGCCGAGCATGCTTTAGATCCGGTTTATGCTAAAAATTTAGGTGTTGATATTAATGAGCTGTTGTTATCTCAACCAGATACGGGAGAACAAGCTTTGGAAATTTGTGAAGCATTGGTACGTAGTGAAGCGGTGAATATTATTGTTGTTGATTCTGTGGCAGCTTTAGTTCCGCGAGCTGAGATTGAAGGAGATATGGGGGATGCTCATGTTGGTTTACAGGCAAGATTGATGAGTCAAGCTTTAAGAAAATTGTCTGGTACAATTAGCAAAACGAAGACTACCGCCATTTTTATTAATCAGTTGCGTGAAAAAGTTGGCGTTATGTTTGGCAATCCCGAAACGACTCCTGGTGGAAGGGCCTTGAAATTTTATGCGACAATTCGTCTTGATGTGCGTAGAGGAGAGCAAATTAAAGTTGGCGATCAAATTCTAGGAAATAAAACAAACATTAAAGTGGTTAAAAATAAGGTGGCTCCGCCATTTAAGACTGCAACTGTTGATATTATGTATGGTGAAGGGGTTTCCAGAGAAGGAGAAGTCATTGATATAGCATCTGATTTAAATATTTTAGATAAGTCTGGAGCTTGGTATGCTTATAAAGGTGAGAAGATTGGTCAAGGTAAGGAAAATGTTAAAGCTACCTTAAGAGAAAATAAAGCTTTGATGAAAGAACTTGAAGATCAAGTGCGGAAGCATTATGGATTTAAAGTAACGGATGACGAGAAAGCAAAAGAAGAATAGAACTTTAGCTTTGTAAACTCTGAGGTTAGTTTTAAAGAAAAGCTCCCGTAGAAAATAAAAAAGGATTTTTAATTAGAAAATCCCGTAAATAAAGGGAAAAATGTATACTTTTATACAAAAAAATGCTAAAATAACGTCGTTAAGTTGAAA
>CALVUT010000087.1 GCA_944363675.1 uncultured Bacilli bacterium | reverse complement strand
CCCAGCATGAACTGATTGTTTTAGAGAAAGATGCATAGGAATATGCTCTTTTTTTCTTAAGAAAGTTTGATATTATGGTACTTATTTGTTATACTAATAGCAGAAAACTTTGAGGTGGCTTATGAAAGAAATAAAAATACAAAAAGCAATTGAAGTGAAAAATGTAACTAAATCTTTTAAAATTTATTATGATAAAGCTAGTACTTTAAAAGAGCATATGTTATTTTGGAAAAGAAATAAAAGTGAGTTGTTTACTGCTTTAAAGGATATTAATTTAACTATTAATAAAGGTGAAACGGTTGGATTAATTGGGGTCAATGGTTCTGGTAAGAGTACTTTATTAAAACTTATGACAAAGATTATTTATCCTACAAAAGGTCAGATTATTACACATGGCAAATTGACATCTTTATTGGAACTTGGTGCCGGATTTCATCAGGATTTTACAGGACGAGAAAACATATATTTTAATGCGTCTATTTTTGGCTTGACTAAGGCTGAGATTAATAAACGAATTGATGAAATTATTGAATTTTCAGAGTTAGGAGAATTTATTGACAACCCTGTTCGAACTTACTCTTCTGGTATGTATATGCGTCTTGCTTTTTCGATTGCTATTAACGTGGATGCTGAAATTTTACTTATTGATGAGATATTGGCGGTTGGGGATCAACATTTTCAGGAAAAGTGTTTTAAAAAATTAGAAGAGCTTAAGAATAGTGATAAGACAATTGTTATTGTTAGTCATGATTTAGGACAGATTGAAAAACTTTGTACTCGGGCAATATGGATTAATAATGGAGTTGTGGCTATGGATGATGTTCCATCAAAGGTGATTCCTGAGTATTTGAAGGAATGTAGGTGAAAGTATGATTGTGTTTAAAAATTTGTTTCAGTATCGTGAACTTTTAAAAACGAATGTTCAGAAGGAAATTCGAGGAAAATATAAAGGGTCTTTTTTGGGCGTTTTATGGTCATTTTTGAATCCTTTATTGATGGTTGTTGTGTATGCTTTGGTTTTTCCATTTATTATGAAAAATAATAGTATTGATAATTATTTGATTTATTTAATTACCGGTGTTATTCCTTGGAACTTTTTTACAACTTGTATAACGACCGGTTGCAACTGTGTGTGGATTAATGGTGGAATTATAAAAAAGGTGTATTTTCCAAGAGAAATTTTACCTATTAGTGTTGTTGTAGCTGGTTTAATTAATTTTTTGATTTCTTGTGTTATTATTTTACTTTTTTTAATTTTTGGGGGTGTTGGGCTTAGTTTCCAATTATTGTGGTTGCCTTTAATTGCTTTAATTCAAAGCTTGTTGAGTTTAGGGCTTTTATTTGTACTTAGTGCTATCAATGTTTATGTGCGTGATGTAGAATATATTGTATCGTTCTTTTTGAATTTACTTTTTTATGCAACACCTATTTTATATACGGCAGATATGTTTCCGGAATCTATACGATGGATACTTTATTTAAATCCGATGACTCATTTGATAGAGGCTTATCGTAATATTTTTTATTATCAAACTATGCCTAGTATAAGTTCTTTATTGTATATTGGATTATTTTCACTGATTGTACTTATTGTTGGCTTTATGATTTTTAGAAAATTAGAAAAAGGTTTTGCGGAAGAGGTTTAAAATGGTCGTTTTTATTATATTGCATTATAAGAATATTAAAGATACTTTAGAATGTATTGAATCGATCAAAAAATTGAAAGGTTCAAAAAAAATCGTGGTAGTAGACAATTATACTTTAAGTGAAGAAGAAGCTTTTTCTTTAAAAAAACAGGTAGATGATTTAATTTGCTTATCTGATAATTTAGGGTTTGCTCGGGCAAATAATAAGGGCTGTCAATTGGCAATTTCTAAATATCGTCCTGATTTTTTGACTGTTATTAATAATGATACAGTTCTTTATCAAGATGATTTTTTAAAGAGGATCAAAGCAATTTATAAGCGAACACATTTTGATATTTTGGGTCCTAAAATTTTATGCGAAGAAGGTAGTGGGTCGGTAAATCCTTACAGTCCACTTAAAACTATTGAGGAAGTTCAAAAAGAAATAAAATATCAGGAACGATTATTAAAGTATTATCATTCTTCTTTCCTTTATTTTGGGCTTTGTATGTATATTCGATTAAAAGCATGGATAAAGCATCCTTCTGTTATGAAGAATGGTTCAAGGGAAGAAGTTGGTGTGGCTTTGCATGGCTGTGCTTTGATTTTTTCTAAAAAGTATTATGAAAAGTACGATACGGTTTTTTTTGATGATACTTTTTTATTTCATGAAGAGAGTTTTTTGTATTTAAGAGTTAGAAAGGATCATCTTATTTCGGTATATTCACCAGAAATTGAAATTGAGCATAAGGAAGGTAAAAGTTTGGAAACTGTATTTTCTAAGAATAAACGGCAAAAACTTTTGTTTAGAACTGAAGAAATATTAAAATCTTTAAGGCTTTTAGAAAAGGAAATGAAGGAGAGTGACTATGAAAAAGAATAATAAAATTTCGGTTATTGTTAGTGTGTATAATACGGAAAAGTATGTTGAAAAGTGTATTGAATCTATATTGAATCAGACGTATTCTAATTTGGAACTTATTTTAATTGAAGATAAAAGTACTGATCATTCTTTAGAAATTTTGAGAAAGTACAAGGAAAGGAAAAATGTTGTTCTAATCGAAAATCCTCAAAATAGAGGATTATCTTATTCTCGAAATATTGGTCTTAAGAATAGCTCTGGAGACTATATTGGTTATATTGATTCAGATGATTATATTGAACCAGATTATTATGAAAAGTTATATGAAGCATTGATTAAAAATAAAGCGGACATTGCTGTTTGTGATATGAAATTGTATTATGAGAAAACAAAGACTTTTCAGATTAATCGTGGTTGTGATGGTAACAAAACGATAGATTTTATTAATAATGGTTTAGCCGCTTCAGCATGTAATAAACTTTTTAAACGACAGATTATTGAAAAATATCCTTTTGCTGAGGGAAAGGTGAATGAAGATATTGCAGTTGTTGTTCCAGCACTTTTGGAAGCTAAGAAAATTCAATATGTTCCAGATGTTTATTATTATTATGTTCAAAGAGAAAATTCTATTCAGAATTCTGCGTTTAGTGAAAAGAGATTTGATATTTTTGCTGGTATAGATAGTACATTAAAGAGGATTAGTGATCATGAAGATTTTGAATTATATAAGGATGCTCTTATATTTAATCAAATTATTTCTTTGTTTATTTATGTTTTTCCAAAGATTAAGAATTCACGCCAAAGAAAGAAGTATATGAAAACTTTTGGAGAACTTTCGGCAAAATATAATCTTCGAAAAAATCAATTTTTTTGGCGTTTCTTGTCTACGATGAATAAAAAGAGTCAATTATATTATAAACTTTTGTTTAAGTTTGAATGTGAAGGGCATTATGGATTGGCTAATTTTTTAATTGATTTTCTGAATTTTTTTAAAGCACATTTGAAGAAAAAAATTATTCCTGAAATTCACGAGGATGATCTTATTTCTTTGGCAAAGAAAAATAGTTCTAAAAGAGATTTTGGAATAAAAATTTCGGTTGTTGTTCCTAATTATAATTATGAAAGATATTTGGAACAAAGACTTTATAGTATTTTAAGTCAACAGGTAAAAATTTATGAATTGATTTTACTTGATGATTGTTCTACTGATCATAGTCGCAAAAAAATTGATGATTTGGTAAGTAAGTTGTCTTCTTATGTTTCAATTCAAAAAGTTTATAATGAAAAGAATAGTGGTTCTGCTTTTAAGCAATGGGAGAAAGGTTTTGAACTTGCAAAAGGTGATTATGTTTGGATTGCAGAAGCTGATGATTTTTGCGATGCTCATATGTTAAAAAATCTTGTTCAGCCTATTTTGCATGAAGATGATGTTGTTATAAGTTATTGTGATACGGCTTATATTGATGCACTTGGAAAAATGATTTTACCAAGTATTCGAAGTGAAATTGATATTCAAAAGACTGGACATTGGAATGATAGTTATGTTAACGATGGTCTTGATGAAATTAAACATTATTCTTTTTTGAATTGTACGATTGCTAATGTTTCATCCACTTTAATAAAAAAAGATGATTATCATAAATACTTTGAATTGTCAGGGCAATTTAAACAAGCTGGAGATTGGTTGTTTTATGTTAATGTTATGCAACATGGTAAAGTGGCTTTTTGTGCAAAAACTTTAAATTATTATCGCGTTCATGGTAATAATGTATCTTCCGTAACTAAAAAGGATGCACATTTAAAGGAAATAAAGCGAATTCATGAGTATTTTGATAAAACTTTTCATTTAGATAAAAAACAAAAGAAGGAGATTCAAAAAAGATATTCTTTTTTAAGAAAAGCTTGGAATTTAGAAGAAAAATAAGGGTGAATTTATGGATAAGGAATACAATTATCGTAAAGAAATATTGGAGTTAAGAAAAGAGTTACAAAAAAGTGAATGTATAAACGCCATGTTAGAGGAAAAGCTACAGGATGTTTTGCGTAGTAAAAGTTGGAGATGTACACAGTTTGTACGAAATATTACCTCTAAGTTTTATAAATCTTCTTCTAAAGATAGTGAGGAGGAACCAATTTCAGTTAATTGTTATGATTATCATGAGGAGCCTTCTTATGTGTCTACTTATCAAGATAATATAGATTTTTCAGATTTTTCTCCTCTTGTTAAAACTATTGCTTTTT
Organism: uncultured Bacilli bacterium; assembly: GCA_944363675.1. Classification (GTDB taxonomy): domain Bacteria; phylum Bacillota_I; class Bacilli_A; order RF39; family UBA660; genus Ventrenecus. The sequence goes on along the minus strand of CALVUT010000087.1, from coordinate 5,019 downwards.
ATCTTCCACAGTTTCATCAAATACCGGAGAATGATAAATGGTGGGGTAAGGGTTTTACGGAATGGACCAATGTAAAGAAGGCTAAACCTTTGTTTGACAATCATTATATGCCTAGAGAACCTCATGATGATTTTGGATATTATCGTTTAGATTCTATTGATACATTAAAGAAACAAGTTAAATTAGCTAAGATGCATGGTATTTATGGGTTTGCTTTTTATTATTATTGGTTTTCAGGGAAAAGACTATTAGAGAAACCTCTTGATTTATTTTTGAAACATACGGAAATTGATTTTCCTTTTGTTCTTTGTTGGGCTAATGAAAATTGGACACGTACTTGGGATGGTTTGGAAAATGAAGTTTTAATGCGGCAAAAATATTTAAAAAATGATCCTGAAAAGTTTATTGATGATATTGCAAAATATATGAAGGATAGTCGTTATATTAAAATTCAGGGAAAACCTTTATTGCTTGTTTATAATCCTTCAGCTATTCCGGATTTTGAAAGGGTTTGTTTTCAATGGCGTGAGCGAGCAAGACAAATTGGTATTGGAGAGATTGAAATTTGGAGTAAGACGTTTGTTCCGGCTGCGGATTATACAAATACTTCTTTTGTTGATGGTGAATTTGATTTTGCTCCAAGTCAATTTCATTTGCCTCAAGATCAAATTACGGGTATTTCTAATGCGGCAAGTGTTTTGAATTATACAAAGTTAGTGGACCATTTGCGTAATGTTTATGCCTATCATTATCCTTTGAAAAAATTTAGTTATTCTATTACCATGGGGTGGGATAATTCAGCGAGAAGAAAACGAGATTATTCTATTTTATATCATTATTCTTTAGAAAGTTTTTATAAGTGGGCTGTGATGGTTATACAAAAAATGGCTTTTAATGATTTTTCGGATACTTTTTTGTTTGTTAATGCTTGGAATGAATGGGGTGAGGGGACTTATTTAGAGCCTGATAAAAAGTATGGATATGCTAATATTAATACATTGTCTAAAGCAATTTGCGGAATCCCTTTAAAAGCTCAAGTAAAAGTTTTTCATGATATTCCTGTTAGAAAGGCAAAGCAAAATTTTAAAATTTTAATACAGGTTCATGCTTTTTATCCAGATGTTTTACCTGAGATTTTGGATGAGTTAAAAAAAGTACCTTATCAGTATGATTTATATTTAAGTACTAATGAAGAAGAAAAAAAGAAAGAGATTATAAAAATTTTAAAAAATTATGGCATGAGAAATTATCATGTTGCTGTTTATCCTAATCATGGACGAGATATTTTGCCAATGATTCTTCAGTTGAAAGAGGTTTATTCTCAGTATGATTATATGCTTCATTTACATACGAAACGGAGTATGACAACAACTTTTGGTAATGAATGGAGAGAACATATTTTTAGAAATTTACTTGGTTCTACAGAACATGTTAAAACTATTTTTCAAGAGTTTCATAAAGATTCTGAGTTAGGACTTATCTATCCTCTTCCTTTTCCTAAAATCTTTTGTTCTTTAGTGGAAGCAAGAGGAGCTATTGCTAATAATGGTGAAAATATGAAGGTTTTGTTTAAGCGATTAGGTATTCCTTTAAGTGAAATTGATTACTTTTTGACTTTTCCTACAGGTTCAATGTTTTGGGGAAGAGTTGACGCGATCAAAGAGTTATTTGAGGTTTTGAATGCAGATGATTTCGAAGAGGAAAATGGGCAAATTGACGGTACTATGGCTCATGCAGTAGAAAGATGTTTTGATGCTTTAGCTCGTAAGAATGGATATAAAAGTTTGGAAGTTATGCATAAGAGTGAGGAGTAGGTTTAATGAAAAAAATTCGAGTGGATATTTGGTTGTATTGTTTTATTGTTTTATGTTTTATTATTTTGGTTAATGATTATTTAACCTACTTTTTCTCTTTACCGTATTTGGTAAGTTTACTTATTTCAATAGGGATTTGTACGCCAATTCTTTTTAAAGTTACGAAAAAGTTTCAAATTACAAAAGATTTTGATAAGGCAGATGTTATTTTTTATATTTTGCTGTTCTTTGTTTTTGCGATTACGATTGTCTTTCCTGATCGAATGTTTGATACTTTAAATTATCATTTGTATTCACAAGTACATCCTTTCAATCAAATTTTAACGGGTGATTTTTTCCCGAGTCGAGCGATTAATTCTTATACTTATTCTTTTACAGATCGGGTTTTTTATCCTTTTCGGTTGCTTTTTGGTTATCGGTTAGGCTTGATTTTTAATTATTTTTGTTTGATTATTATTTACTATCAAATTAAGAGAATAGTTAAGGAGTTAAATGTTCATAATTCTCTTGTGGTTAGTTTAATTGGTGTTTTTTCTATTTTTACATTTTCTATGCTTGATTTAGCTGATGTATATTATGTTGATTATTTTTCAATTATTTTTCTTTTAGAAATTTTCATTCATGTTATGAAACCACGTTCTTATTCTATTGGACATTTATTTGTTTTTATGGCCTTTTTATCAGGTCTTGCTTTTTGTGCTAAAATTTCCAACGCCTATTTTATTTTGATCTTGTTTTTCTTGTTTTTATTTAATTACCGTTCTTATTTAAAACATTTTAAATGGAAATATTTATTATGGGCTATTTTGGCATTTGTTTTTCCGTTTATTCTGTATATGTTTTATACTTATATTGAAACTGGCAATCCATTTTTTCCGTTTTATAATACCATTTTTCATTCTAATTTATATAGTAATACAAATTGGATGGATACAAGGTTTGGACCAGTTGGTTTACTTGAGACTTTAATTTGGCCTGTAAAGATGTTATTTGATAAGGGACGGGCGATTGATATTGCGGTGATTGAACCTCTTTGGGCTTATGGTTATATCATTGCTATTGGATATCTTTTGTATTATTTTGTTCGAATGATCAGAAAAAAGAAAATTCCAATGTCTAAATTTTTATTTATGACTTTTTTAGTTCTATCTTATATTGTTTGGGCTTCTTGTGTTTTGGGATATACTCGTTATGGACTGTTTTTGCTTATTTTATCAAGTATTGCTATTGGGTTATTTTTAATTGATATTATAAAATACAAGAAATATTTTGTTTTACCAATAATGATTGTACTTCTTTCTTATCATGTATATTATTGTGTTTATAATTATGTTTATCAAGGTGACTATTATTCTAGTAATAATCTTTTTGCTAATGGTGTTTCTAGTTATCTTTATAATCTTAAGCAAATGTTTGCGCCTATAGAAAAAGTTGATTTTCCAGAGAATTCTGCATGGGGTGTTGTTAATTCTAATTCGGGTTATATGATGTTACTTAATGATGAGGTACCTATTCATTCTTTGATTTTATCTACGGAGACTTCTTATGCCGAGGAATTATTAGAAGAAAAATTAGCTTCCGTGAAACATTTTTACACTTTGTTTGATGGGATTGAAATACGAGATTTTATTTCCAATTTGAATGCGAGTGGTTATAAGTTAAAAGATTATTATGGAACTTATATTCCAAGTTTTCTTAATTATAATAATTATTTGTATGTTTTTGAAATTGAAAAAAATACTGATGGTTATGTAAATCTGTATGAAGAATTTGTTTCTCGGGAGATATCTTTAGAGAATTTTGAATCTGCTCACATCTCTTATTGGGTAGGTTCTAGTTATCGTTCACGTAATACGATGCAAGGTGAATACTATACGGAGTTAGTACAAGTTAAAGATGGGGTTCTTACGGTTCTTAAGCGAGATCCTTTAACTTCTGATGGGCATATGATTCGTGTTGATGTCAATGTATCTAAAGATAATGGAGAGCGCATGTATATTCGAGTGGTGGATAGTGCTGGACAAGAAGTTTCTGATATTGTAGTTATGTGTTTAAATTTAGAAGTAAAATAAGCTTTGCATAAGCTTATTTTTGCTTTATAATAGTGTTTGAAAGAGGTGTATTCATGTCAAAGATAGCCATATTAATTCCATGTTATAATGAAGCTAAAACTATTCGTAAGGTAATACTTGATTATCGTAGAGAGTTACCTGATGCTGATATTTATGTTTATGATAATAATTCGACTGATGGAACGGATAAAATTGCCAAAGAAGCTGGAGCAATTGTTCGTTATGAATATAGACAAGGTAAGGGAAATGTTATTCGTTCGATGTTTCGAAATATTGATGCTGATTGTTATTTAATGATTGATGGGGATGATACTTATCCTGCTCAACATGCTAAAGAAATGTGTGAATATATTTTACAAGGTAAAGCTGATATGGTTATAGGAGATCGGTTATCTTCTACTTATTTTACAGAAAATAAGAGATTGTTTCATAATTTTGGAAATAAAATTGTTCGTTGGCTAATTAATCATTTGTTTAAGAACAATATTAAAGATATTATGACTGGATATCGTGCTTTTAGTTATGAATTCGTGAAAGGATTTCCTGTTTTATCTAAAGGGTTTGAAATTGAAACAGAAATGACTATTCATGCAGTAGATAAAAATTATAAATTAGTTGAAATTCCTGTTAATTATCGTGATCGTCCGGAAGGTAGTGTTTCTAAATTGAATACTTATTCGGATGGAATTAAAGTTTTAAAAACAATTGCTAGTTTGTTTAAGGAATATAAACCCTTTGGATTCTTTAGTTTTTTGGCTATAATATTGGCTATTATTGCTACCATTTTAGTTATACCTGTTTTTGTAGATTATTTTCAGACTGGTTTAGTACTTCGTTTTCCTACTTTAATTGTTAGTGGTTTTCTTTATGTTTTTGCATTACTTTTGTTTATAACAGGTATTATTTTACAAGTTGTGGTGAAAAAGGATAGACAAAATTATGAGTTGTATTTAAATCTTTTAAAGTATGAAAGAAATAAATAAGTTTAGGTTTTTGATAAAATACGTTTGATAAGTTAGGAGTTAGAATCATGAAAAAAATTGGTATTATTGTTCCGTGTCATAATGAAGAGGAATCTTTAAAATATTTTTATCCTGCGATTTGTGATGTGATGGATAAAATGGATAATGAAT
>CALVUT010000086.1 GCA_944363675.1 uncultured Bacilli bacterium | reverse complement strand
AAAATTTTTAGTTTGATTAAATAACACTCATGGTACGCATTTTTTTGAACAAAAAAAATCTCTCTAAACCCTTATAAAATAAGGGCTGGGGAGATTTTGCCTTTTTAAAACTGTCAAACTCAGGATTATAGCAAAAAAAATAAAGATTTCAATAAAAAAATTGTATTTTGTATTAAAATTTGTTCCAATTTAAAGTGAGAAATAATTATTTGTTTTGTTGTTTCCAGTCTGTTATTTTTTCGAGTCTTTCTTTGAAGCGTATTTCTTTTCCTTCAGAAGTTGGGGTGTAGTAAATGGCATTTTTTAAAGATTCTGGTAGGCAAGTCATTGTTGTTAAATGGTCTTTATAATCATGGGCATATTGATATCCTTCACCATAGTGTAGGTCTTTCATAAGTTTTGTTGATGCGTTTCTGAGGTGCAAGGGAACAGGTTCAGCGATTTGCTCTAAAGCGTCTTTTTTGGCTTTTTCATATGCTGTGTATAATGCATTTGATTTTGGAGCAATTGAAAAGTAGGTTATAATTTGGGTAAGATTGACAGTACATTCTGGCATTCCAATAAAGTGACACGCTTGATAGCAAGATACAGCTAGATTAAGGGCAGAAGGATCAGCAAGCCCAATGTCTTCACTGGCAAAGCGAATGAGTCTTCGGGCTATATATAATGGATCTTCGCCGCCTTCTAACATGCGGGCTAGCCAGTATATCGCGGCTTGGGGATCACTATTGCGCATAGATTTATGTAAGGCAGAAATGAGATTGTAATGTTCTTCGCCATTTTTGTCATAAAGTAAAGATTTTTTGTTTAGACATTGTTTGACAATTTGTTCTGTTATGTTTATTTGATTGTTTTCTTTGGGACTATTTAGAACGATCATTTCTAACATATTTAGGGCGGTTCTGCCATCTCCGTTAGCATAGGTAGCTATTGTTTGGAGAAGTTCATTTTTTATATGGATGTTTTCTTTACCAAACCCTCTTTGATCTTTTATGGCATGTGAAAGAATAGTTATAATGTCTTCTTTTGATAGAGGCTGTAAAACAAATACTTTACATCTGGATAGTAAAGCTGAGTTGATTTCAAAGGAAGGGTTTTCGGTTGTTGCTCCAATAAGAATAATACTTCCTTTTTCAACAAATGGTAAAAATGCATCTTGTTGGGCCTTATTGAATCTATGAATTTCATCGACAAAGAGAATTGTTTTTTGGCCATTTAATCTCGATTGTTCGGCTTGTTCCATTACTTTACGAATGTCTTTTATACCGCTTGTGACAGCACTGAAATTTATAAATTCAGCTTTTGTTTGAATAGCAATGATCTGGGCCAGAGTTGTTTTTCCAACACCAGGTGGTCCCCAGAAGATCATTGAGGGAATTTGATCTTGTAGAATAAGGTTTTTGAGGATTTTTCCTTCGCCAAGAAGGTGTGATTGACCTACAAATTCATCTAAGTTTCTGGGACGAACACGGTTAGCTAGGGGAATATTATTGCTTTCAAATAAAGAAGTTTGCTTCATAAAATCACGTTCTTTCTGGAAAATATTATACTATATTCTTCTTAAATAGATTTATTTTTCTTTGGAAATACGTTATAATTTAGGTATGAAAATGGTGATGCTATGGCGTTTATTGAAGTGAAAAAGTTATGTAAGACTTATCAGATGGGAGAAGTTACGATTAAGGCAATTGAAAATGTTTCTTTTTCTATTAATGAAGGTGAACTTGTTGTTATTTTAGGTCCTAGTGGGGCCGGAAAGACAACAGTTTTGAACATTTTAGGCGGTATGGATACTCCGACTAGTGGTTCGGTAGTTGTTGATGGGAAAGATATTTCTAAGTTTAATCGTAAGGCTTTAACGGATTATCGTCGTTATGATATTGGATTTGTTTTTCAATTTTATAATTTGGTCGGTAATTTGACAGCTTTAGAAAATGTTAGTTTAGCAAGTCAGATTTGTAAACATCCTAAAGATAGTTTAGAAACTTTGAAACAAGTTGGGTTAGGAGATCGCAGTGGACATTTTCCCGCTCAACTTTCTGGTGGCGAACAGCAACGGGTTAGTATTGCAAGGGCTTTAGCTAAAAATCCAAAGTTATTACTTTGTGATGAACCGACAGGGGCCTTGGATTCGAAAACCGGACGAATGATTTTGGAGCTTTTGCAAGATACTTGTCATAAAGAACATATGACGACGATTATTATTACCCATAATGCAGTTATTAGTGAGATGGCAGATAAGGTTATTAAGATTAAGAATGGACAAGTGGCCGACATTCTTATTCAAGATAATCCTAAACTTGTTAAGGATATTGATTGGTAATGTTGTTATTTAAAAATAGTTTTATTAAGATTCGTAAATCTTTAGGCCGCTTTTTTTCGTTAATTTTTATTGTTGCGCTTGGAAGTGCTTTTTTCGCTGGAGTCCGTGAGACTTCTTCGGATATGATCAGAACGACTGATGCTTATTATGATACCTATGCCTTGATGGACTTTCGAATTGTTAGTACAATGGGATTGACGGAAGATGATGTTGCATCTTTGCAAGAACTTTCAAATGTGGATAAGGTTGTTCCAGGTTATTCTTTTGAAACGGTTGTTAATGGAGATGCAACAAAAATTTATGGATATTTAGAAGATATAAATCGTGTTTCACTTGTGGAAGGACGATATTTGGAAAATGAAAATGAAATTTTGGTTGAACGGGGTACATATAATATAGGGGATACGATTACCTTAGAGGCGGATGCTTTGGACTTTGTTAAGGGGACAACTTATACGGTTGTTGGAATTGCGGATAGCCCAATGTACATTTATGAGAATAAGGGAATTTCAACGGTTAGTGATGGAAAGCTTGACACTTTTATGTATATTTTACCTTCTAATTTTACATTGGAATATTATACAGAAGTGTATTTGACTGCGAAAGATAGTGTTTCTAAGACTGCTTATGAGGAGGATTATAAAGAGACAATTTCGTATTTAAATGATGAACTTGTGGAGTTAAAGCCTATAAGAGAAACAGCTCGTTATGAGGAAATTTTAGCAGAAGCTATGCAGGAAATTTATGATGCGGAAGCAGAGTTAAATCAACAGAAGACTGAAAATGATCAGAAATTTGCCGATGCTAAGAAAGAGCTAGAAGATAGTCGAAATACTTTGGATCAAGGATGGGCTGATTATAATAGTGGAAAGTCAACTTTGGAAAATACGCGAGTTTCGATGGAAAGTACTTTTGCTAAGAAAAAGGAAGAGTTAGATGCTGGTGAAGCAGAACTTACTTCTTCATTGAGTGCCTATGGTATTACTTTGGATCAAGTTGCAGGTATGATTAATACTTTAAATACTCAAATAGATACTTTGAGTGCTACACTTGAAACTTTGGATCCAGAAAGTGAGGAGTATATAACTTGTCAAACTCAATTGTCTACTTTACAAGTCTCTTTACAGAACTTACAAAAGATTGAAACGGCTCAGGCCACGATTGCAAGTGGTCGCAGTGAACTTGCACGGGGAGAAGAAGCTTGGCAAACTCAATACAACTCGTCATTGGCCTCTTTGAATGCTGCTTATCAAGAACTTTTGGGTGGAGAAGCTGAACTTGAAGCTGGGCAAGCTAGTTATGATGCTAACTATGCAACATATGTCGCTGAGATTAGTAAAGCGGAACAAGAAATTGCTGATGCACGTGAGGAAGTAAGTCATTTAGAAAAACCAGTTTGGTATTTGTTTGATCGGGAAGATAATCCTGGGTATACTACTTTTATTGATTCAGCGACAAAAGTTGATTCTATTGCAGCGGTGTTTCCTATATTCTTTATTTTAGTGGCTTTCTTGATGGGAATGAATACAATGACTAGAATGATTGAAGAAGAACGAGGCGAGATTGGTTTATTTATTTCTTTAGGTTATTCAAAAGCCAAAATTATTGTTAGTTATTTATTCTATGTTTTTTTGGCCACGACGATTGGACTCGTTTTAGGTCTTACTATAGGATATCTTATTGTTCCTTTAGTCATTTATCGCGTTTATGTATCCATGTTTGTATTACCGGATTTACAGCTTTCTTTTAATGTAGGCATGAGTGCAATTATTGCTTTGGTTTGCTTTGGAGCGATGAGTTTGGTTACTTATATTACAGCCAATCGTAATTTTAAGTATATGCCAGCAAATTTACTGCGACCTGAAGCACCGAAGATGGGTAAGAAAGTCTTTTTGGAGCATATTCATTTTCTTTGGAGACGTTTAAATTTTACTTGGAAGGTTACGATAAGAAATTTATTTCGATATAAGAAAAGGATTGTCATGACTTTAATTGGAATATCTGGTTGTACCGCTTTGTTGTTGACAGGATTTGGTATTCAAAATAGTATTGGTTCGCTTAGGGATAAGCAGTTTGGAGAGATTGAAGCTTATGATGCTATTTTCTTTTTAGAAGAAGCTACAAGTGAGATAAATCCTCTGGTTGAAGAAACGTTGCATGAGGTTCAGGCGTATGATTTTCTTAATATGGAAAGTTTTACTTTTAATGCCAATAATAAAAATATTGATATTTATTTAATGGCATTTCAGGATGTGAGTACGGTTGATCAGTTTATTCATTTGAAAGATGAGCAAGGAAATACCTTATCGATCGATGATAATGGAGTTATACTATCTAGTAAAACAGCGGATATGCTTGGTGTGAATGTTGGTGATACTTTTGGAGTTCGAAATAGTGAAAATGAATTGTTTATTTTGAGAGTATCGGCTATTAGTGAGAATTATGTTAATCATTATGCGTATATGAGTGATCGTTACTATGAACAAATTTTTGGAGAGAAGAGTTATAATGCGGTGATCACAGTTATGGATGAAGCTAAGGTAAGTGAGATTGGCAATCAATTTATTCAATCAGGTTATTTTAGTAGTGTACAATACATTACAGATAGTGTGAATATGTTTCAAGATATTATTCGTAGTATGAATGATATTGTGTTATTGATTTTAGGTTTTTCTACTTTCTTAGCTATAACGGTTTTATATAATTTGACTACAATTAATATTAGTGAGAGAACTAGGGAAATTGCAACGTTGAAGGTTTTGGGATTTCATGATCGAGAAGTTTCGGGGTATGTATATCGTGAGACCCTTGTTCTAACTATTTTTGGTATTCTAATTGGAATGGGATTAGGTGTTTTGTTAAATCAGTTTGTCATGACGGTTGCTGAGACCGATGAAATTTTATTTGTTAAGGACATCTATGGAATGAGCTATGTTTATACTTTCCTTATTATGACTTTGTTTACTGTAGTCGTGCAATTCATTACTTATTTCATTTTGAAAAAGATTAATATGATTGATTCTTTAAAGTCTGTAGAATAGATTAAGACTAGCTAATTTTGACATGTTTTGTCGAATTGCTAGTTTTTTTTCTTTTGGTGATTATAATAGGTCTCGCTTTCTTTAGTTTGGGGGTGAGAAAAATGAATGTTAAGGAAGTACGTCAAGTGATTTCATTTGAAACGATTCGCACGATATTTTCTTGTAATCTGCCTTATTTGAGTTTACTTTTATCGAGAATAACAAAATTTCCTTTAGAAGGACTCCAAATGGGAGTTAGAGAGGATTCTTGGTTAGAAACAGCAATTAAAGATCCTACAAAAATTGTTTGTTGCTCTATTTCTTCTAAAGCAACGCTTCGTGAGTCTATTGAGGCGAAAAGTCCAGCTACCATGTGGCTTTTAGAGTATAACAAACATCTTCCTAAAGGAATTAGAACAATGAATCTTTATTTTGGGCATTCCAACGATTTTACGACAAATGAACTCATTTCAAAGCAAATAATAAAGGACGATGGGGGTTTTCATTATGATTTTGCTGTTAATTTAGATTATTTATTTACTGTTGATTCGGAAAAATTTCATGATCCTGGTAGTATATATTATTTATTATATCCGTTTATTTGTTTTGATTTTGCTGCTTTGGAAAAACTATACGAAGATGATCCATTAATGCTTCATGTTGTTGATTGCTTAAAAAAAATTAAAGAAACTTCTTATTCTGTGGAATATGACGCGGAAGATTAAGTGTTAAAAGAACTATCCTTCGGGATGGTTTTTCTATGTAAAAAAGCTAGTTATACAAACTAGCTTGTTGATTAAAGTTTTGTTCAATTTGCTTTTTTAGTTGGTCATAAGGCAATGCTCCAGGAATTTTTTGTTTTATTTCTTGATCTTTTAGGATAAAGGAATTCGGATAGGATGTGATGTAGTAGCTGTTAAAGACTGTATTTTCTTCGTCTAGTAAGACGGGGAAGGTGTAGTTGTGCTCTTCTATGTATTGTTTTATTTCTTCTTTTGTGGCTTTGCTTTCTTTTGGACTTATGATTGTGAAAATCATTACGTCTTTGTTTTGATATTCTTGATACAGTTTTTCAATGCTTTCTAATTCTTCTTTACATATATTGCAGGTTAAGGACCAGAAGTTTAGAAAGACGGTTTTGTCTTTGAAATCTGTTAAAGTGTATATGTTTCCGTTTAGATCTTTTAGAGTAAAGTTAGGTGCGGTTGTTAAATTTATATCATTTTCGGTTCCACAGTTTAAAAGGCCATCTTCGTTAGCTGAACAACTGTTGAGAGATTGTTTAGGAATATTCTCGATTCCTTGATAGATGAGGAATCCACCTATGATTATGAGTAATAAGCCTCCAATTTTTACAAGATTCATTAAAGCTTTTTGATGTTTTTTTAAAAGATTTAAGGCTTCGTTTGTAAATAGGCCTAATATTAAAAAAGGAATGATAAAGCCAATAGCATAAATGAGAACATACAAGTTCCCGATAAACATACTACTTACACTTCCAGCCATCATTAATACTGAAGACAAAGCAGGACCCACACAAGGTGTCCAGGCAAAACTAAACAAGAAACCTAAAGCAAAAGCTAGGAAGGGATTCATTTTTTTTAAATTCACGTTGGCATTTATTTTATGTTCTTTTTGTAAAAATTTGATTTTGATTATGCCTGTTTGAAATAAGCCCATGATTATGATCAAAAGGCCACACAAGATTAAAAGAATGTATTTAGTATCTTGGAAGAATCTTCCTAAAGCAGTGAATGATAGACCTAAAATAAAGAAAGATACGGATATTCCTAAAACAAAGAAAAGGGTATGTAGAAGGGTTGTTTTTCTTTTATATGTAATGTTTCCGTCTTTATTTATTGTTTTTGCATTTCCAGCTAAGTAACTCATGTATAAAGGAATAATAGGGATAATGCAAGGTGAAAAAAAGGAAATTAATCCTTCAAGAAATACGGTAATGAATTGAAAATTTTCTAGCATATTTACCTCCTAATGCCTTTGGTATTTTATCAAAGTTTTTTGCTTTTGAAAAGATTATTTTAAAGTATAACTGTTGTTTATGAGTGGAACACTGTAAAGTAATAAGATATCTGGGTTATTTTGGAAAGATATTTCGGGAATATTTTTTAGATATTCACTTTTTATATATCGTAAGTCAATTAAGGTAATTTTTTGGTATTCAGGTATGAGTAGTGGAATAAGTGAACTGGCAAAGGAATCTCTAAAAACGATAAGTTCTTTATTTGTAGTGGCATGTTCATTTTCGATAATTAAAAGGGCAGTGGCTCCGCTTAGAAATACGTCGTAGCCGTCTAAGTGATTTATATTTTCTTTTTGATATGCTTTTTCGGTTGTTTGCTTTTCATAGTTGTAGACTATGGCTTGTTCGATGCTATCGTTGGTATAGAAAGTAATTGTTTCTTCAGCAATATTATTTGGTATTCGTGATTTTAATGCCCCGTAGAAAGGTGATACTTCCTGTTTTGACCAAGATAAATTACTGTCCGGAAGATTCATTGCCTTTTTTAGGTTTTTTAAGACGTTTTCTAGAGCGTTTTGTTTCCAGTGAATATCGGTTTTAAAGTAGCTTTCTTTGTTTAATTCTTCAAATAGAGAAATATATGTGTAATTTTTAAATTCTTTTTTGATTTGATCTACCAGTGAATTGTAGTCTAGTTTAGGAATCTTTTTGTCTTCTAAGTAGTATGTTTTGTCTGGAATAATGCTGTAATAAATGTTTGAAGCGTTGTTATACGTTGTTATGGTTTTATTTAGTTGTTCGGTAAAATGAGTGAGAGATTTTTTGTCTATGTACGGATTTATTTCGTATAAGGTATCATCGATTTGAACGACATTGTTTTCTGTCTTTTTTTGAAACACGTTTAATGAGATTAGTCCTTTTAATTTGCGAAATTCGTTGCGGTAAGGAAACTGATCTGTAAAATAGTTTGTCCATTTGGAAAAGTAAGTATTGTTTTGGATAGCTGTTGTTGAAAATTTAGGGATTTGTTCTAGTTTTCTTCTTTCTTCTTTGGAAAGTTCAACATCTGGGGTACAGATTCCTAATATGCAAAAGAGAAATAATGGCCCTAGAATACCAATAATTGTTAATTTATCTTTCATTTTGATCACCTAAAATCTAAAATATAAAAATGGGTTGTATGAGTCATCGATTATAAAGCTTGTGATGATAAATAATAAAATCATTAAGCTGATCGGTTCTAAAATATTTAATATTTTTTGACCAATGGCAGTATTATTTAATTTGTTATAAAGTCTTTTTAACCATGGTCCCATGCCTATAAAGGCTATACATAAAATAATAAAGTAATTTTTTAAATAAAAGTTTGTTTCGATTGTTGTAAATGGTTTTGTTAAGTCGAATAGTCCTTTGAAAAAGAAAATTATATCTGCAATTGAGTCTGTTTCAAATATAACGAAACTTAATAGAATTAAAATAAATGTTGATATATGGCCAAGAATTTTATGCTTATCTAAAAATTTTTGAAGGATGAATTTTTCGATAAGTAAGAGGATACCGAAGTATAGACCCCAAATAATGAAATTCCAACTTGCTCCATGCCATAAGCCTGTTGCCAACCAAACTATTAGGATATTTCGTATTTGCTTTTTCTTGCCATGTCGATTTCCTCCGAGAGGTATATAAAGATAATCTCTAAACCAAGTAGATAAGGAAATGTGCCATCTGTGCCAAAAATCTGTTATACTTTTTGCGGTTAATGGGTAGTTGAAGTTCTCAAGAAAGTGAAATCCAAAGATAAAGCCAAGGCCAATGGCCATATCACTGTAACCTGAAAAATCGTAGTAGATTTGAAAGGTATAGGCTAAAGCTTTTAACCAAAAACTTAAAAGCGTTGGAGTTACTAGGGTGCTTAAGTCTTCAGCAAATGAACCTAGTAAGTTGGCAATAAGAACTTTTTTTCCTAAGCCAAGAATAAAGCGCTTTAGTCCTTTGGCAATTAAGTGGGGATTTGTTGTGCGTTTGTTCATTTCTTGTTCAACCGTTTCGTAACGGACGATTGGACCGGCAATAAGCTGAGGAAATAAGGTTAAGTAAGTTGCAAAGTCTAATAGATTTTTTGCAGGTTTTATTTCGCCTTTATAAATATCTATGACATAGCTTGTTGCTTGAAATGTAAAAAAGCTTATACCTATCGGCATGATGATTTGGAGGATTGGAAGATTTGTTTGAAAGATATGATTTATATTTGTTATAAAAAAGTTGAAATATTTAAAATAGAATAGTAAACCAAAGTTTATTAGTAAGGATGCTATTAAGATTTGTTTTTTATGTTTGGGATACTTTAAAATCAGCTGGCCTGCATAGTAGTTTAATATGCAGGAGAAGATTAAGATAATAATATATTTTGATTCTCCATAGAAATAAAAAAACAAACTGAAAACTAAGAGAATTTTATTTCGAAAACGTGCTGGGACTAGGAAATAGCATAATAAACATAACGGCAAAAAGTAATAGAGAAAAGTAATGCTGGAAAAGACCATAAGACCTCCTTTAAAAAAAAGCCTTTACAGGCTTAAGATAATTTGTCAAAATTTTGTTCTATTGGAGATGCTAATTCATTTGACATGACTACAAGAATTAGATTTCCCTTATTTTTGACAATGACATTTTCTGCTGTTACACAAATCCATTTATTTGGGTTAATGTTTGCTTCAATTTTTGCTTTTAAAGCTTCAATGTCTTGATTTTCTTTGGCGCGTATTAAAATAACTGAATGAGCAATTGAACCTACCATAGATTCTGAAGCTAAAGCACTTTCAAATTCAATATCATTTGTCCCTAAATAGTTTTCTACATTTTCATTTGTGATTTCAATATTGGTTAAAGCCATTGGTAATTCTTCTTCACTTATGCCTTCATAGAGTTTGGTCATGATTTCTTCTAGGCTTCCTTCGATGTTTTGGCTTTTGTTTGAACATCCTGTAAGAAATAGCATTCCTATTAATGAAATTAGACCAATTTTTTTGAATTTTATCATTTTTTACCTCCGCGCATAAGTGTATCATGGAACTGATGTATTCGTCAAGTCTCTTTTGGTTGCTTTTTAAAAGAATTTATACAAGGATTTTGAATCATGCTGTGTTGCAAGCTTGCCAAGCTTGTGTTATAATTTTGTATTATAGAAAGGCCAGATTGGTATGAAAAAAAAATATAAAATTCTTTTGATTATTCTCCTTCTTGTTGTTATTGTAGGTGGCGGGGTTTTTGTTTATTTTACTTTTTTTAAGACTGAACCTACAGTTGAAACTCCAGTTAATGAGGTTGTTGTAACAAATACGATTGAAGAATATGGCTATAATTTGGAAGATCGGGATACTTTACTTTTTGAACAGTTGTTTGAGGAACTTAAAAATCTTTTAAATACCGAAGGCTATGATACGGAGGAATATGTTAAACTGGTCAGTGAGCTATTTATTGTTGATTTCTTTACGATCGATAATAAGCTTAGTCGATATGATGTTGGTGGTACTGAATATGTTTATTCTGGTGCAGTTGATTCATTTAAATCCGTTGCTGAGGATTCTATTTATAGGACCGTAGAAAACAATTTAGATGGAACTCGGACACAAAGTTTGCCTGAAGTAGCTAGTGTGACTGTTAGTGAGATTTCAGAAATTACTTATACGATGCCTGATGAGAGCATTGTTAATGGTTATCGCGTAGCACTTGATTGGACTTATGAAGAGGCTTTAGGCTATGATGATAGTGGAGTGTTAATTGTCATTCCTGATGGGGAAAAGATGGGAGTTGTTTTTTACAAGGCAAAAAGTTAAACTTGTGAAAATATATTTCTTTTTGTATAATTATATTAGATTAGGAGAATGAGTATGGAAAAGAAACAAACTGAATCTTCAAGAAGTACATTGAAAAATGGAATTATTATTACTGTATTAATTGTGGGTATTGTAGTTATTGGTGTAAGTATAAGTTATGCTTATTATTCTGCTTGGTTAAGAGGAAATGCTACGGTGCCTAAAAATGATGCTGCGATTTTAAATATTGCCACGAATTTGGATTCAGTTTCGGCGATTGATGCTCCTAGGCTCTCTTTAATTGATGGTAGTGATTATTTGAATTCTGCTGAAAAGGTTACTTTTACGGTTACGAATGAGTCTACTTCTAACGTTAATGCTGCTTATACAATTAAATTAGTTGAAATGAATCTTTCCAGGAATTTATATAGCAAGTATTTTAAATGGGCAATAGTTATTAATGCTGGTACAGAAAATGTTATGACTTATACTGGTGATTTTGCTGATTCTAGTATTGCTTCTGAAGGAACTACGGTGGACAAGGAAAATCCAGATATTGTTAGTAATCAAACTAAAAATTTATTTGAAGATGGTGAGAGTCAGTCTCTTGTTATTGGGGCGATGGATACTGTTGATTTTTATCTTTGGCTAGAGAATGATGAGAGTGTGGATCAACTTTATTTGACTAATGGAAGTTTTTCGGGTAAGTTATCGATTGATGTCGTGCCTGTGAAGTAGACCAAATTGGTCTTTTTCTTTTTGCCTATTTATGATACAATTTGATTGGATGGTGGATTTTTATGAGTTTGCAGGCGTTGTTTTTAACTTTATTTAGTGGTCTTTTTTTTCTTTTCGGTTTTCTTGTTGTGCGTTTTGTTAAGGCTAAAAAGGAGTTATCTATTTTAGCGACTGGTTTGGCTTTAATTATTATGCTTGGAATGTTATTTTTTGATTTGATTCCAGAGATTATTGAGTTAACAGTCACCTTAAATGGAAGTAAAGCACATAAAATTTTGTTTACCTTGTTATTTATTGGTCTTGGAGTCGTGACTTTAAAAATTTTTGATTTGTTTTTGCCACATCATCACCATCATCACAAAGATGAAAATGATAATTTAAAAGAACATAATTCCCATTTGTTTCATGTAGGCTTTATTTTAGCGATTTCTTTGGTTTTGCATAATATTTTAGAAGGAATGAGTTTGTATATTATTGCAACAGAAAGTGTTGGGGCGGGTGTGTTAATGATGCTTGGTGTTGGTTTGCATAATTTGCCTTTAGGTGTTGAAGTGGCTAGTAATATGGAGTTGTCTAAACAAGGTAGAAAGATGCAGTGGGGCATGATGGCTTTGTTATCACTTTCTAGTTTTGTTGGAGGATTGATTTTGTTTTTCTTGGATTCTTCGCTTTCTGATTTTATGATGTTTTTCTTGGTCTGCGTTGCTTGCGGTATGATTTTATATATTGCTTTGTTTGAGCTTTTAAGAGAAATTTTTAGTTACAAGAATAATCGTTTTACTTATTTTGGTATTAGTTTAGGTTTTATTCTTTTATTCTTGATGACATTTTTTGAATAATTGTGTATAATAGTTAAGTTGATTGAGGAGGGATTGTATGGGACGTGCTTATGAGGTTCGTAAAGCTAGTATTCAAAAAACGGGTGCTGCTAAAGCCAAATTGTATACGAATTATGCTAAAGAGATTTATTTGGCTGCTAAGAAAGGAACACCTGATATTGAAAGTAATGTAAGTTTAAAAAGATTGGTGGATAAAGCAAAAAAAGAGCAAGTGCCTAGTGATATTATTAATCGGGCAATTGAAAAAGCTAAAGGCAATACGGGAGAAAATTATGAGGTTGTTACTTATGAAGGTTTTGGACCTGGGGCATCTACTTTAATTATTCGTACTTTAACGGATAATGTTAATCGAACTGTTGGAATGGTTCGGGCTGCTTTTAATAAGGTTCATAAGAGTCTGGGGGTTAATAATTCTGTTTCTTATAATTATGATTATTTAGCAATTGTTAGTTTTAAGACCGATAAAGAAGAAGAAATTTTTAATGCTTTGTTAGAGGCAGGTATTGAACCTGTTGAATTTGAGGTAAATGATGGGGAAGTTTTAATTTCTGTAAACCCAAGTTTGCATAATAAAGTGAAAGATGTTGTGGAAAGTGTTCTTCCAGATGTTGTTTATGATTTGGATGAAGAAGGAATGTATGCTAAGGATAAAGTCACTTTAAGTGATGAAGATTTAGAGACTTTTCGTAAACTTTATCACATGTTAGATGAAATCGATGATGTTACGGACATATATCATAATGTTATTTTAGAGGAAAGATAGAAAAATCTTTCTTTTTTTAAAGGAATTTTAAAGTTAAGCTGGTATATATAAATAGGAAGTATTTCCTAGAAAGGATTTAATATGCAACAAGAATTTCTTGATTTTTTGTTAGAACGAATTCCTGAGGTTTATGGAAGTGTTCAGGATATTTCTTTTGATTTAAAATGTGAGGATGATTGGTATACGAGACGAATGGCTTTTTTAGCAAAAAACAAATTGTTTTTAGAAAAGTTGGTAGCCGAGATGCCTGAAAAATTTAAGGATTTGGCCGATTTTAATGAATTTTTTTTAATGCAAAAGTTATATTTTTTATATCCTTCTCATCCTCCTTTGAGGATACTTTCTTTGCCTTGGGATGTGATAAAGATTCTTTTGGAAATTTTTGAAAAAGATAAAAGAGAGTTTTATGTTGAATTGTGCTTAGCTAAGCAATTAGATGCTTCTGAGCTTGTTCAATATTTGGTTAAAGATATTTATGAAAAGGTTTGCTATGTGGCCACGAGTATAGAAGAAGGTGAGAAAATAAAAGATTTGAATTTTATTGAGCAAGTTCTGGAAATAGAGAGTATGCTTTGGCGTTAAATATTTTTCATGTATTTTTCACATTTCTGTTATAATATAAGCTGAAAAGAAGGTGAAGTATGCGAATTTTAGTTGTTGATGATGAAGCTCTTATTCGAGAAGTTGTTCGAGAATATTTAGAAGCAGAAAATTTTATGGTGGATGAAGCTAATGATGGAGATGAAGCTATTGATAAAATTGAGTTTAATGATTATGATTTAGTTATTATGGATATTATGATGCCTAAAAAAGATGGATTTCAAGCGGTTAAGGAATTAAAAAAAATAAAAAATATTCCTGTTCTTATGTTGTCTGCACGGGGTGAAGAGTTTGATAAATTAATTGGTTTTGATCTGGGAATAGATGATTATGTAACGAAGCCTTTTAGTCCTAAAGAGTTGGTGGCTAGGGTTAAAGCTATTACTAAACGACATGTTGTAGATACTGAGAAAATTCAGTATGGCGATTTGGTTTTGGATGATGTTGCGCATGAAGTGAAAATTAAGGGAAAACAAATTTTTCTTACGCCTAAAGAATATGAGTTATTAAAATGTTTTTTACAGAACCATCATATTGCTTTGTCTCGTGAGCAATTGTTGACCAATATTTGGGGGTATGATTTTTATGGTGATGATCGAACTGTAGATACGCATGTGAAAACGCTTAGGCATCAGTTGGGGGAGTATGGTAAGTATATTAAAACGATTCGTAAGGTAGGATATAAGTTTGAATATGAAGAGTAAGCATAATAGTTTTCATCAAAAGACTTTGACTTATTTTATTTTGTTTAGCGTTACGATATTGCTTTTGTTATGGGTATTTCAGATCTTTTATTTGAAATATTCTTATGAAAGTTACCAAATGGAGAATTTGAAGCAAATTGCGACATCTATTCAAAAAACACCCATAACTGATTTAGGGGAAACATTAGAGAAAGTTGCTTATAAAAATGAAGTTTGTATAGAATATTATGGAGATAATGGAACAAATATTCATTATAATACTTTGATGGTTGGGTGTGCTTTAGGAAAAAACAATCCGACAATTTTGAATATTGAATCTGAATTTATTCAATCTGGTGTCCATTCAAAGCCATATCATTTAGTTAATGAAGAATATGAAACGAAGGCTTATTTGTATGGTGTTAAGTTGGATACGGGCGTTGTTTTTCTTTATAATACTTTAGAGGATTTGAGTGGCTCGAATCGTATTATGAAAAATCAGTTGATTTATTTGACTATTATTGCTATTATTTTTGCCTGTGTGATTGCTTATTTTTTGTCCCAAAAATTAACAGGGCCTATTTTAGATATTACGAAAAGAGCTAAAAAATTAGGATCTGGTACAAAAGTTGATTTTCCAAATTATGGTATTCAAGAAGTAGATGAACTAGCGAATGTTTTGGACCATGCTGGACAAGATATGATGAAAATGGATGAACTCAGACGTGATTTGATGGCTAATGTTTCTCATGATTTAAAAACGCCTCTTACGATGATTAAAGCTTATGCTGAAATGGTTCGAGATATGAGTTATAAAGATGATAAAAAGCGTAACGACCACTGTAACATTATTATGGATGAAGTGGATCGCTTGAATATTTTGGTTAATGATATTTTAACGCTTTCTAAAATGCAAGCCAATGCCGATGAGATGAACATTGAGGAGTTTGATTTGGTTCGTGAGTTAGATACGATTGTAAATCGTTATCAAATTATTAAGGAAACTGAAGATTATAAATTTAATATTCAAGCTCCAAAAGAGGCCATTGTTCTAGCTGATAAGCAAAAAATTGATCAAGTTTTATATAATTTAATTAACAATGCTATTAATTATACAGGTAAAGATAAAACCGTTACTATTAAAGTAAAAAAAGAAAAAGATACTTATTTGGTTGAGATTATTGATACGGGTAAAGGTATTAAGCCTGAAGAAATTAATTTTATATGGAATAAATATTATAAGAATGATAAAAATCATCAGCGTAATGTTGTTGGTACCGGCCTTGGTTTATCGATAGTAAAGACTATATTGGAGAAGCATAAATTTGAGTATGGCGTAAAATCTGTTAAAAATAAAGGAACAACTTTTTACTTTTATATTAAAAGAAAGTCATAAAATAATGTACTTTACATTTTGAATAAATTTTCCAAATATTCACTACATCTTCACATAAACTTCATAAAACAAGTGTAATATGTATATCAAGAAAGGAGAAGTGATAAGAATAAGATACGATCCATATATTTTGTGAAAAAATATATATAAAAACTCTATACAATATAAATAACATATAAACTCAAACTCACACTTTACGGAAGAGAACGACCTTTTTAATGTTCTCTTCTTTTTTATTTTTTGTTTTCTTTTTATTCACTTTTTCTTTTCAGTATTTTCACATAATAGATGTATTATGTATTTGTGAAAGGAAGTGATTGACATTTATTAATTGCTTTTATTAAAACAAAAATCTCTATACAATGTAAAAATAATGTAAGATTTAAACTTTTTTTCGAGAAGATGATTGTGTCATCTTCTTTTTGCTATGAAAAAAGATTGAATTGAATCAATCTTTTTGTTCAGTTGGTGATTTTGTTTTCCATGTTGTTTCACCGCAGGTCGTGCATACATATGGAACTAATATATCTTTATCTGTAGGATAATCTTGACGTTTTAGATCTATGCATAGTAGTCCGGTTTCTTTATCTATGTAAGCTCGACCTTCGACTGTTTTACTTGAGCAGTCACTGCAATTATTATTTTTCATTTATATCCTCCCTGACTTTATTATGTTCAATATTTTTGATATAATACTTATGTATTGGAAAGAAGGGTTAATATTATGGAATTTAAAGTTCAAGTTGGTATTAGTAATCATCATTTGCATTTGACGCGTGAAGTTTATGATCAATTATTTGATGATGAACCAAATAAAGTGAAAGATTTAAAACAAACTGGAGAGTATGCTACGGATAAATTAGTTGTTTTAAAAGGACCTAAGGGAAGTATAGAAAGGGTTCGCCTTTTGGGGCCATTTAGGGCATATAATCAAGTAGAAATTTCTGCTAGTGATGCCTTTATGTTAGGAGTTAATCCTCCGGTTCGTAAAAGTGGTGATCTTTCTGGCTCTGAGAGTATTACGGTTGTTGGAGATAAAGGAGAGGTAACTTTAGATGAAGCTTGTATTATGGCTCAATGTCATATTCATATGTCTTTAAATGATTTAGAAAAGTATCATGTTAAAAATGATCAGGTTGTTCGTGTTAAGATAAGTGGAGAACGTGAAGGAAATATGTTTGCTCATATTAAGGCTACAGAAAAAGGTGTTTTGGAGTTTCATGTTGACCGTGATGAAGCAAACGCTTTCTTACTACAAAATAATGAGGAGTTAACTGTAGTTGACGACCTTTAAAATTGGCGACGTTCTTATTTCTAATCCTATTGTATTAGCGCCTATGGCGGGGTATTCAAATACTAGTTTTCGTAAAATTATTAAAAAGATGGGAGCTGGTTTAGTCTTCGCTGAAATGGTAAGTGATAAGGCTTTAACTTATGGAAATGATAAAACTATGCGTT
>CALVUT010000085.1 GCA_944363675.1 uncultured Bacilli bacterium | reverse complement strand
GTCAACCGTATATACGCCTCTAATAAATTAGTTCGAATATCATCACGATCATCATATCTTTCCGTATCAATAATCTTTAAAATTGCATCAGTCTTATAATAAGACAATGCCGATGCAATAACATCGTCTTTGCCAAAAATTAATAAACACGCTAAATTAAGTCCTTCTTTTCCGCTTTCTAAATTTCGTTCATACAATCCAGCACTGCGAAGCATTTCCTCATCCGTCATTTTAGACCATGGATGATTAATTGTTCTAGCAGAAGCCATTTTACGAGCTTCATGAATCAAATCACTTCTTAAATCTCGAATCGTCGCGAAAGGATAAATCTTATTCTCAATATAAGTATTACTTTTTCGAATATAAAGTTGAGACACTTGCAAAGTATTATTAGTTATATCAAAATCTCCGTCCTCATTTCGATCAAATATTTTATTAGCTGTTTTATGAACATCAGAACTTTCATGAACATAAATATAAAGAATGTTTTTATTTTGATAAAGATACTCTTTTATTTCAAGGCGAACAGTCGGGAAAATTTTTTCCGGATTATTGCAAAGATCAACAAACTCCTTTTTTATAGCTTTCACATAATCTTTAAATACCCCTATTACTTCACCAGTGTCTTTAACTCCCAAAAAAATATGCCCACCATTTCTATTTAACATAGAACAAATTGTCTCAAATAAATTAGTCGGAAGAGTCTTCTTAGCTTCTTTGTACTCCACTGTTGTTCCCTCACCATTAAGAATAAAAGAAACAAGATTTTCTGGCAAATTTCCAATCATTATACTCACATCCTTTATATACACTATATTCTAATTCTTATAACATTAAATATTTTCAATTTAATATAATAAGGATTTTATACTCACAACAAATTTAAAAACTTAGTTAGCTATTCTACACCCTAAAATTACTATTTCAAGCCATTCGACAAAACAAAACAAAAAAAATCCTGTTTTACCAGAATTCTTTTTTACACTTCACCTAAATCTTTAAAAACAGAATATAATTTTTCTTCATCCCAAATTTCAATTCCAAGTTCACGTGCTTTAGTCTCTTTACTACCGGCTTTTTCTCCAACAATCACCACATCAGTTTTGGAAGAAACACTACTACTAGGATGACCACCATAATTAGAAAGTATACTTTCAATCTCATCTCTTCCCATAAAAGAAATTGTTCCCGTAACTACAAATCTTTTGCCACTAATCAAATCACTTTCTTTAATCTCTTCCCCAAGATAGCTCATATTAAGACCTAAATCCTTTAGTTGATGAATAAGATCTTGATTCTTTTCATCAGCAAAATACGATGCAATATTTTGAGCCAATATAGGACCAATATCTTTAATTTGTTGCAACTCTTCTTTCGTTTTCGAAGCAAGATTATCTAAATTTTTGAAAGTTCTAGCTAAAAGAAGTGCCGTTTTATCGCCAATTCCTCCAATACCTAAAGCAAACAACAATCGCTCTAAACTATTACGTTTGCTATTTTCTATCGCATCTAATAAGTTATCAACACTTTTGTTCCCGTATCCTTCAAGCTCAATTAAATCTTCACGATGACTTTCCAAATGATAAATATCTGGAATAGACTTAATAAAGCCCAAATTAAAGAAGTCTTCCATAATACGTTCTCCTAAACCATCAATATTCATTGCATGCCGGGAAACAAAGTGAATCAGTCCCTCAATATGTCTTGCCGGACACTCTTCATTCATACAGTAATGATCTACTTGATTTGGCTTCTTTTGAAGTGGAGAACCACATATAGGACATTTAGTGATCATAACAAAGTCTTTCTCACTACCCGTTCGTCTTTCTGTTTTTGCTTCTACAACTTCAGGAATTACATCACCAGCCTTACGAATAGAAACAATATCCCCAATCTTTAGGCCTTTTTCTACAATATAATCTTCATTATGTAAGGTTGCTCTTTTAACCGTTGATCCCATAACAATAACGGGTTCTAAAACCGCATTAGGAGTAATTCTACCTGTTCTTCCTACCGTAAAAATAATATCCGTTAATTTCGTCAAAACTTCTTCAGCCGGAAACTTATAAGCAATAGCCCATCTTGGATATTTAGAAGTATACCCAAGTGCTTGCTGCATCTGTAAATCATTTACTTTAATAACCACTCCGTCAATATCATAAGAAAGAGTTGCTCTCTTTTCATGATACTCATGAATAAAAGCTAAAATTTCATCAATGTTCTTAACTAATCGATTAGCCGGATTAACTTTAAATCCCAACTTTTTCATATACTCTAAAGCTTCAAAATGAGTTTTAATTCCATAATCAAGTGGATTAGGTAAATGATAGATCCATGTATCTAAGTTTCTTTGCGCCGCAACTTTAGAATCAAGTTGCCGAATAGATCCAGCAGCAGCATTTCGACAATTTTGCAACTTTGGTAAATGAAGTTGTTCACGTTCATAATTTAATTTAGCTAAAGTTTCGCGGCCCATATATATCTCGCCACGTACTTCAATGCTTACAGGTTTTCTAAGACGCATCGGTACCGTTTTAATCGTGCGCACATTATGCGTAATATCTTCACCTACAACTCCGTCACCTCTTGTAGCTCCAGTCACAAAAACACCATCATCATAATGCAAAGAAACCGATAAACCATCAATCTTAAGCTCGCACACATACTGAGGCTCAAACCCACTTTTGCGAATCCTCTCATCAAAAGCTCGAATCTCATCTTCATTAAAAACATCCGGTAAAGATAACATGGGAATCTGATGACGAAGTTTGACAAATTTGTCGATAACTTGGCCTCCAACTCGCTTAGTAGGCGAATTTAAAGAAGCGTATTCTGGATACTTTTCTTCTAACACTTCTAACTCTCTTAAATACTTATCAAACTCCTGATCGGTAATAGTTGGATTATCTAAAACATAATAATTATAATTAGCTTCCTCTAAAATTTTAGTTAATTCTTGAATTCTTTCTTGAACATTTTCCATCTTCTCACCCCCATAAATTCACTTTATACTCGCCTTTTTCTTGCAACGCTTTAATCTCTTTCTTTACCTCATCCAAATCCCTTTTATACGTCATACCCATCCATTTTCCTTTTGTTGGACAATTGATAAGTCTTAATCTTTTTTTATGCAAATAGGCATTAATACATTCAGGAAGCAATGCTTCTTTCGTGAAAAGAACTTCTGTATCCTGATTAAAAAAATCTTGCCAATACTCTTCTAAAATTTCCAAAACATCCTTTTGGAAAGCAAAGAAATTCATGGAAACAGGAGTATTCAAAGTAATTTCAAAAGGTACTGCTCCATCCAAAGGAGAGGCAATATAACTTCCATCTTTATAATCGATGCTACTTTCAACAATAGAAGTAATCTCTTCTTGATCCACAAACAAAACACCTCGTTTTACAGCTCCATAATCACTTTTTGTCGTACCAAAAGGATAACTAATGTTGGCATAAGTATAATTATCTTCACACGTGCCTAAAAACAAAGCAGCTTCCCGAAAAGAATACGCCCCATAAAAATCATCCGCATTAATCACTGCAAAAGGTCCGTCAATATAATCCTTAGCACATAAAATTGCTTGCACCGTTCCCCAAGGTTTTTCTCTTTTTGATGTATCCATAGTTATAGGAACATCACTCACCTTTTGAAACGCATAACAAACTTCAATTTGATTTTCCAAACGATGTCCTACGGTTTGTTCAAAATCAGTCAGATTTTCTTCTTTTATCACAAAAACGACTTTATTAAACCCAGCCCTTCTCGCATCAAAAACCGAATAATCCAAAAGAAAATTTCCTGCATCATCAACAGGCGTAATCTGTTTTAATCCTCCAAAACGGCTTCCCATACCAGCTGCCATTACCACTAATGTTAAATCTCGCATTATCTTCCCAAACCTTTCTCTATGTGAACTTTTTCTTCCAATAAACCCAAAGCTTCTTCAATACTTATTGCTTTCGTTTCCCATAATTTTTCATAACGAACCTTTCCATCAACTACTTCTTCTTTCTCCAAAAATGCACAATAAAGTTGTTTACTTTTTTGATACCGAAAGCCAAAAGAAACCGTATCTGATAACTTTTCCTCAATAGAAGGATATAAAGTAAAATCAAAAATAGGATCAAAAATAGTATGAATAGTCATATAGCCTAAAGGCCCTACTTTTTGAACTAATGTCAAATAAGAAGAGCCACGTCGATATATTCTTGTTAAAAGATTATCAAAAACAGAATTCTCTCGCATAAACTCACGACACTTTCTTTAAGCTTTTATGATTTTTCATTAACTTTCGAATACCATATTGTTTTCCAAAAGCAATAGTCACAATCGATTTATCCACTGCCACAACAACACCCCTGCCATAAATAGTATGCATAACAACATCACCAACTTGATACTCTACATCACTATTTTGATACATTTCTTCTTTATTTATAACTTGAGGAGTACCCATATCTTTCCGTTCAATTAATTGCTCATCGATTTCATCTAGAAAACGACTTGGCATAAAACGATTGGTATGTCCATAAAGCATTCGACTACGTGCATTTGTAAGATATAATCTTTCCTTAGCTCTTGTGATACCTACATAGCACAAACGTCTTTCTTCTTCAATTCCACCTGCTTCATTTAAACTATTTTGATGAGGAAAAATACCTTCTTCCATTCCAGATAAGAAAACCACAGGAAACTCTAAGCCTTTAGCACTATGCAAAGTCATCAAAGTAACGACATCTTCATTCGGCTGATGCTCACTAATGTCAGCAATCAAGCTAATTTCATCCAAAAAATCACCCAAATCAACACTACCCGTAGTCTCCTCAAAAGTAGCCGTAATACTTTTAAATTCCATTAAGTTATCCAATCGAAGTTCACTTTCTAAGTTATCAACACTTTCAAGTTCCGCTTTCATTCCAGATTTAACTAACACATCCTCAACTAGCTCTGTCAAAGACAAAGACTTCGCATCATTTTGTAGTTCGAAAATCAAATCTTTAAAACCTTGTTCCTTTCCTCCAGAAATAGCTTCAAACATACTCGTACCTTCACTTAAAGCCTTTTGTTCTAGCCGATCCACACTCGTATTGCCAATACCCCTTTTTGGCGTATTAATAACCCTTCTAAGAGAAATATCATCGCTAGGATTCAAAATCAACTTCAAATAACAAATCAAATCTTTAATCTCTTTTCTAGAATAAAAATAATAACTTCCTACAACCTTATAAGGAATATTTGCTTTTAAAAACTGCTCTTCCAAAGCTCTTGATTGAGCATTCGTCCGATAAAAAACCGCAATATCTTTCTTCTGATATCCTTCCTCTAACAAAGAACGAATCTCTTTAATAATATAATTCCCTTCATCCTTCTCATCCATACTACGATGATATTGAATCTTTAAGCCTTCACCATGATGGCTTCTTAAATTCTTGTCCTTGCGTTCCTTATTATTACGAATAACCGAATTAGCCGCATCCAAAATCATCTTCGTACTCCGATAATTATCTTCCAAAGAAATGACTTTCGTATTAGGATAATCTCGTTCAAAATTCAAAATATTTTTGTAATTCGCTCCTCGAAACTGATAAATCGATTGATCTGGATCTCCAACCACAAACAAATTTTTTCTTTTTGAAGCAAGCAATTTAACTAACTTATACTGAACCTCATTCGTATCTTGATACTCATCAATCAAAATATAACGATACCGATTCTGATACATCTCTAACACATCAGGATGATGTAAAAATAACTCCACAGGTAACCGTAGCAAATCATCAAAATCAACCGAATTGTTCTTTTTTAACCGCATCGTATATTCCAAATAAACATCATAAGCAATCTTCTCTAAATCATCAACAAAGTATTTCTCTACTTCAGCATTTGATAGCATTTCATTTTTAATAAAACTAATCTTACTTCGTACAAAATAAGGACTAACTTCTTTCGGATCATAACCTTTATCTTTTAAAATCTTTCGTATCAAACTTGTTACATCTTCCGTATCCAAAATAGTAAAATTTCTTTGCATTCCGAGTAAAGTTACATTTTCCCTTATAATACGCATTCCAAAAGAATGAAATGTTCCAATAAAAGAATCTAACTCCGGAACCATATTTAAAATTCTTTCCTTCATTTCCTTAGCAGCTTTATTTGTAAAAGTAATCGCTAAAATCTGATAAGAAGGAACACCTTCCAAAATCAAATTAGCTACCCGAGTCGTAAGTACCTTTGTCTTACCAGAACCAGCCCCTGCAATAACTAAACAAGGCCCATCCTTATGTAAAACCGCTTCTCTTTGTAATTCATTTAAATTCGTTGTATCTATCATGACTATCAAACCTCTAAAACATTATAACAATTATCCTCAAGAAAAGAAAGAAACAGACACAACTTTGACAAAAAAAGAAAGACAAATTTCTTTAGCCTTTCCCTTCAATTAACTACATATTTTTGTTTTGATTCTTCAACAAACTCTTCGTTTCACGCATTTCTTTAGGTGGTGTGATCTCCATATACTGAAG
Organism: uncultured Bacilli bacterium; assembly: GCA_944363675.1. Lineage (GTDB taxonomy): Bacteria > Bacillota_I > Bacilli_A > RF39 > UBA660 > Ventrenecus. Next base: position 23,590 of record CALVUT010000085.1, on the reverse strand, counting down.
AACCGTTGGAGCAACATTCGTTAAATCTCCATGACTTTCTAGCTCTATCTTTTCATCAGTAATAATAAATGGCACAAGACTAGTTGTATGCGTAGTAACAGGATTACCCTTTTCATCAAGCATCTGATCAGCATTACCATGATCAGCTAACACAACTAAAGTATAAAAATTTTCTTGAGCTTTCTCGTAAATAAGTTTCAAACACAAATCAACAGTCACACAAGCCTTAATCGTCGCATCCAAATTACCGGTATGTCCAACCATATCCGGATTAGCAAAATTAACTAAAATAAAATCATAATCCTTATCCATACAACTAACACATTTTTTGGTAACCTCAACCGCACTCATTTCTGGTTTCAAATCGTATGTAGCCACTTTAGGAGAAGGAATCAAAAATTTTTGGCATCCTTCCAAACTTGCATTACTCTCACCATCAAAGAAATAAGTAACATGGGCATATTTTTCCGTTTCAGCAATTCTAGCCTGTGTTAAAGACAATTGAGATAAATAAACACCCATAGGATTTTTAATTTCCATTCGATTCAACAAATTCTTAGCTTTAATCTTATTATCTATTGGTAAGAAAGAGTAAGCTAAAACATGTAGATCTTCTGATACAGGAAAATCTTGAAAATTATTACTCGCAAAAGCACTCATAATTTGTTTAGCCCGATCCGTCCGATAATTGGTCCATAAAAGAATATCTCCATCACTTATGGGTTCAAAGTCATGAGTTTTAATTGGAGGTAAAAACTCATCTGTTACATTTCTCTCATAACATTTCTGAATAACTTGAGGAATACTATTAGCTAAAGCCCCTTTACCAGAAACAAGCAAATCATAATAACGCTCCGTTCGATCCCAATTCTTATCTCGGTCCATCGCATAATAACGACCACAAATAGAAGCAATTTTACCTACACCTGTTTCTTTAATCTTTTCTTCTAGCATAGAAATATAAGTATACAATGAGTGAATATCCGTATCACGTCCATCGCTAATTACATGAATAAAAACATTCGAAATTCCCTCAGCACTAAAAATTTCCAACAATCTTAATAAATGGGCAATATTGGCATGAACTTTACCATCACTCAACAATCCAAGTAAATGAACGCGCTTGCCTTCTTTAGCCAAATTTAACAATTCTATAAACGTTGCATTGTCCTGATAATTCCCATGTAAAAAATTAGAAATCAACTCATTAGACTGTAAAATCTTATGTCCAGCTCCTATTGTCATATGACCTACTTCACTATTGCCAAACTGTCCATGTTCAAGACCGACAGCCTCTTCACTAGCCTCAAGTAAACTATGAGGATACTTCTTCCATAACTCTAAAAAATTTGTCGGTGGAGCCATCATGACAGCATTACCAAGTTTGTTGTCACTAAGGCCAAAACCATCTAAAATAACCATACATATTTTTTTCATATTCATTCCTTTTCTTTCGTATCTATTCTAACACAAAGCCAAACAAAAAGGAAGAAAACCTTCCTCCTCAGTATTACTTTTGAATCCGTATTCTCTTAAATCACGCGATCAAATCAAGATGCACAAATAATACTGGTGTGCATACCTTTAGTATTAGAAATAATTTCTTTTTTAAAATACCTATTTTTTCCAACGATCCACGTCCTCAGTATTTAAAGCAATACCAATCGTAATAATATATGCAATAATATAAAACCAAATCATTAAAACAACAAAATGTGAAAGTCCACCATATAAAACATCATAATGTGCAACATTATTAACATACAAAGAATAAATAGCAGTACTTAATACTAACCCCAAAGTTGTAAACAAAGAGCCTCGGGTTGTACATCTACTAGGAACATTATCATCTGGAGCCAACGTATAAATAATTTTTACTAAAAGGAAAATTAAGAACCAAGAAATAGGCCCTTTAGATAAATTAACAATATATGTAAGCAAATGAGTCACTCCTGCGCTCATATTAACATATTCAATAAGCTCAATAATCTTATTTCCAAATACAGGCACTAATAATAAAAAGACAATTAACAAAACAAGAATAAACGTCATCATCAATCCTTTTATTTTACGACGTAAAAAACTTGTATTTTCAATATGGTAAAGTTGATTTGACGTCACAATAATGGAACTAGCTCCACCACTTGCCGCATACATTGCCACAAAAAGAGGAATCAAAACTTCAGGCGAAAAATGAATATCATTGATCATTGGAATAATCAAATTAGCAATATCACTCCCAAAAGCTTTTAACACAAAATCTCGCATAAAATCAATAGAAACATTAAACAAAGAAGCAAAATAAATAATCAAAGTAATTGTCGGAACAATAGCTAAGACCAAAAAGAAAGCTAATTGCCCAGGTAAAATTAACATATCATTACGGGATAATATTTTCCATAATCTTTGCCAAAAATCTTGAATTCTTTTCTTTATTTTCATCTCACGTCTTTTCCTTTTTGTTTTTTAATATCATCAACACATTCATTAATTGCATCTTCAACAGATTTCAAATCGCTATCTATCATACTATAAGTAATGCAAGCACCATAATCATAAGGTAAATTCTTAAAATCTTTATTCAATTTATGAATATAACTTGTAATCTGTTTTTGATTATAACCAACCATGTAAATAATAAATTCATTACCGTTTGTTCGAATAATATCCGTATTATCAAGCTGAGTCTTAATCAAACTATTAGCGGCACCTTTAATCTGCCTATCGCCTTCCTCATAACCTAAAGTATCATTAATCTCCTGAACACGATTAAGATCAATCATCACTACACATTGAGGATAAATCGTATTTTTATTCCAACTAGACAAACTTTCATTAAGATAATTTCTATTCTTCAAAGAAGTCAACTGATCAATAAATTTAAGTTTGTCTTCTTTCTTAATTTTTTTCTGCATACGTACTCTTTTACTAGAACGATAAATTAACAGCAAAATCAAAAGAATTAGAATAACAGAATACAAAGTATACTTAGCCAAACTACTTAAAAATGAACCCTTACTTTCAGTCACAGAAGCAGAATAAATTCCCTTTTCAATAAAAGTACCTTGATCAATATAGTTCATATACTTAGTCATCAATAAATTAAATGTTTCACTACCAGTAGACTTCAAAGAATAATTTACATTTAATTCATCAGTATAACGAAGAGAATATTTCTTCAAAGAAGAACGCCGCAAATACTCACCAACTTGATAATCCATAACAACTAAATTATCTTTATCCCGAAGAACCTTACTAAGCTCATCCTTTTGATAAGTAACTAAATTTAAACCACCAATAGAAGCCAAATTTTGATATAACAAAGAATTTTCTTCAACATACAACGGAGTATTTCCTAGAGTAGTTAACGAAGAAATAACAATTGGATTAGACTCATGAGCATAAATAGCATAATTTAAAGGCAAATAAATATCAACAATAGAACCAGCTGTAAACGAAGTATTATAATTGAAATATAACGAAATATGACCATTGTTCATATCTCTTAGCATTCTACGTTCACTACTATAACGTTTATATTCAATATCTAAATCCAAAAATTTTGCAAAAGCACCCGCATACTCAGATAAAATTCCTCCAAATTCACCATCACCATATACTTCATAAGGTAAATTTGTCATAAACCCATAAGTAACAGTCGATTTTCTCATCTCATCAATCATTGCATCCGTAATATTTAAAGATTCTTGAAACATATCAAGTTCCTGTGCAAATAATTCAGTTTCCAAAGTATTCTTGGACCATTTAGCAAAATACTTCTGCATAATATGGAATAAAACCGAATCAGTATTATCCCTCAAAACAAAATAACGTTTTAAATCACTAAAATGATGAACTATCCATAAATTTTTCTCTAAAATAATATTCATATTTTCCATTCTTGGTACAATTACATAAGAAACGGTGCCATTATCTAAAGCACGAAATAATTCATCAGAAGAAGAATAAGAAGTTAAAGAGCCAAAATTACCCATGTAACTTTTCACGACATCATTTAGGCTACTCAAAACCCCAATCTTTTGAGAAGTTAAATCTTCTAAACCAATACCAACTTCACTCTTCTTAGAAACTAATACATAATGATCTTCATAAAAAGGCAAATCAAGATCCAAAACCGTATTTGTCACAGTTAAGCTTAAACCATCAGAACTTTCATTACCATTCATAGTAATCGTATTAAACTGTAAATTATATTCTTCACTGAAATCATTTAGAAAAGAATAATAAACTCCCCTACCTAAATTTCCAAATAAATTAGCATCATTTAAAACATGAATATTTTGTACAACATTGGCATTTTCTGTAATCCATAAACGTTCATTAGAAGACAAACGATTCTCATCTTTCAAAAGAAAATATCCTCCAAGAATAGCAATAAGAACTACAAAAATACAAAATGAAATTACAATTTTTTTCTTTTTTCTTTTCATAAACTACTCCTCAGTTGTCATCGGTGTATTATTATTCCAAATAATTTGTAATTGACTTTCGCCAATATTCTTAGCACCCATAACAATAAAGCCCTCTTGATTCTCAGTACCTTCACTAACCAACGTATAATGAATATCATAATTAGCCAAATATTCTTCAGGAATAACACTCAAAGTCCCGTTAGCAATCTCCTTTGCTTTTTCCATCGTCGCATTTTCAAAGGTTGCCCGAATATAAATAATTTTTCCTTGCGTTCGTGCCTCAACATTCGTGACAATTTCACTTTCTTGAAACTTTGCAATAATGGCATTTTTATCTTCATCTTTTAAAGGAATATCACTAATTCCGTCTAATCGATCCCCATAATTTGAACTTCCATTACCGACAAAATACTTTACACAAACAACAAGCATAATAATAAAACAAACAATAACGATCGTCGCTAACACAAACAAAACCCGATTCTTATTCCACATCTCTTTAATTTTTTTCATTTCATCACCTGACTTTTGTATTCTTATTATACATGATAATGAATTTTTTTTAAAGTCCCTATCTATTTAAAGAATAATTATGCTGAGCCTTATAACATTCATATTGCCATTGTTTTAACAAAAAAACATAATCTTGGTCATCCAAAACATATCGATAATAATCAAAAAATTCTCGAAAATCACTGTCATTCTGATATAACCAATTAACACAATAAGCATTAACATTTCCATCCCGGTGATCAGTAGAAATAATCAACTGATCATCTATCAAAGTAAAAGAATTGCCATAAAAATAATCGTTTGAAAAAGACAATGTTAAATCATATAAAAAAACATTTCCAAAAAAAGAAACAATAAGATCCTCACTCGGAAACTTATGAAATTTAGAATAATAAAGTGTTTGATAATTCGTCCAGGCAACTTCTTTCCAAAAGACATACTTATCAACATTCATCTCTTCTGCAGAATACCGTTCAAAAAAGCCTTGCTCTAAAGCATACAACATCCGTTTAATAACATCCTTACAAGCCGGAAAATATTTATTTAAACATTCTTCCAAAGCGTTTTCATTCTCACTATTTAGTACCTGTAACAATTCTTCTTGACCAATTAACTCTCCTAAAGCCCGAAAAAAAGCATTAAATTCTTCATAGGAAACAATATTATTAGCATAAAAACTTGCCCGTATCTCACGTACTAATGGTACAACAGAACTCCGATATTTTTCTGTCTCACTGGCATGAACAAACTCATGTAATAAAGTTTTTTCATCATCCCATACAGTAGAAATAACATTATCTGTTTTACTATAAAAGCCCATCACAACAGAATCAAAACGTTCAATAGGCACCATATATTCAAGATCGACCGTATAGCAAGCCTTTAAAAGTTGTTCATACTGTGTGTCAGTCAAATACTCTTTATAATCATAAATCAAATCGTCTAAAGCCTCTAAAGAATACGTAACATCCACCGTATTCAATCGGGGATTCGCATTTAAAATTTTTTGAATTTGCTCAATCAACTTCTCATCAGAAACCGAACAATCAAAGCTTTCCACATAAGAATTAATCTTAAGGTAATTAACTAAATTAGACGTGATAAAATTGATTCCTGTCCCTATAAGACAACCCCAAGGCAAAGCCCATACTATCGTTGATAAAATAGACAAATCAGATTTTAAAGAATTCTCATATTTTTTAAAAAGTTTTCCTTGATTTAAAATACTATTATGAGTTATATCCAAAACATAATAATTTTCTTTATCCATACATAGAACAATCTTTGTACCATCATCTTTATTTTTAACATCAATAATCTGCATAAAAACCTCCTGCAAAAAAAAGAGCCTTAACGGTTCTTCCGAAAGCGCATCTTTGGATCTAAAATAGCCTTTCTTAAACGAATATCACTAGGCGTAACCTCAACATATTCATCGCTTTCAATAAACTCTAAAGCTTCCTCTAAAGAAAATTTCTTTGCTTTAGTTAAATTAATAGCCTCATCCGCTCCACTAGAACGAGTATTAGTTAAATTCTTATTCTTACAAGGATTAACATCTAAATCATTATCGCGATTATGAATACCAATAATCATCCCAACATAAACGTCTGTAGCTGGTTCTACAATCAAAGTACCACGGTCTTGTAAATTCCATAAAGAATAGCCTAAAGTTTTACCATTTTCCATAGAAACCAAAACACCATTCTTTCTTCCATGAATCTCTCCAACATAAGGTTTATAATCCTCAAAACTACGAACCATAATGCCTTCACCTTTCGTATTGGTAATAAAAGCACTACGATAACCAATTAAACCACGTGTTGGAGCAGAAAACTCTAAATGAGCATACCCTTCATCATTTGTCGAAACGACTTCCAAAGTAGCCTTACGCTCTTGCAAATCATTAATAATAGTTCCCTGATAATCAGAAGGGCAATTAATAATAACCCTTTCAAAAGGCTCACATTTTACACCATCAATTTCTTCATACAAAACTTCAGGCTTAGAAACACAAAGCTCATAACCTTCTCTACGCATATTCTCAAGCAAAATAGATAAATGTAACTCACCACGACCACTAACTTTAAATCCATCAGCGCCTGGCAATTCTTCAACTTGTAACCCAACATTAGTCTGTAATTCTCTTTCAAGTCTCTCTCTTATATGACGTGAAGTTAAATATTTGCCACTGCGACCAGCAAAAGGCCCATCATTAACTAAGAAATTCATAGACAACGTTGGCTTTTCAATCATAATAGGAGGTAATGGATCAATATGATTTTTATCACAAATCGTATCTCCAATCGAAATATCAGCACTTCCAGCAATAGTTACAATATCACCAAAATAAGCCTCGTTCTTTTCAACTCGCTTTATACCTTCCGTAACATATAACTTAGAAATGCGAAAATTCTCTACAGAACCATCATTTTTTGAAATTGCTACTGTTTCTCCAGTCTTAATCTTTCCCTTATTAATACGACCAATGCCTAGACGGCCAAGAAAATTATCATAATCCAAATTACTAATCTGTAACTGTAAAGGATCGTTAACATCACCCTTAAAAGGTTCAACTTGTTTTAAAATAGTTTCTAACAAAGGTTCAATATTCGTTCCAGGATGATCTAAATCATACTGAGCAATACCATCCTTAGCAATACCATAAATAATAGGAAAATCAAGTTGTTCATCCGTAGCATTTAATTCCATAAACAAATTAAATGTCATATCTACAACCTCAGTAGGTCTAGCATTAGCCTTATCAATCTTATTAATAAATAAAATAGGGCGTAAATTCTGTTCCAAAGCTTTCTTCAAAACAAATCTCGTTTGAGGCATAGGACCTTCAGCAGAATCCACAATTAAAATTACAGTATCTACAGTTTTAATAACTCGTTCTACCTCACTAGAAAAGTCTGCATGACCTGGAGTATCTACAATATTAATCTTATAATCCTTATAATGAATAGAACAGTTCTTTGAATAAATTGTAATACCTCTTTCTCTTTCAATAGAATCACTATCCATCACACAATCAACAATTTCATCATGAGCATTAAAAGCTCCATTTTGTTCCAATAAAGCATCAACAAGAGTACTCTTACCAGCATCAACATGGGCAACAACAGCAACATTAATAATCTTATCCATAATAACTCATCCCCTTAAATACATGAATAAACACTAACAGATAATACAACAAATTAGTCATTTTTGCAAGAAAATTCTCAACGTTCAAATCTTCTTGCTAAAAAAACTTATAAAAAGGTCTTAAACTCCTGAAGCATAAGTAGGCATTAACCGTTGTTTTATAAATATCTCTCTTTTAAAAAAGCACCATAGTTTCCTACAATGCTTTCTATTGTTTATTTTCTTCTGACTCATCCTTTAAATTAACAGATTCCAAAGCCTTAGCTTCAATTTTCTGAACATGCTTTTCTTTCTTTTGTACCTTCAAGTTTTTAAACCATTTGGTAAACACATTCATAAAGACCATAATAGCCACAATAATATAAAGAACATCAAGAATTAAAGCCCAAATATCTAAAAGAATAGGATATTCAAAAGCAAGCAAAACACTATCTCCAAGATTTTGAATTAAAATAAATGGAATCTTAATAATACAAATAATAAAAATTAATACGAAAATATCGACAATAATCTTAACATTTTCTTTAAAAGAATTATTGGCCATTTGCTCAACTACCCGATGAATAACTTGAAACAATTCTTCGAATTGTTTATAGAAAAATCCTTTTTTCTTTATAACTTTATCCGGATTAATTCCCCTTTTATTCAAAATATCTTTTTGAATTGTTGAAATATCTCCAAGACTTTTTATAGCCTCTTCCTCACTCAACCCACTCTGAATCTTTTCATCAATTTGTTTTAAATACAATGCACATTCATCCATAGCAACATCTGTTTGTAAAATATATAAACCATCCAACAAATTTTTTCTAAATTCTTCTCGGTTCATTTTGAACTCCTTTCCACATTCACTTGTTTAAATAGCATAACTTTATTTTCCACAAAATCACGCACGATCGTAATTTTATCAATGTCCTCTTTTTTTGGAACAAAATCTACTACCCTTATTATATCAGATATTTTATCCCTTATAATACAATTTTCACATTGTAATAAAATAAAGGGTCTCTTTTCGGATAAAATCAGCGTATCCTCATTATAAATATCCTCAATAATTTCATTCGGAATAAAATAAACTAAATTATCTTTTTCAACATGCCCAATATAAAAAACATCATTCTTACCTATTTTCTGGGCAGGCGCTAAAGAACGCTTCGAAGAAGTTTTTAAATATTTGACAGATTTTTCTTTTAAACTGTCTTTCCAAAAAACGTTAATAGAACCAATCAAAGTACTTGGCTTACTAAGTACATCGCTTTTTTCAAAAAAATTCTGAATTGACTTCAAACAATTATCCACAGAAGAGCAATCAATGTCTTTAAAATACTTAATTTTGATCATTATATTATTTGGATTATTCATAAGAGAAATAAAATGCTCTAACGACTGATCATCAACTTGCTTCAACAAATAATAATAAGCAATTAATCGATCCTGTTCTTCACGAGACAAATTCATATAATCCCGTTCCAAACTTTCCATAACCATTTCAAAAGAAACTGCATTCGCAATATCATCCACAAATGTAGGTTCCGAAACCTTTAAATTATCAAACTCAACCAAAAAATCCCCAATTGTTCGAATATCTAAATCTGGAATAACTGCATACTTTTCGGCAATCCGTTTCTCTTCATTGTCTTTATAATGCTCAAAAGAAACAATGTTTTTAAGTGTACTTTCTTGCTCAACATCTACCAACATTTTGGCTAAATCGTCTTCCTTGCGTCCAAAAAGAGCTTTTTTACGCGAAAGAAAATCATCCATAATTTGAATTTTTCTTTTAAGTACCTGGATTTGTAAAGGAAGTTTAATAAGTTCATACTTATTTTGCAAATAACCTTCATCAATTTCCAAATGATAAATCATATCCACTATCCCATCAACCAAAGACTCTAAAGCATTTATATCATTATTTTGTCGAATTTCATTTTCATAATCTTGTAAAGAAGGATCAATAGCAAAATCAATATTTTCAGCTTCTACATGTTTTAATGGCTCAAAGCCCTTCTTTTGATACCTTGACCATTTCTCTTGAAACTCATTTTCCTTATCAATATAATTGTTGGTAAGCTTAAGTAAATTATGATAAGTTTGATTTTGAAGTCGTAATTTCTCTTTTAAAACCTCAAGTAATAATAAAAGAGTTCTTCTAACCTTGCGAAGATAAGCCTTATCCTTTTCATTCTTTTCTTTAGGCTCAACAAGTAACTGATTTAAATCCGCCAAAGACATATCTTTTCCATGATATTCCATATGAACACCTGGCGCAACACACCGATAATCATCAAGTACCAAAAAAACAGAATAGGTATCACTATATTTTTTATACCAGTAATACTTAGCCAAAAAATCCTCCGCTTCAGCTAAAGATTTAGGCAAAAACAACCTCGTCAACTGTCCATAAAAAGGGTCCTTAAAAGAATAAGAAAAGCCTATTCCATCTTTTCCTTCATATATAAAAGGTTCCTTTCGAAATGAATAAAAACCATATTTATTAAGTAATTTAAGCAACTCCTCTTTCTTCATAATATAGCCCCTTTTTTCATTATCTCAATTATAACACAAACTTCCTTACTTTTGTGCTATAATATTTCAAAGAGAGGAGAAAATATGAAAGTTACAATAATCAAAGAAAAAGGAGAAAAAAACAGCAACCTTATTAGTGCTATTTTGCAACTAATATTAGGTATTATTTTAGTATTCAATGCTGATTCAATTATCACAACCTTGTTCACTATTTTAGGTGTAATTGTTATAATTATAGGCATTGCCAAATTCATTCAATATTTTAATATCAAAAATCAACTAAAAATCGAAAACCCCCAAATACTTTACTCAGCCATCATGTATACGGCTGCCGGACTTCTTGTCGTATTTCTTTCAAACTTTATCGAAAATGCCATCCGCATCGTCACAGGAATATGGCTACTCTTTATAGGTCTAAATAAACTAGGTAATGCCATTGCTTGGAAAACAAAAAACCATAAATACTTCCTAAAAGATCTAGTCATTTCTATCCTTTTTATCCTATTAGGAATATATTCAATCCTTGCTAAAAATGCTGTTCTTATCTTCATTGGCATACTCTTAATTCTATATTCACTAATACAATTTCTAAATTATTTTCAGAACAAAGATTAGAAAAAGAATCTACTTTCCATTGTAGATTCTTTTATTTACGTTTTTGATTTTTTTTCGTCGTGGACTTAGTACCCGTCACTTTTTTAGAACTCGTTTTACTCACCGTTTTCTTTTTTGAAGAAGGTTTCTTTTCTTGAACATCTTCCTTCTTAGCTTCTTCTTTAATTTCTTCCTTAACTTCTTCTTTCTTTTCCTCTACAATAGCCTCTTTTGGTTCTTCTTCTAAAGAAGATTCAGAACCTCTACGAGCCAAGAAAATTACTCCTCCAATTAAAACAACCGCGACAGCTAAAACACCCACAGTAATAAGTGTGTCGTTAGAATTATCTGTTTCCCCCACAATGTCTTTTAAAGGATCAACAAAACTTTCGTCTTCATAAGTCGTCTTAATTTCTTCTTTAATATCATCATCCCAAGAGGAAGTATATCCTCCGAAACTACGGTCACCAATAACAATATAAGGTACACCGCTAACCTCACCATCACCCATAGCCTCACTAGCTTCATTCATCAACTTCGCATTTTTAGAAGAGGAAACCTCAAAATCCACAAGTTCAAACATATCCTTATACTCTTCATCCTCTGCCAATTCATTAAAAAACGCTACGGCTTTTTGACAAATAGGGCAAGTATCACTACGAAACAAATAAACTTTGACTTTTTCTTGGGCAAAAACCGCCTTAGGTGCCACAAAAAGAAAAGCCATAGTTAATAATAAAACAATCAAACTTTTTTTCTTCATCTAAATCACTCTTTCTTCGAGTATTATAGCAAATGTTAACCTGAAATACTAGTATTTTCTTCTATGCTTTCCTTCATATTTGATGTCATAATAAAAAAGATTCCAATGATAGCAATCAGGGAAACGAAACAAACTAAAAAACTCTTTGTTTTCCTTTTCAATTAGCATCACCAAATATTATTTTAATAAAGTTTTTTGTTCTTTCTGTGAAAATCATATGAAAAAAGAAGAGATTACTCTTCCTCTAAATTTTCAGCATATTTATTTTTCACTTTTTCAATCTTTGTCTCAGTTACATTTGACACAGTATACATCCCGTTTTCACTCATAAACAAATAAAGTTCATTTTGTAAATTTAAAACTTCATTTAAACTATCTTTAAAAGCCTGATGAACCTTCACCGTACCTGATTCTATAGAACCATGTAAGAAAAGATCACCAAGTGCTTTTAAATCCCATAAAATACCTTCTAACATTGTCTTATTATCCATACTTATTCTCCCTTCACCAAAGCATAAAAATCTTGATACATTTTATCTGTCTTTTTTCCAATCTTTTTTAACAAACTAACTTCCTTAGTTTCAGACAAACATTCCTGATTTATCCCTAAATGTCTTTTAAAATATTCTAAATGCCCTAAAGCATCCTCTACATATAACAATTCTTTTTCACTCATTTTTAATCACCCAATCTTAGTATGGATCAAAAAAGAAAAATAATACCTAAAAAGGCGTTATTTATTTCGAACATAATCACAAATCATTTTCACAATCTTATCATTTCCAATTTTACAATTTAAACAAAGGTCATAATTCTTTTTATCTCCCCAAGTCTGATTAGAAATCACTTCATAATACTTTGCTCTAGACTTATCTGAACGAAGGATATGCGCCTCAGCTTCTTTCTTAGAATCCTGATAAATTTCCCTAACTTTTAAAATCCGATATTGAAGTGGAGCATATAAAAATATTCGAACTAAATTTGGATAATCCTTTAAAATATAATCCGCAGCTCTTCCCACAATCACACAAGCCTGTTCTGAAGCAATTTTTTGAATAACTTGAGCCTGCTTAATCATTGATTCTTTTTCCACATCTAATGTCAAATAAGTATCATATAATACCGTTTCAGATGGATTAGCACAAGTCATTCCATTTTTAGTAGCGTAATCTTTCATTTCCTCCTTATCAAAGAAAGCAATATTCAATTCCAAAGCTACCTTACGTGCAATCTCCTTGCCATTTGTTCCATGTTCTCTAGAAATAGCAATAATCAAATTTTTATTATCAGAAGATTTAACGTCACTAACCATAGACTCAATTTTTTCTGAATAAGTCTTCTTCAAAATAAACACAGAAGCAATCGCTGTCAAAACTTCTGCAATAGGGAAAGTCCACCATACTAAAGTTGTAACATCACTAGATTTAGTAAATAAATAAGCTATAGGAAAAACAAAAATAACTAAACGTAGCAAAGAAATAAACAAAGGTCGAAAAGAATATCTTAACGACTGCAAAACACCTTGCACAGCCACCGAAAAGCCCATAAAAATATAACCTAAACTTGCAATTCGAATTGCCGTAGTACAAATCGTAATAATCTCGGCCGTACTCTCTCCACTTAATCCAAACAATTGAGCTAAAGGACCCGCAAAAACTTCAAATATAACTGTTAAAATAAGAGTCACGATAAAAGTATCTAAAATACCATATCGAATACATGCATTCGTCCGTTTTTTGTTCTTCATACCATAATTAAAAGATAAAATAGAAATAATGGTATTAGACAAACCAAAAGCCGAAAATAAAGCAATTTGTTGAATTTTATAATAAATACCAAATGAGCCAACCAAAACCGTGGCATCAGCATCTGCTAAGCCCAAAATCGCATTCATCCCAGCCATCATTACAGAAAGCAATGCTTGCATAACGGCAGCAGAAATTCCAATTTGGTAAATTTCTTTAATCAAACCAAATTCCGGTTTAATATAACGCAAACTGCCTCCAATTTCTTTATTAAACTTATAATGAAAAAGCATAGCTAAAAATAAAGAAACAAACTGACCAATTATAGTAGCCCAAGCAGCCCCAGCTACTCCCATTTTTAAAGGGAAAATAAAAACATAATCCAAAACAATGTTAACAAGTGCCCCAGATATCTGCGCAATAGTAGATAACATCGTCTTGCCCGTTGCCTGCAAAAAGCGTTCATAAACGGTATATCCAATAGATCCTAAAGAAAAACAGCAACAAATTTGTAAATAAGTAGTCCCCATTTGAATAACTTCTTCATTTCCGTTAGCAAACAAAGAAATAAACCATTCCGAACCAAAAGCGCCGAATACAAGAAAAACAACAAAAAGACAAAGACTTAGAAAAATCCCATTTCCAGCAACCTTATTTGCTTTTTCATAAGATTTTTCACCCAAACAACGCGAAAGTAAAGTATTTAACCCCACACCAGTTCCTACACCAACAGCAATAATCAAAATTTGAATAGGAAATGCCAAAGTCAAAGCCTGATTAGCAATTGCACCTTTTTCACCCATATTTGCTACAAAGATACTATCAACAACATTATACAACGCTTGAAGTACCATCGAAACAATCATAGGTAACCCCATTTTCCAAAATAATTTTTTCATTGGCGTACTCGCCATCTTATTAGTTTCAACCTCTTCCATAAAAAACTCCCTCTCTAAACATATGACAAAAAAAGAACGTAAACCCATAAACTGGATTTACGCTCTTCGCCACACGTTATTTGCATTATAACACACAAATTTTTGAAATGTAAGAATTTTTTAAAATAAACTCATCTGTTCATTTTGTGGTATTTCTTTTTTATATGCCTTAATAATCATATCCATATCTGTCAAAATATGAGCCTCACTACAACGTTTCAAAAACAATTCCATCAAATGCCGATATTGCAAAGTATTACAAATATTTCGATTTCCATACACAGCAATATAATCTTCCTTTAAACCAGGATACAAAATATCCAAAGCATTATAATAATATTCTCGTTGATTTGTTCGCAAAGTCATACCCATCTTCGTATAAATAAACCTTGCATTTGCCCATGAACTCTTGCTAATCATATTCAAAATATTTTCTTCCGTATCCGTCAAAAAAGGCAAAACCGGCGTCATCAATACTCCTGCATACAAGCCATGATCCGTTAACTCTTTTAAAACCTCAAAACGTCTCGTTGAACTAATAACCCTAGGCTCAATTTTACGAGCAAGTTCATCATCATAAGTCGTAATCGAAATCTTAATTATCACACTATTTTTTTGCTCAATTGCTTGTAACAAATCTAAATCCCGCAAAATCAAATCACTTTTTGTATCAATAGAGACACCAAAACCATACTTTAAAATTAACTCTAAAGCCTTCCGCGTAAGCTCTAACTTCTCCTCCAAAGGATTATAAGGATCAGAAAGCGTTCCAAAGGAAACAACACCCTTGTATTTCTTACTTTTGAGTTCTTCCTCTAAAATTTCCAAAGCATTCTCTTTAATCTTTACTTGATCAAAATTATCAATATGATAAGCCTCACAACGAGAATCACAGTAAATACATCCCATTGGACATCCCTTATATAAATTCATATGATAATCAATTCCAAACCACCGATTACCTTGATCTGACTTGGTCATAATCGTTCGGGTTTTAATTGTTTCCATGATATTCCCCCACTTCAAAAACTATGCTTATTATAACGATTTTTTAAGCAAAATGCAAACTATTGTTTAGCAATCTTCACAAAACCATAATTTTTCACTTCAATAACATACATACACTGCTCTTTGCAATCAACACTTTGAATAAGTGCGTATTTACGACTATTCTTCTCTTGATAGTATTTAAGCTCCTCTAACCCAGTCTCATAAGCAATTTGAGGATAACCCTTTAAAGCAATATAAAGACGTGCGGCACCAGTATATGTAAAATAAGAATAACCAAGAAAAGCCAAAATCAAAATCAACGCGGCCAAATAATAATTTTTTGCCTCTTGCAAATAACATCGCAAAAGATAAATCCACAAACAAACGAAGAATAAAAATAAAATAATTGAAGAAGAATTCTGAAAAAATACAAATACAAAAAAGAAAGAAACAACAGCTATCGCAAAAAAAACACCAAATTCAAGCAATTTACTCTGCTTTTTTCTTTTAATAGCATAATACAAACAAAAACCAACAAAAAGAAGAAAAAAGAAGTTGAGCAAAAACCATAGGAAATAAAGAAAAAAGTGTTCCTTAACATAATCCTGAAAATAAGAAATAGTCGATATGTTCAAAGAAAAACTAACCCTAAGAACAATTAAATTCACAATCATTAAAAGAAAATTGCTTACCCCTAAAAGCATACCTTTTCTTTTCAACTTCTTACGAATTAACCACCATACTTCTATAAAAAGAATAAAGTGACAAAGAAAAAATAAGCAAAACATACAGATCACCTACATCCATTATAATATAGGAAAGCCAAGAAAAAAAGATGCTTTAAGCATCCTAATCTTTACTTTTCCCTAAAAACTGAATAAGTTGCAAAAACAAATTAATAAAATCTAAATACAAATCTAACGCCCCATAGATAGCTAAATTATCATCAGGTAACATATTCGATTCATACAATTTTAAAATGTTTTGAACATCATAAGCAGTAAAGCCTAAAAATACAATAATGGTCACAACGGAAATAATCAAATCAAAAGTTGAACTATTTAAAAACAAATTAACTAAAGTACAAATAAGAATAGCTATAAGAGCCATAAGCAAATATGTACCCATGCGAGTCAAATCAATTTTTGTCGTTGCCCCAATAAAAGCTAAAACCCCAAAAATTAAAGCTGTTATCAAGAAAACATATAGAACACTAGTTATTTCATATACAACAAAAACACTAGAAAAAGTTAATCCACTAACAAACGAATACAAAAGAAAACTAATCTTCGCTGTAATAGGTTGCATTTTCGTGATTCGTGCAGAAAGAAAAATAACTAAAGCGAGTTCAACCAAAACACAAATAATCATTCCGTATCCCCCAAGTACATTAAGGACCATATTTGGATTCATAGATACTACATATCCTGTACCAAAAGTAACTAAAAGGCCAAAAAACATCCACAAAAACACTTTAGAAAGCAAAGCTTGACTATTCACTTAAATTCCTCCTTTATGTATTTTATTATAACATACTCAAAAATATTTTCCAATAATTATACATTAAACCGGAAATACACAATATCTCCATCTTGCATTAAATAGTCCTTGCCTTCTAAATGAAGTTTACCAGCTTCTTGAACACTCTTTTCACTCTTTAAAGCTTCTAAGTCCGTATACTTCATTATTTCCGCTTTAATAAAACCACGTTCAATATCACTGTGAATAAGTCCGGCGCACTCACGCGCTGTCATGCCCTTACGAAATGTCCAAGCACGACACTCATCACTACCGGCAGTGAAAAAAGTTTCCAAGCCAAGCAAATGATATGTAGCAAAAATAAGACGATCTAAACCACTAGTCGGAATACCTAACTCAGCCAAAAAATTCTTTTTATCCGATTCTTCTAACTCAGCCATCTCACTTTCCAACTTAGCACACATCACAATAACAGATGTATCCTCTTCACTAGCATATTCTTTTACTCTTTTCGTATAATCGTTTTCTCCTAACACCACATCATCTTCACTGACGTTAGCTACATAAATAATTGGCTTAGCCGTCAAAAAGCGAAAACCTTTTAAAACCTGTAATTCATCTTCCGAAAAATCGTTTATCTTACGAATGGGAATATTTTTACTCAAAGCCTCATAACACTTTTTAAGAGTTGCATATTCAAGACAAACATCCTTTTCTTTCGTAGTCTGAGCTTTTTTTTCAATTTTCCCCAATCGATTCTCGACAATCTCTAAATCAGCTAATACAAGCTCAACTGAAATAATCTCAATATCATTAATAGGATCAACGCGCCCAGAAACATGAATAATATTCTCATCATCAAAACAACGAACAACTTCAACAATAGCGTCAACCTCCCGAATATGAGACAAAAACTTGTTTCCTAAGCCTTCCCCTTTACTAGCCCCTTCTACAAGGCCAGCAATATCCGTAAATTCAAAAGAAGTAGGCACCGTACTCTTTGGAACATAAAGCTCTTCCAAAAAAGAAAGCCTTGAATCAGGAACTGTCACCACCCCAACATTGGGATCAATCGTAGCAAATGGATAATTAGCCGCCAAAATATGTTTCTTGGTAATCGCATTAAACAAAGTGGACTTACCCACATTGGGAAGTCCAACAATACCTGCTTTTAAAGACATCAAAAACCCTCCTTACAAAACTGTTGCTCCATTTATTCCTAATGGCAAGCCTATTATATACCAAAGGATAAGTAAACACAACAAAATAACAAAAGTTGCTACAGCATAAGGCACTTGCAAACGAATAGCCTTAAACAAACTTACATTTTCTCCCTTTTTACAATAATCATTCAAAACAGCTAAATAAATAACAAAATATGCAAGAACTGGTGTAAGACCCATTGTTGCACCTTCCGAAAACCGAAAAATAATCTGTGCAAACTCTGGAGTCATACCTGCATTCATAAAAACAGGAATAACTACAGGTGATAGCAAAGTCCACTTCGAAACAGATGTAGGTACAAAAAGAGTAGAAATTGCCCCAATAAGGAACAAGAAAATAATTAAAGGTAATCCTTGAAAACTCATTTGTTGAAACAAATTTCCTAAATAAGCCACAATGATTGTCCCTATATTAGTATACCGAAACAAACTAACAAATACCGAAGCAAAAAAGATCAATACCAAAGTTTTACCAATATTATCCAAAGCATGTCCCAAAGTATCAATAAAATCTTGATGATTCTTAATCGTCCTAGCTCCAAGACCATAAGCCAAACCTAAAATCAAAAAGAAAATTGTTACAATAAAAACAAAACCATTAGAGAAAAAAGAATTGTAACTAAATAATTTGTCAATGTATAACACTTGACTATTATCGAGTAAATTTCCAGAAAAAGGAAGACCAGGAATAATATTATATAAAAAGATAATAACATACACAGAAGCACCTAAAACAGAAAAAACCAAGCCTCTAATTTCTCTTCTCGCTAAAGGAGCATCATCCTCTTGCTCTTCGACATCATATTTTCCTAAACGAGGCGCTACCATCTTCTCCGTGATTACCGTTAAAACATAGGACAAGATTAAAATCGCCACAGCCATAATAAAAACACCACTAATTGAAGCCATACGATAAGTAATATCAATAACTCTAGCTGCTGTCAAAGACAAACTAAGTAAAGAGCTATCCACACTTGTAAAAATAACAGATAAGCCTTGACCACAAGTAAGACCAGCAAATGCAGCTACAATACCAATTAACGGATTTCGTTTACCATATTTAAAAATCAATGCACTCAAAGGCAAAATAATAATGTAGGATAAATCTCCAAAAACCGAAGAAATAACACTAATAAAAATAAGTAAGAAAGTAACAGTATTCTTTCTTAACTTTTTGGTTACCAAACGAATAGCAGTCTTCAAAAAACCACTTTTCTCCATTACTCCAAATCCAATTAAAATAATAATTAAACTACTCAAAGGAGCAAAACTAATAAAATTTGACACCGTAGAAGAAAAAATATACTTTAATCCTTCCACACTAAACAAATTAGAAACTGTCACAGTAGAAACAGAATATTCCAATGTCGTAGAATTAATCGTATAAACACTTTGACTAAAATCAAGTAAATATAGCACACCACTTAAAATAATAGTAAACCCAATTAAAATCAAAAATGTCATAATTGGATGTAAGGATAACTTGTCTTTTACTTTATTCATTTTTATCCTCCATGACCTTCTTGAGCTTACGTTCAAATTCTAAACGGTCCATCATAATTTCTCGTCCACAAAAAGAACATTTAAGCTTAATATCTACCCCAACTCTTGTAATAATCCAATCATTTGTCTTACAAGCATGAGGCTTTCTCATAATCACATGATCGCCTAATTTATACACTTTTCTTTCCATTATGCACCTCTATCTGATCGTAAGGAATCTTAATATTTCTTTCTTCATACATTTCTTTAATTAACTTTAAGACTTTCCTTTTCACTGCCCACTGATCACTTGATTTACAATATATTATTATAGCATAATTTATAGCCGATGCATCAAAAGAATCAATGCCTAAATACGCACTATCTTTATAAACATTTGGGATTTTCAAAGCTTCTTTGACAACATCTTGCAAAGCCTCTTCAACCTTACTTGTTTTTTCCTCATAAGCCGTTGGAACCTTTATAGAAATACCAGCACGTGACTGAGATAAATTAACTACCGCACCAATATTACGATTAGCTAAAATATAAATCTCTCCGTTAGATCCTTTAATTTTTGTACTCTTCAAAGAAAGTTCTACGACTTCCCCAGTAAAATTATCAATACGCACCGTATCTCCAATCACAAAATAATTATCTAAAATAATATAGATTCCACTCATCAAATCTTGAACAGTATCTTGCAAAGCCAAGCCCAAAACAACACCGGCTATTCCCAAAGAAGCCAAAATACCATTGGTATCCACACCAAAAATATCCAAAATCATAATCACAGCAATTGCATAAACAAAAAAGCTTAAAATTTTAGAAACAAGCTCTACAATTGTAGTTCTTTTCTTTGCTTCAAAATTATCTTTTCCTCGTGTAAAAAGTTTATGAACAATGGCCTTACCAACACGAACAACCAATACTGTCGAACAAATAATTAAAACAGGCATAACAATTTTTCTTTGTAAAACAAACCCAATAATACCTTCCATTATAATCCCTCAATTCTAATCCCAAGAATTTCTAAAATTCTTTCCAAATCTTTAGGAGAATCATAAGGAATCTCAATTTTTTTAGCATTAATCTTAACCTTAGTACCAACCTTTTCGCGCATCATTTTCTCATAAATGGTATTACGAATAGACTTCGACTCACGTACCCTGGTTTGCTCTTGCTTACGAGGAAGATCCTCTTCACTAATTAATTGTTCCAAACCACGCACACTAAGATTATCCTTAATGACTTTATCAGCCAAAGCTAAAACCTTCTCAGGATCACTTATTTTACTAAGAGCCCTAGCATGACCCATCGATAGCTTTTTTTCTTGAACATATCCTTTCACAACTTCAGGTAAAGAAAGCAAACCAAGCATATTAGTAACATGACTACGACTCTTACCAAATTTTTTAGCAAACTCCTCCTGTGTAAATCCTCCAAGTTCAATAATCTTTTGATAAGCAGAAGCCTCTTCAATAGGATTTAAATCTTCACGTTGAATATTCTCGATTAAAGCTATTTCCATCATCTCTTGATCATTAAAATCACGAATAACCGCTGGAATCGTCTCAAGTCCAGCCATTTTTGCAGCTTTAGTCCTTCGTTCGCCAGCTACAAGCTCATACCCCTTAATCGTCTTCTTTACAATAACTGGCTCAATAACTCCATGTTCCAAAATAGAATCAGCAAGTTCCTTCAAAGTTTCTTCATTAAAAGTCTTACGAGGTTGATAAGGATTACTTCTTAAATCGCTAATTTTAACTTCAACAATATCACTTTTCTTAGCATCATCTACAACATTTTTTTCAAAATTTTCAAAATTAATAACTTCATTAGAAAAAAGTTGTTCCAAACCCTTTCCTAAAGCTTTACGCTTAGTTTCCATTTCGACTAATCACTTCCTTTGCTAAATTTTGATAAGCAAGCGTAGCCCTACTTGTTGGATCATAATCACTAATAGGTTTACCATGACTAGGAGCCTCAACCAAACGAACAAGTCTTGGAATAATCGTATTAAATACCTTAGATTTAAAACACTTACGTACTTCTTCAATAACCTCTAAACCAATATTTGTACGTCCATCTAACATCGTAAGTAATACGCCTTCAATACGTAACTCCGGATTCATTTTAGATTGAACCATAATAATAGAATTCAACAACTGCGTAATACCTTCCAAAGCATAATACTCACATTGCACCGGAATAATAACCGAATCACTAGCAACCAATGCATTCATCGTAAGAATACCTAAAGAGGGTTGACAATCAATAATAATATAATCATACTTTTCTTTAATCTCATCAATTGCCGCTCTAAGCTGTTCATTTTGATGAAAAGTATTATCCTCTAACATTTTTTTAACAAACTCCACATCTACCCCAGCCAAATTAATCGTCGCTGGAATAATAGATAAATTCTTAAACTTAGTCTTAATAATAGACTCTTTAATATTTGCTCCACCTGTAATTACATCATAAATATCATGATCAAAGTCATTATTATTAAGACCAAGTCCATTTGAAGCATTCCCCTGGGGATCTAAATCGATCAAAAGTGTTTTTTTCCCTTCCTTACCCAAAGCCGCTGCCAAATTAATACTCGTCGTAGTCTTTCCTACGCCACCTTTTTGATTAACCAATGAAATAATTTTTGCCATTAATACCACCCTCTAATCTCAGTCTATTAACATTTTAACATAATTATAATCGTTTGTCTTTAGAAAATCGAAACAGATTTCGTTTTTATCCAATTTCATCCCTTAATTGAAAATATTCTTCAAGCAAAAAAGCATAATCATTCCAAAAGCGATACACAATTTTATCCATAAAGTCTAAGATATCCTCTAAAGAAAAAACATTTAATTTTAAATTTTCTAATTCTAAACTTTCCAAAACATGTTCTCGAGTCTGTTGAAGAACAGAACAAACCTTAGAATAATCCACCTCACAAATTCCAGGATTAACAAAATACTTCTTGGCATATTCTTCTAAAGAATCAAAATCCAAGCAAAAATCCTCGCGTTGTAACAGCAATCTATTCATAACGGTATAATCTTGATAAATACCTCCTTGATTCCAAAAATCATTAACCCGATATAACACATTATTTTTTAACACCTTAACAAAACGTGCTCGACTCTTCACCACAGTTGGTCTAAGTGAAACATCTAAAAATTGAAAAGAATGCAAAAACAAATCTCGAAAAAAATAACAATCCGTATATAAATGAAAAAAATATCCTAAAACAGATAAATGTTTATAAAAAAGAGCACCATACTTAGATAAAAACAAAGATAAAGATGGACACTGAATACAGTACAACGAGCGAATAGGATTTCGAAAATGCGTCGAAACTTTTTCTTTTTGAATTTCTTCCTTCCATTCCAACGGAGTGCCCTCAAAACTATCAAAACATAAATGTGATGAATCAGGCATAAAATTACCTAATAAAAACTCGTTTTTCTCGGCTTTAGACAAAGTACAAGAAAACTTTTCCTCCATAAAAGCGCACATTTTCAATCCACAAAGATAATGAACAACAAAAGAAGCCATAAGCCCTCCTCATCCAAACTCATTGTAAAAAAAGTTGAAAAAATAGTCAAGAAAAAAGATGGAATTGTTAATCCTTTTTTAAAAAGATACCTTATCATTAATAAAAAAGATTCCGATATATATTGTATAATATCTCTTTGGAAAGGAGATGTTTTTATTATATGCATAATAAAGAGTATGCTTTAAAACT
>CALVUT010000084.1 GCA_944363675.1 uncultured Bacilli bacterium | reverse complement strand
AAGTTTTAAAGCATACTCTTTATTATGCATATAATAAAAACATCTCCTTTCCAAAGAGATATTATACAATATATATCGGAATCTTTTTTATTAATGATAAGGTATCTTTTTAAAAAAGGATTAACATTAAAAAACTTGTGGTTGCGTGAATACAAAAATTATTCTATAATGAATGTAGGAGTGTGGTAAAAATGAAGATATATCGTTGCTTTAGATGTGGCAATATATTAGCTAAAATTGAAGATAAAAGTGAGGCGCTCACTTGTTGTGGAGAAGTTTTAAAAGAGTTAGAAGTAAATACAAGCGATGGAGCACACGAAAAACATTTACCTGTATATGAAATGAAGGATAATGAATGTGTTGTTCGAGTAGGTGAAGTGGATCATCCTATGACGGAAGAACATTATATTATGTGGATTTTAGTTGAAAGAAGCGATGGGTATTCTATTAAATATTTGAATCCTGGGGATGAGCCTACGGCAACTTTTTTAAATACTTCCGATATTAAAGCAATTTATGCTTATTGTAATTTACATGGACTTTATAAGACTACTTTATAAGGTCTTTTTTCTTTTCTTTAAAATAAATAATGACTATTTTTCATACAATGTTTTATGAAGAACTGTTATGATAATAAAGCTTTTAATGAGTTTATGCATCAAGATTTTGGCTTCTTGGCAAATTGGATAAATACTTTAAATGCTTATGAGTTTGTCAGTATTGCTACTTTAATAGGTATGGCTATTGCTCCGACGCTTAGCATTAATCAGCAAAATTCTTTGGGTAATTTTTTTGAACAGTTGGGACAGACTATTTTAACGATTTCGGCCCAAAGTCAGACAGTTAAACATAAGATGAAACAAAATTCTCCTGTTTCTAAAAATGATATTACAGATGTGGAAAGTGAAATTGACAAGATTAAAGATGAACTTATTCAATTACGGAAAGATGCTTTAATGAACGATAATATTTAGCTATTTCCAAAAAAGTGTCCTTTTCCAGTTTTTTGGGAATAGGGATTGCTAAAAAGATTCTTTTTGAGGTATAATGTAGCTGTGATGTAATATGGAAATTAAAAGAGATTATTATTTAAATAAGCTAATACAAAAAAAGCAAAATCAGTTAATTAAGATTGTAACCGGAATTCGAAGATGTGGTAAATCTTATCTTTTAGATCCCATTTTTAAAAATTATTTATTAGAAAATGGGGTGGATTCTGACCATATTATAAAGTTAGAATTAGATTCGATTGAAAATATGGAATATCTTGATCCGAAAAAGCTTTATGATTATGTGATGGGCAAAGTAATTGATGACAAGACTTATTATATTCTTTTAGATGAAATTCAAAAAGTAGAAAATTTTGAAAGCGTTTTAAATAGTTTTTTGCGCAAAAAAAATCTGGATGTTTATGTTACGGGCAGTAATTCTAAATTTTTATCAAGTGATATTGTGACAGAATTTAGGGGTCGTGGAGATGAAATTCGGGTATACCCGTTAAGTTTTTCAGAGTTTATGTCTATATATAAAGGAAATTCTATCGAAGGTTTTGATGAATATATACTTTATGGTGGATTGCCTTTAATTGCGACTTTTAAAACTGCTGAAGAGAAAATTGGATATCTAAGCTATCAATGCGACAATGTATATATCAATGATGTAATTGAACGCAATGATATTCGTAATGATGCGGAATTGCGTACTTTAATTGAGGTGATTTCTTCCAGTATTGGCTCTTTAACAAATCCAACTAAGTTATTTAATACTTTTGTGAGTAAGGGAAATAAGAATATTACTACAAAAACGATTGCCTTATATTTAAAATATCTAGAAGAAGCTTTTTTAGTAGAAAAAGCTAAACGTTATGATATTAAAGGAAAGAAGTATATTGAAACTCCAGCGAAGTATTATTTTGTAGATATAGGAATTCGTAATAGTCTAATTAATTTTAGACAGATCGAAAAAAATCACATTATGGAAAACATTTTATTTACTGAGCTGAAAAAACGTGGGTTTAATGTAGATATTGGTGTTGTTGAAAAAAGACAGAGCAACGGCAATGGCAAGAAAGAGTATAAACAATTAGAGATTGATTTTGTT
Source organism: uncultured Bacilli bacterium (assembly GCA_944363675.1). GTDB lineage: Bacteria > Bacillota_I > Bacilli_A > RF39 > UBA660 > Ventrenecus. Next base: position 44,271 of record CALVUT010000084.1, on the reverse strand, counting down.
GTAAATAAAGGGAGTGAAAAATATTATATTCAATCGGCTTATAACATCATGGATGATGATAAAAGATCTCAAGAACTTCAATCTTTATTGAGTGTTGACGATAGCTTTAAAAAGATAGTTGTTGTTTATGATCATTTTATTAAATGGCAAGATGAACATGGCATTATTTATATGAGTATTTATGATTTTTTATTAAATGAGAATAGTTTGAAGGAGGCTTAGTTATTCCCAAAAAACTGGAAAAGGACACTTTTCTGGGAATAACTAAAAAAAGAATTGACGAGAAGAAAAAAATAGAATAAAATAAAAGAGAACTTTTTAAGAAAGAAACGAGTAAAATATTTGTTTTATGAAAGAGAGGGCTAGTTGGTGGAAATGCCTCATAAAAAGTATTTGAAAAACACTTCTTTGATTGTACTTAAAAACGGTTGGACCGATAAAACTATAGAAAGAGTACCTAGGTAAAGTAAGGTGGCACCGCGGAATTTATTTCGTCCTTACAGTTTACTTAGGTTTTTTAATTTTTAGGAAAGGATGAAGAATATGTATTTACATGAGTTATGGGAAAAAGAAAAAGATTACATTGGAGCCAATATTTGTGTTTCAGGATGGATTCGTAGTCACAGAGATAGTAAAGATTTAGGTTTTATTGAGTTATCTGATGGCACTAGTATGAAACGTTTACAAGTTGTGTATGATAAGGGTACGGAAGATTTTGAAGAGATCGGTTCGATACCTTTTGGCTCTTCTATTGAAGTTTATGGTGAACTTGTGCAAAGTGAAGGTAAAAATCAAAGTGTGGAATTAAAAGCAAAAAGAGTGAAAGTGTTAGGAAAATGTGATGCAGATTATCCTTTGCAGCCCAAAAGACATACGAAAGAATTTTTACGTAGTATTGCCCATTTAAGACCAAGAGCAAATTTGTTTCAAGCAGTTTTTCGGATTCGTTCAGTGGCTTCGTTAGCTATTCATGAGTATTTTGGAAAGAATGGTTATGTATATTTTCATGCGCCTATTTTAACGGCTAGTGATTGTGAAGGAGCTGGAGAAATGTTTGAGGTAACGACTTTACCTTTAGATAAACTAAATGGCAAGGTGGATTATACAAAAGATTTTTTTGGCAAGAGAACGAACTTGACGGTTTCAGGTCAACTTGAGGCCGAGACGTTTGCTATGGCTTTTTCTAAAGTATATACGTTCGGTCCAACTTTTCGAGCTGAAAACTCGAATACAAAGACACATGCGGCTGAGTTTTGGATGATAGAACCAGAGATTGCTTTTTGTGATTTGGATGGACTTATGGATATTGAAGAAGATATGTTAAAATACATTGTTTCTTATACTTTAGAGCATGCTAAGGATGAGCTTTTATTTTTAGATAAATTTCAATCTCCTGGATTAGTGCAGAAATTAGAGGATTTAGTTCGTTCAACATTTACTCGCGTAACGCATGAGGAAGTCATTACGATTTTAAAGAATGCAAATCAAAAATGGGAATTCGAGCCAGAGTATGGTGAAGATATTCACAAAGAACATGAGACTTATATTACAGAATATTTTCATGGACCAGTTTTTATAACGGATTGGCCTAAAGATATTAAGGCTTTTTATATGAAGCAAAATGATGATGGAAAAACAGTTCGGGCGGTTGATCTTGAAGTGCCATTATCAGGAGAACTTATGGGTGGCAGTCAAAGAGAAGAAGACTACGATAAGTTAGTGACAAGAATGAAAGAACTGGATATGGATTTAGAAGAAATGAAATGGTATACCGATTTACGTCGTTATGGTAGTGTGGTGCATTCAGGATTTGGCATGGGCTTTGAGCGGTTACTTATCTATCTTACTGGAGTGGATAATATTCGCGACGTGATTCCATATCCAAGAACACCAGGAAATTGTGATTTTTAAAGGAGGATATTATGCAACCAAATAGTTATCGAACTTGTTATTGCAAAGATGTTTCTAGAGAAATGTTAGATCATGAGGTTACCATTAGCGGTTGGGTTGAGACAATCCGGGACCATGGTGGTGTTTTGTTTTTGGATTTACGAGATACGACTGAAGTTGTTCAAGTTGTGAGTAATGACGATACGATTTTTGCTCATTTAACAAAGGAAAGTGTTATTCGGGTTAAGGGACTTATTCGCTTGCGCAGTGAAGAAACGTATAATCCTCATATTAAAACAGGAGAAGTTGAGTTATTCGTCCAAGAATTGGATGTTTTAAGTGAAGCACAGAGCATTTTACCTTTTGAGATTTGGCGGAGTGAGAAATCAAATGAAGATATTCGCCTTAAATATCGTTATTTGGATCTACGTAATGATAAAGTTAAACAGAAATTAAAAATGCGTCATGAGCTTTTGCATTTTTTACGCAACAAGATGTATGATCTAGGTTTTATGGAAGTTCAAACACCAATTCTTACGGCTTCTAGTCCGGAAGGTGCTCGAGATTTTGTCGTTCCTTCACGTAATTTTAAAGGAAAATTTTATGCGCTTCCGCAGGCTCCACAAATATATAAAGAGTTATTAATGGTTGGGGGTGTCGAAAAGTATTTTCAGATTGCTCCATGTTTTCGGGATGAAGACGCCCGAAAAGATCGAACATTAGAGTTTTATCAACTCGATTATGAGATGAGTTATGTGACGGAAGAAGATGTGCTTCAGGTTGGTGAAGAAATCTTTTATGATACGTTTAAGAAGTTTTCCGATAAAGAGGTTAGTTCAAGGCCATTTAAGCGTTTGACGTATCAAGAAGCGATGAGTAAGTATGGCACGGATAAACCGGATTTACGTAATCCTTTAGTCATTACAGATGTTAGCGAAATTTTAAAAGAGACGACATTCAAACCTTTTCAAAAGAGTTTTGTTAAAGCAATTGTTGTGACAGGTATTGGGGAAAATTCAAATAGTTGGTTTAATGAAATTGTCGAGTTTGCAAGTAGCATTGGCATGCCTGGGATTGGCTATCTTACTTTACTTTCAGATGGTTCTTTTAAAGGGCCAATTGATAAGTTTTTAACAGATGGAGAAAGAAAAAGTTTGATTTTTCAAGAACATATGAAAGCTAATGACGTCATGTTTTTCATTGCCAATCGCAAAGAGAAGACCGCTTTGAAATATGCTGGTCAGATTCGGGATTATTTAGGAAAAAAGATGGCATTGATTGACGAGAATCGGTTTGAATTTTGTATCGTCAAGGATTTTCCGATGTTTGAGTATGACGAAGAGAAAAGAAAGATTGAGTTTTGTCATAATCCTTTTAGTCTTCCTCATGGTGGCATGAAAGATTATGAAGAAAAGGACGTTTTAGATATTTTGGCCTATCAATATGACTTTGTTTGCAATGGTTACGAAATGGCTAGTGGTGCAATTCGCAATCATGAAGTCGATAGTTTGATTCATGGTTTTGAGGTGGTTGGTTATACAAGGGAAGATGTAGAAAAGAAGTTTCAATCGATTATCACGGCTTTTAAATATGGATGTCCTCCGCATGGGGGAATGGCTCCAGGAATTGATCGGATCTTGATGCTTCTTTTAGATGAACCAAACTTACGGGAAGTTCAAGCCTTTCCAACAAGCACTAGTGGTGCTGATTATTTGATGGGTTCGCCTAGTGAACTTTCAAAAGAGCAATTAAAAGAGTTAGGAATTAAGATAGAGGTGAAGGAAAAATGAGTAAATTTACAAAAGAAATGATTGATGATTATGCCGACAAGCTTTTGATTGGTTTAACTGAAGAAGAAAAAGATATGATTGTCAGTGAATTTGATGTGATTGATGAAAGTCTGCAAGCTGTAGAGAAGATTCCCGATATTCAAAAAGTTGAGCCAATGACGCATGCCTTAGATGATTTTGTTTATGAAATGCGAGAAGATGTGGCAAGTGAGCCTGTGCCTATCGATGATTTACTACGCAACAGTGATGATGAAGATGGCGCTTGTATTGTGGTACCAAAGGTGGTGGGATAATGGCCTATATGGATAAAGGAATTTTAGAATTACATAAGCTACTTAAAAAAGGGGAAGTAACGAGTGATGAGCTTGTTCGTGAATCTTTAGAAAAATCTCATGAGGTGCAGGCAAGTTGTAATGCTTTTGTGACGATTTTAGATGAAGCAAAGGGAAAAGAAGTTACTGACGATTACCTCAGTGGTATTCCCTATGGTATTAAAGATAATTATTCAACAAAGGGAATTTTATCGACAGGATCTTCTAATACACTTAAAGATTATGTGCCTTTTTTCTCAGCAACGGCTGTTGAAAATTTAGCTCGTCATGGGGCCGTACCAGTAAATAAAACCGCTTTAGACGAATTTGGAATGGGCGGGACTGGAACGACTTGTCATACTGGTGTGGTCACCAATCCTTGGGATCACACACGTATGTGTGCCGGTAGTTCTTCTGGAAGTGCGGCAGCTGTTGCTAGTGGGGTTTATCCTTATGCTCTAGGAAGTGATACAGGAGACTCTATTCGTAAACCGGCAGCTTACTGTGGTATTGTCGGGTATAAGCCTACGTATGGCATGATTAGTCGTTATGGTTTGTTTGCTTTTGCTTCTAGTTTAGATCATTGTGGTGTTTTGACAAGAAGTGTGGAAGATGCTGCGATTGTCGTGGATGCAATGAAGGGTATTGATCCGAAAGATATGACCAGTTGGGATTCTTCTCAGGTTCATTTGTATGATTCTTTGGATAAAGATTTAGGCAGAAAGAAAATTTGTACGATTAAGGAAATTTGTTCTTTAGAAAATTATCCAAATGCTTCTGCGGAACTAAAAGAACATTTAGAAAACTTCCAAAAAACGTTAAATCATTTAAAGGATCTTGGCTATACAGTGGATGAAGTGAGTATTGATGAGCAATTACTTAAAGCTGTCCCAAGTGTTTATGTGGTTTTGTCTTGTGCCGAAGCAACAAGTAATTTATCCAATTTGACTGGTATTGTCTTTGGACCTCGAGGTGAAGGGGATAATTATGTCGATATGATTAAGGATCATCGTACGAAAGGATTTTCGTCTTTGATTAAAAGACGGTTTGTCATTGGTTCTTATGTTTTACAAAAGGAAAATCAAGAAAGGTATTTCCGTAATGCTCAGAGAGTCAGAAGACTGATTGTCGATCGTTATAAAGAGATCTTTAAAGACTATGATGCCGTCATTTTACCTGTTGGTAGTGGACCTGCTAAAAAGTTAGAAGGTTCTACAGACATTTTGGACGAAAATACACAGATACTTGAAGAACATTTACAGATTGGTAATTTTGGAGGGTTTCCTTCTATTACAATTCCTGATGGTTTTATTGGCGGTTTGCCGGTGGGTATTAATATTACAGGCAATTGTTATAACGATGAGCTTACTTTGCACATTGCTCATGATTTAGAAAGTCAAATGAATTATAAAGATCAAATTGCGAAGGAGGTGCACCATGACTAAGTATTTAGCAAAAATCGGGTTAGAAATGCATTGTGAAATTTCTAAAACAAAAAGTAAAGTCTTTTCTACGGCCCCTAATACTTATAGCGATGAACCGAATTCTTGTGTTCAACCTTTAGATATGGGGTTTCCAGGAACTCTTCCGGTAGTCAATAAAGAGGCTGTTCGTCTTGCTTTAATGGCCAGCATGATTACTAATTGCACTCAGCCAGAATACATTTGGTTTGAACGAAAAAATTATTACTATCCCGACTTACCTAAAGGTTATCAAATTACCCAGGAAACTAAGCCTATTCCCGTTGGTATTTATGGATATGTAGATTATGAATATAAAGGTCAAATGAAAAGGGTACGAATTAATAATATTCACTTAGAAGAAGACTCAGCTAGTTTAGATCACTATGAAACAACGAGTACGATTGATTATAATCGTTCAGGTGTGCCTTTGCTTGAGCTTGTTACCGAGCCGGATTTTCATTCTGGTGAAGAAGCTATGGCTTTCTTGGAACATATGCGCAGTGTATATCAATATGCTGGTATTTCGGATGCCGATACGAAAAAAGGACAAGTGAGGTGCGATGTTAATGTATCTATTATGGATGCTTCTTTGGATGAAAGTAATCCGGAAAACTGGGGAACAAAAGTAGAAATGAAAAACGTCAATTCTTTTGGAGGTGTACGGGATGCGATCAATTACGAGATTGAACGCCAACTCGAGTTAAAGGAAAACGGTACTTATGATGAAATGCCTCAGCAAACAAGACGGTGGGATGAAGATACCTTTAGCACGATTTATATGCGTAGTAAAGTTGATGCTTTAGATTATAAATATTTTGTAGAACCAAATATTCCAAAGTTTAAAGTGACTAAGACATGGTTAGACGAAATCGCATCTTCAATTCCTAAACTTGCTTCGGAAAGAAAACAGACGTATATCCATGAATATCAATTAAGTGAATATGATGCCAATGTCCTTATTAAAGAAAAAGCTATTTCGGATTATTTTGAAGAATGTATTCGCTTAGGTATGGATGCGAAAACCGCAGCCAATTGGGTAACTGTAACTATCGTTGGCGAATTAAATAAGGAAGATCTTAGTATTGAAGACTTTTATCTTACACCAGCTTATTTAAAACAAATTACGGATGCAATAAAAGAGGGCAGTATTTCTTCAAAACAAGCCAAAGAAATTTTCTATAAAGCATGTGAGGAGAAAAAAGAACCTAAAAATTATATAAGTAAGGATAATGCTCAAATTTCTGATGTGTCTGTTTTAAGTACCATTATTACTACTATTTTAGATCATAACTCTGCTCAAATAGAACAATATAAAAACGGCAAAACAAATCTTTTTGATTATTTTGTGGGTCAAGTTATGAAAGAGACTCGTGGCAAAGCTAATCCAGTTATGACGAAAGAGATATTGATGAAAGAATTGGCTAAAAGATGACAGAAGAGGAGCTTTATGGCTGGCTTTCTTCTATAGTAGAGGCTTACCATCGCTATAGTAAGGCTAGGACAGCTGAAGGAAAACAAAGAGCTTTTGAAAATTTACAGCAAATGTGTAAAGTTTTCTTAACAGCAGTTAATTCTTTTTATCAGACAAATTTTTCTTTAAAAGAGGCTATGTTAGTTGTTTTAAATAAAAGAAATCAAAGGCGACAATGATTTCTTTTTTTATACTTTAGATTTAGGATATGGTTTTCGTTCATTTGTAAGTCCGAGTAGATAATCGACACTAACATCATAATATTTGGCCAGTAAAGCAAGTTTATCAATAGGAATAGTACGAATACCCCGTTCATACCGAGAATATTGGACTTGACTTGTCCTTAAGATCTTGGCTACATCTTTTTGTTGTAAATCTCGATCTTGTCTGATTTCTTTTAAACGATCAATATTCATGATAATCACCTATATCTATTTTTTCATATAACCAAATGGTTCACTTGATTTTAATACCAATTAGTTATATGTATGCTTTATCTTAAAAAATAGAAGAGGAAAATAGGATTCTATGAATTAAGCATAGATTTTTTTTAATTTTCTTGTTATAATCATAAATAGAATAGAGGGTATGAAAAATGTTTGGAAGAATTATTTATATTAGTGAATCGGTTGCCCATTTGGAAAACACTTTAAAAAGTGATGAATCTATGGATTTAATGAATGTCCATGTTATTTTTGAGGCACCTAATCAAAGAATATTAGGGGAAATTTCAGAGATTAATCCGGATATTATTAAGATTCGTTTTTTAGGAGAATATATTGATGGTAGATATGTTAATGGTGTTATTCGCAAGCCACTTTTATCTAGTAAAATAAGAATTATTAATGGTGCCGAATTACAAGAGCTTATTGGGGTAAAAGATAAAACGTCTTTTGAACTTGGTCAAAGTGCAATTTATAAAAATTATACGGTATTTCCTAAGGTTAATGCGTTTTTCTCAAACCACTTCTTTATTTGTGGTAACTCTGGTGCTGGTAAAACGCATGGTATTTCGAGAATTATTCAGAATTTATTTATGGATAAATCTGTTTTTAATGGCAACATGAATTTGTTTTTATTTGATGCCTATGGAGAATATAAAAATGCTTTAAGGGGGATTAGTAATTATAATCCGAATTATCAGTATAAATTTATTACGTCCAATGTTACTGAGCCTGATGATGTGCCATTAGAAATTCCAGTGAGTTTGTTAAAGTTAGATGACATGGCTTTACTTTTACAAGCAAGTAGTCATAGTCAACTTCCAATTATTGAAAGAACTATTCGCTTAGCTAAGATTTTTAGTCAAAATAATGAAGAAAGTGAGCGTTATAAAAATCATTTGATTGCTAAAGCTTTACTTGCTATTTTATTTAGTAATCAAACTACGGCATATAAGAAAAATGAAATATTTACGATTATTGAGGTATGTCACACACCGGATTTTAATTTTGACTCAAGAATTGCTGGTTTAGGTTATTCCAGAAGTTTTTCAGAATGTTTTGAAATTGATTCTAATGGTTATTTTGGTGAATCTGTTTTAATTACGGATTATATTTTAAAGCATGTTGACGACACTTTAGAAGAGACTAAAGAACCTGAGGTTTATTCTTATTCGATGTTAGATTTTTCAAAAGCTTTGGAGTTTACTTTGATCAGTGAAGGATTTCAGAACAACAGTAAGGTTTATGATGATGCTATTATGATCAAAGTGCGTTTATCTAGTATTTTAAATACAAAGGTTGGCAATTATTTTGTAAATAAAGGCTATGTTACCCCAACAGATTTTGTAAATTCTCTTATTATGAAAAATGGTAAGAAGGCCCAAATTATTAATATTAACTTAGAAGATGTGGATGATGTCTATGCAAAGGTAATTGTTAAGATTATTTGTCGGTTGCTTTTTGATTATACGAAATCTTTAAAAGATAGAGCTTCTATGCCAATGCATTTGATTTTGGAAGAGGCCCATCGTTATATTCAAAATGATACTGACACATTCTTACTTGGTTATAATATTTTTGATCGTATTGCTAAAGAAGGTCGTAAATATGGTGCTTTACTCGGTGTTATTTCGCAACGACCTGTAGAAATAAGTGATACGGTTATTGCCCAGATTTCTAATTTCTTAATTTTTAAAATGACCCATCCAAAGGACTTGAAATACATTGAAGAGATGCTACCAAATATCTCTAGTGATGTTATTGAAAAGCAAAAAACATTACAACCTGGTACATGTGTCGCCTTTGGTGGCGCGTTTAAAATTCCAATGATTGTGAAAATGAATATGCCAGATCCACCTCCATATTCATCTAACTGTGATGTTTCTAAGTGCTGGAGTGTTGAAGTGGCTCAGCCTGCAACGCAAGGACAAACTATGTCGCAAGTTCCAGGACAACTTCAAAGTACATTGAATGTTGGAGAACCACCGCAAATTGAACCGGCAAATCCTAATCCGAGAGTTGCTTAAACTTTTGCTAAACAGCTGTAGAAATACAGTTGTTTTTCTTTCAACACATAAATTCTAAATATATAAAACTATTTTTAAAATTGATAAATAAACATTTTCTGTGTTATACTTGTATTATCATAAAAAGAATAGAACAAGTTAGTAGGAGAAGGTGTTTATATTGAAAAGTTTATGGGAGAAGATTAAGATTAAGAAAGCATATTATCTTGTTGGCATTCTTTTAGTACTTTGTGTATTATAGGTGTGTCCTATGCTTTGTGGATTTTCACGGTAAATCAACAAGGAGAAAATACGATAGCTTCAACCTGTTTTCAGATAAGTTTTACTGAAGATACAGAAGCTATTCAACTGGAGAAAACATATCCGTTGACGGATGAAGAAGGTAAGACTTTAACACCTTATACATTTACCATTACCAATACTTGTGATGATTATGCTTCTTATCAAGTGAATTTGGAAGTATTAAATACATCAACATTGAGTCGTTATGAGGCAATTAAAGTCGAGTTAGATGAAGACACACCCGTGTTGTTATCTTCTAATGAAGTTGTTAAAACGACATTAGATAATGCCAGGACCTCTTTTAAACTTAAAACAGGTTACTTAGATCACAATGAGAGTGTGGCCTATGATTTACGGTTATGGATTGATGAGAATATTACAATGGAAGATGCTGATGTCATGAATACTACTTTTGCTAGTAAGATTACAATCACAGCAAGTTACATAGATCATATGCCAAGTGATTATGAGTTATGTATTAATGAGTATGGTGAAGACTCCGTTCAATGTAGTATCTTAGCAGATGTAGATACTGAAGGATGCCCAGTTGTAAATGCAGACGGAACTGTACAGAATACTGATGAAGAAGAAAATAATGGATACTTATGCAGTGCCCCAGATGATTATGGAACGAGTTATTATTATCGGGGAAATGTAGAAAACAATTGGGTTAAGTTTGGAGGATATTACTGGCGAATACTAAGAATCAATGGAGATGGAAGTATATGAATGGTTTATGCTGGAGATGCCAGTGTGATTGATGCTTTGCCAAATAAGAGTGATGTTTTAAAAAATGGATATAATGATTCAAGTACAGATTATACTCAAATAGGAACCAGTGCATACAATTCCCGTTATGATAACAATGCGTATGTCGGCTATATGTATGGAGAGAATTATTGGGGAGAACCTGAGACAAGTGAAACCACAAGCAGTCTAAGCTTAAATAATTACTACTATTATGCGGATAGTTATACCTTTGATACAGCAACAGGAACATATACTTTAATAAATCCTACACAAGCTTTATGGAGTGAAGACTTAGTCGGAAAATACACTTGTTCTAGCACATCAACGGACTGTACAACTCTTTATTTGATTGACGAATATTCTAATTCTTATCAAGGTTATGTATATAGTTATACTAGGACGAGTGTAGAGGGAGGCTATGAAGAAAACCACGGGACAAGTCGAAGCACAAGAACATTTGCAAGTTATTACTATTATGGAAATAGTTATACTTTTGATAAAACAACGGGACAATTTCGATTAACTGATTATACAAGAAGTGTATATGATGGAAGTCAAGTAGGAAAGTATACTTGTGCAAGTAATAGTTCTAGTTGTACAACATTATATTACCTAGAAAGTGAAAACACCATTACAACAGCCAATGCCTATACCATAAGTAGAACGGGAACAACTTATGAAGATACTCATGCTAACATAACCAATAGTACTATTAAAGGAAAAGTAGATGAATGGTATGAAGAACACATACTTGGTACAGAGTATGAACAATATATTGCAGACACTTTATTTTGTAATGATCGTTCGTTTGGTTCATCCAATAGTGGAACTGGTATAGGAACAAGTGTAACTCACTATCGATGGAACGGAAGTCCATGGAGCAGTTCATCTTCACGCCAATATCCAAGACTTACCTGTGTAGAGCAAAATGATCGCTTTACAGTAGATGATGAAGTAGTAGGAAATGGAGATTTAAGTTATCCAATCGGACTAGTTACAACAGATGAAGTTGTTTTAGCCGGAGGATATAGTAGCAATAATTATGGTTATTATTTATACACTGGAAACGTTTACTGGACTATGTCACCTTATACCTTTAATGTCTATGCGCTTGTTCGTGTCGTTCCGTTGATAGGTAATGCCAACGTCAACTACTACGTATATTTCTCGAACGGTGTAAGGCCTGTCATTAGCCTAAAAGCAAATAGTCTAAAATCTGGTGGCGGAAGTGCTTCTAATCCGTATTCCGTTGAAAGTGTTTAGAGTTGTCAATTTATGTCAAATTACTTGTTATCCTGATTATTCTATAGTATAATTAAATTACCAAATGTAGGATAGTTACATAAAACCGACTATGGTGATATAAGGGAATCAGAACCTTATGTGGTGTTGAAGACTAATCCATTAAGTGAATTAGGATCCTAAAGCATAAGTGAGATGCCCACCTGCGAGTGAGCGGGATTTTATCACACTGCTTGCATTTGGTTTTTTTAATGCTTAGAAAGGATAAATTATGTTTGAACGGACGAGTACTCTTTTAGGTAATAAGGTTGTAAATAGATTAAAAAGTTGCCATGTTCTTCTTATTGGGCTAGGCGGTGTTGGGGGATACACTTTGGAGTGTTTGATTCGATCTGGTGTTGGGCATATTACCATTGTTGATTGTGATGTGTTTGAAGAGTCAAATTTAAACCGGCAAATTTTAGCTACGCGAGATAGTCTTGGCAACTCTAAGGTTATTGAAGGTGTTAAAAGGGCTAAATTGATTTATCCAGATATCGATATTCAAGGTATAGATAAGAGACTTGATGAGAAAAATGTTTTAGATATGGATTTTGAGGCATATGACTATGTGATTGATGCTTGTGATACCATTAGTGTTAAAGTGGCTTTAATGAAGGTTTTTAGAGGTTCTACGAAGCTTATTTCGTGTATGGGAACGGCGAATCGTGTTATTGGTGATTTTGAGGTTGTTAAACTTCAAGATACGTATAATGATCCTTTAGCTAAAAGAATACGTAGCGAGTTAAAGGATGATAAGAAGTGTCTACAAAGTAGGGTTCTTTGGAGTAAGACATTGCCTTTAAAACAGGCCCAGCTTGGATCTTTATGTTCTGTTGTGATGCAAGCCGGAGCAAAGCTCGCTTTATATGTCATTTTAGACATAGAAAAAGAAGTTAATGGAAGGTAACTTCTTCAAGGGTATTGGGATCTTTTTCTTGGAAGATGATTTGATATAAGGTATAGAAGAGGGGAGCTTTGACTTTTCTTTTTTTTAGAAGTTTGTATACATTTGGTAAATTTATTAAACCTTCAATGGTATTTTCCTGTTCGTATTTTGCTTTGGCTTCTTTGTTATACATGAGTGTCCCATATTTTTTGTTGCGGCTTTCGCTCATCGTTCCGGTCAAGAAAAAGTCGCCTGTGATATCTAATGGTATGTATTTAAAGTCGCGCATATATTTTGTATAATTGGCAATTTGATCGAGTATGGACAGACACTCATCATAGGCTTTGCTTAGGTAGGCAAAGGTTGTACTTTGGCTATGGTATTTGGCTTCTAATATTCCTGAACCGATGGCATAGATATTTTTTAAGGTACTGGCTAGTTCGATGGGTTCAAATAGGTATGTGAAATGGGCACTAATAAAGTCTGGGAAGAGGTTTTTAATTTGGTTGATTTGTCGTTTTTTTGTTATTGCAAAGGTCATTGAGGTTGGGAAGAGGTGTTCTAGGTCACTTGCTAGATTCGGCCCGGCAAAGTATATTAAGTTGCGAATGTGTTTTTGTTTACGTAAGTATTTGGATATGTAGTAGGGTTTATAGGGTAAAAGTCCTTTTGTACCAATGATGAGGAGTTTGTTTTTAAAGAGGTTTTTGGGAAGATCTTTAAATGTAGTTTCAACGTAAGAACTAGAGATTAATAAAAAGATAATGTTATTTTCTTGGATGACTTTGGTTAAATCTGTTTCTAGGTCAATTTTCTTTTGATAAGATTCGGGTAAAGTAAAGGTTTTATCGTGAGTCCACATGGTAAGTTTATTTGCTTTTTGTAAAAGTAATGAGGCAATGGCAAAGCTGTATTTTCCACTGCCAATAAGTGCTATTTTCATTTGTTTTTCGTCCTTTCTTGCCATAATTTGTTTAAATTGTTTTCGTATTTGTTGTCTTTCGGATGATAGTATTTTTTGCCCCGTAAATTTATCGGTAAGTATTCTTGACGAACGTAGGCGTTTTTATAATTATGCGGATATAAGTAGGTTTGACTATTGGTTTTGATATGATCTGGGACGTTGCCTGTATTGCCTTTGTGAATGTCATTTAAGGCTTCATCTAAGGCTATATGCGCTGAGTTTGACTTTGGAGATAAAGCCATTTCGGTAACGATTGTTCCTAATGGAATTCGTGCTTCAGGAAGACCTACGAGTTCTGAGGCTTCAATAGCTGCCATGACTTTTGGCCCAATTGATGGATTAGCAAGACCAATGTCTTCATAGGCAATGACGCTCATTCTACGGTAGATACTGTCTAAGTCACCGGCTTCAATTAGTCTAGCTAGGTAATGTAATGAGGCATCTACATCACTTCCTCGAATAGATTTTTGAAAGGCAGATAGGACGTCGTAGTGGCCATCTTCATTTTTATCGTGAAAAAAGACCGGTTTGGATTGAATGCTTTTTAAGGTTTCTAAAGTGATGCAATGGTCTTTGGTGGAATAATATGCGGTTTCTAATAGGTTCAGTGCACTTCTGACATCGCCACTAGCAGATGTAGCAATAAAGGCTAAACTTTCTTCATCGATTTGGCAGTCGGGAAGCTTAGTTATTGCGCGTTTTAAGCCGACTATGATATCTTCAACTGTTAAGTCGTGGAGTTCGAATATTTGGACACGGCTACGAATGGCAGGATTTATTTTATGGTAGGGATTGGATGTTGTAAGACCAATTAAGGTAATTAGACCTGATTCGATATAGGGAAGAAGAAGATCTTGTTTATCTTTATTCATCCGATGAATTTCATCGATAATTAGAATCATATCCCCTTCCATCTTAGCTTCTTCAATAGCGATGTCAAAGTCACTTTTATTGTTAATCGTAGCATTCATAAATTTATAGGGTTTTTTTAAGTCGTGAACGATGGCATTAGCGATCGAGGTTTTACCGGTTCCTGGACGACCATAGAGAATCATTGATACAATATGGTTGTTTTGAACAAGATTAGAAAGAACTTTATTTTCTCCAATAAGATGTTGTTGGCCAAAGACTTCATTTAATGTTTTAGGACGCATTTGGTTGGCTAATATTTCCATTTGTAATCACCTTAGATTATTATACCAGATTTGACAAGGAAAAACAAAATCGTTATACTAATTATATGAAAAGAGTAATAGATAAAGAGTGTTTACCACCAGTGATGGAGGAATATATTCGCGTTTTAAAGTATGAGCGAAAGTTAAGTTTTAATACGGTGGAATCTTATGAAAATAATTTGTATACGTTTTGGTTATTTTTAAATAAACAGGATCCTTTAAAGGTTTCTAAAAAAGAGATTGAGCACTTTATTCAAAGTGTTCATCAAAAGGAGACAACCAAAGCACATTATTTAACGGTTTTACGCAGTTTTTATGGTTTTATGGTCGATAATGACCGTTTGGGTAAAAATCCCTGTGATGGCGTTTTAATGCCTAAATTAACGGAAAGACTTCCTAAGTATCTTAGTTATGAGGAAGTGGATTTGTTACTGTCATTTCCTTTAAAAACGGCTTACGATTATCGAACTAAGGCTATGCTTGAGCTTTTATATGCGACGGGAATGCGGGTAAGTGAGCTTCTTTCCTTAAAATTTTATATGGTTGATTTCGATAACGATTGCGTTAAGGTAGAAGGGAAGGGGAGTAAGGAACGAATTATTCCTTTTAATGAGACGGCCAAGAAGTATTTAAGCCTTTATTTAAAGAATTATCGGGGCTTGCTTGTCAAAAAAGGAAAAAATTATGATGAGTTGTTTTTAAATAATCGGGGAACACCAATTACAAGACAAGGATTGTATAAACTGTTAAAAGAATTATGTGTTAAGGTTGGTTTAAAAAAGTGTGTTTCTCCTCATGTTTTGCGGCATTCTTTTGCTACACATTTACTGAAAAATGGGGCCGATTTGCGAGTTATTCAAGAACTTTTAGGCCATAGCGATATTTCTACTACCCAAATTTATACACATGTTTCGAACGAAAAAATGAAAGAAGAATATGAAAGTGCACATCCTAGAGCAAAAAAAGAAAAGGAATGAATTCATCGTCATTCCTTTTCAAGTTATTATTAACAATTTCTGTTATTTTCTTCTTTTCTAGAATTTTGCTTTTGATTTTGATTTTTCTTTTCGTTACGTTGTTGTTGTTTTCTAGAATCACGTTTTTCATTTTTTTTCATTTCTTTTTTACCTCCCACTAGTATTATGGTGTTTTTTTAGAAAACCATACACGCTTTTGATTGCCAATCATTGGTATTTTAAGTTAAAATAAAGATAAGAAGGTGTTTTTGTGAAAAAAAATGGTCCATTTTATTATTTGATGTATTCTATAGATGGTCATATATGTGATACCGTTGCTATTGGTGAGATTCAGTTTAATGATATTACGGATATCGATCTTCTCACTTCTTTATATACTGAAGAAGCATTTAAAGCTTATTTGCAGCAAAGATTTCCAAGATTACAAAGCGATCAATTCGATCTATTTATTGTAAGGGTGAAAAAAGAAGCTCAAAAGCATACTTGGGACGTTGGCGGGAAAGATTATCCCATTTTTTACCGCGATTTGAAAGTTTATTGTTGTCTTTTTAAACCTATGACACTTAATGAACAATTAAATGAGAAGATTGTCAAGTCTATTACTACTTTAGCTGAGTTAAGGAGGCAAAAAATTATCCATAGTGCACGAGATAAAAGAATTGATCTGCGACTCGATGGAACGGAGGAACCTTATTTTGAAGTTTTAACGCAACTTTTACTTACTTTAGTTACTTCTAATAATACTACAAGACGTTATGTGGCATCGAGCGCATCGATTGTAGACTATAAATTAAAAGAATATTTACAACAATGTTATATGCAAAAGGATTATAAAAGACTTTCCAAAAGTTTTAGAGAAAAGTTAAAATATTATAAAACTATGCGAGGTTTGTTGGTTGAGTGGATGGCTTGTGTTCAAGGAAAAGTAGATCGCATTCAAGCCGAAAATCAAAATTTTCAAGAAAACTACGCTTTTCCATTTTCCTTTTTTGGCTTCCCGGGGCATGGATATCTTACTATAGATGAAGCTAACTATGGCTATGCTATTGAACAACTTCCTGATTCGGATGAGGGAAGATCTCGAAAATAAAAATTCCTAACGATAAAGGGTTCGTTTAGGAATTTTTTTGTTTTCTTTTTCTTCGGTGGAATATTTTACAAATTCTAGGACACTTAAATAAGAAGGGAAAAATTCGTTTAAATAATATTTTAATATAGAATCTGGCTGAATGGTCGTGAGGGGTCCGTTAACCAATAATTTATCCCCTTGAAAGCGCAGGGTGTCTCGTTCGTTTTTAGGAAATAATGCACCACTTGGCGCTATGAAACCACGTGTAGATTTCCAAAATGGAAAAAGAAATGAAGGGACGCAACCGTTGTGCATATGACCCGAAAGGATGTAATCAAATTCTTTCAAGTATGCTTGTACTTCTATACTATCGATGTGAATTGGAGAGTGTATCAACATAAATTTTAATTTGTCTTTAGGAAGATTTTTTAATTCTTTTAGATGAGTTTCAAGGTCCTTCAATAAAACGGCTTTATCTTCTTGAACAGGTTTTATTGGATGTTTTGCAAAGTTATTATTGGGATGATAATAGCCATAGGATTGTGTAATTCCAGCTACATAGATGCGTTCATCTATATAATGCGTATTGTGAAGAATTTGGACGTTTGAAAGTTCGTTTATTTTATGGTAAAGTTTTTTGTCTAGAACTGGATTTAATTTATCTTCTTTTTTATAAAAATCATGACTACCTAGCGAGATCATTGTTGGAGCAATTTCTCCAAATTCTTGAAGCAATCTAAGTAGACGATCTTTTTCATACGTACTTTCTATAGCTTCAGTATAGGAAATTATATCTCCTGGTAACATAATATATTCAGGATCGATTTTCGCTATTTCATTTAGGATTTTATTCAATTTTTCTGTTTTTATATTGGGATGAAAGTGAAGATCATTGCCAACAACAATACTAAATCTTTTTTCGATTTCTGGATGATGCAAAGTATAAATGTTTGTCCAAACTTTATTCATGTGTTTCCTCTTTTCTTTGGTAATTTTTATTTTAACATAGAATATTTTCACTGAAAAGGCATAAAATGATTTGGGTGATTCTATGAGCTACGTTATGCCGCTTCTTATTTCAAGTATTGCTGGACTTTCTACTGTTTTGGGCTCGGTAGTTATTTTTAAAAAATGGAAGCGAGAACAAATTAATAAATTTATTACGTTCTGTTTAAGCCTTTCTTTAATCATTATGATTGGTATTTCCATTACAGAACTTATTCCGGAGGCGAGTTTAAGTATTTTAATCCGTTATAAACTTGTTAAAGGTATTTTTCTTGCTGTTGTGGTTTTTGCTATTGGTATTTTTAGTGTTTATTTTTTGAATCGTAAAATAGAGAAGAGTAGTGGTAGTGATTTGGATTTGTATCGTCTTGGAATTCTTTCGATGCTAGCCTTAATGCTTCATAATCTTCCGGAAGGAATTGTAACCTTTTTGAGTAGTTATCAGAATATGGAATTGGGTTTTAAAATTAGTCTTGCCATTATGCTCCATAATATTCCAGAAGGAATCAGCATTGCTGTACCTATCTATTATGCGACAGGTTCAAAGAAAAAAGCTGTTTTTATGACATTTTTATCTGGACTTGCTGAACCTTTAGGCGCCTTTTTAGCGTTTGTTTTCTTGCGTAAGTTTATTACCGATACGATGATTGGTTTTATTCTTGTTTTTGTAGCTGGACTTATGATTACTCTAGCTATCCATGAGTTATTACCTAAAGCTTTAAAATATCATGAGAATAGCTACATTTTACTCGGTTTTCTTTTAGGTATTTTATTACTATTTATTAATCATTTTGTTTTTTAAGTTAGCGGAGAAGGGGAGTTTTCCCTTTTTCTTTGAATATATATTATCTGAATATGATTAAGAAAAAGAAATTGGTTTTATCAAGTGCCGATATGAGATATTTAAGAAATTTATATTCTGGCTACATTAGCAAAAAACAAACGTTTGTTTCTGAATGTGGTCCAATATATTTCGTCTGCTAGTTATTATCGTAAGTTTAACAAGTATAATCTTTAGTTTTGAGGTGTTTCAAATGTGATGATAATGACTTTGATCTTTATGCATCGTGCCACAAAAAGTATATTTCCTAACTTATACTAGTTTACATAATATACATTATGCAACTTTTGTAGAAGACAAAAATACAATTGTAATTTGCATCGAAATTTCGTTTCTTGTATAGTTGTTCATTTTGTTACAAAATAGTTATTTAAAAAAATCATCCTTATATGGGATGAATTTTTATTTTATTCATTTGTACTTAATATTGATCCTCGAGATTCAATTTCTGCAATTTTTTCAATAATTTCTGCAGCGTTTTCATTGTTCATTTCCGCATAGCCTAATTCTTTTAGAGCTTGATCACGATACGTGAAAAGTTGTTGGGTTCTACCTAGTTTTTCTTCCTTTTGTTTTTCAATCTCTTGAACAAAACGACGATGAGATAGGGTCAATTTGCTACGAGAGGCTCCCCCATTGTTGTAAAGCGTTAGGGCAGAGTAAAGGATGCCTTCAAAGATGAATTGCTTGTCTTCATTGAATTTGAATTCTTCAGGATTAGTGAAACCCGTTGCTTTTGACATGTATCCAAAGATATATTTGATTTCAGGAACATTATCCATAGATTGTAACATATGATACAAATATAGAAATGCGTAATAATTTTCTTCCTTTTTTTTATCATCGCTTAAGCGTTCTCGAAGAAGATTTACAATATTTGTAACAAGGGTTTGAGATTCTTTGTTTAAGTTTTTTAAATCAACAAAGGTATCTACTCCTCCCCCACTCTTCATGCTTTGATTTAAGCGATTTTCTACACTCATAAGGTAGTCTGTTGTCACTTTAATGTGACCAAAAGGATTTGGATCATCATTGGAAATATCAAGCAGTTTATATAACAATATTTTCTTTTCTTTTGGCCATTTATTTATATCATCTAATTCTAAGTAATTATATACCATTTGACGAGATACGCCTAAGTATTTAGCTAATCTCACTTTCGAAATTCCTAATTCTTGTAATAGTTCGTTTAATTTATTCATATTTCATGCCTACTCTCTTTTATTTACATATTCATTATAAGATAGTTAACACTTTTATGTCAAGCGTTAGTCAAGCAAAATTAAAAAAATCCGAGTTGTATTAATTATCGGATTCTTTTTGGCCTAATAATGATTTTATTATTGCTTGGTATTCTTTGATTTTTTCTTTTATATAATTGATGTAGTTAATTATTGTTTCCTGTAGTTCTTGGTAAAGATTGGGATTTTGAAGGAGTTCAAGTCTTTCTTCATTACTTAAATTATGTAAAGCTTTGTACTATAAAATTGAATAAAAAGGATACTTTTTTATGCCTTCTTCAATTTGTTTTTCAAAGCCCTTCTTGCTCTGTTATTGGTCGGGTTATTTTTTTGGTCGTTGCTTGGTTGGTATAGGCAAGTGTTTCAATAGAATTTGCTGATGTTTTAATTTTATTTGTTGGAAATGCCTGTATGTGTTGTTGCAAGTAAGATATAGCTTTTGCTACGCCATTTTAATCGTTTATATACCATAATTTTGAACCATTTTTTCTCACTTCTTTAATTACCCCACTGCCGAGGCATTCTTCCCCTAAGTAAAGCACACAGAATTGACCTGGAGTAACCGCAGCTACACCTTCAGGGTACATGATTTTGGCTTCATTGTTTTCTAAATATTCTACAGTAACGGAGTAGTCTTTACCGCGGTAGCGGAATTTAGCTGTACAAAAGGTTGGATGAGTACTACTAATTAAATTAACGTTTTCAAGCAGACATTCATCACTGATTAAATATTCACTATCTTCGCCAAAGGCAACATATAATTCGTTTTTACTAACGCTTTTACCACACACATAATGTCTTTCTTGAAAACCAGATAATCCTACATTTCTTCGTTGACCGATTGTATAATTCATAAGTCCAGTGTGTGTTCCAATAACTTTTTTGGTTTTAACATCGATAATCTTGCCGGGATTTGGTTGTAAATAGTTTTTAATAAACTCTTGGAAATTTCGTTCACCTATGAAACAGATACCGGTGGAATCTTTTTTCGTCGCGACATTTAAGCCTTGTTCTTTGGCAATCTGACGTACTTCTTCTTTGGTAAGATTACCAACAGGAAATAGGACATTTTGAAGTTGATTCGGCGTTAATTGAGCTAAAAAATACGTTTGATCCTTATTTTGATCTACTCCTCTTAGTAACCGATTTCCTTCTAATCTTGCATAGTGTCCTGTAGCCATATAATCGGCACCTAGTTTTATAGCTTCTTTTTTAAAAAGATCAAATTTAATATATTTATTGCAAAGTAAATCTGGGTTTGGAGTTCTTCCTTTTTTTAATTCTTCTAAAAAATAGGTAAAGACATTATCCCAATATTCTTTGATGAAATCAACGCGATGTAATGGAATATTTAAGATTTCACAAGTTTTTTTTGCATCATTGTAGTCTTGTTCTTGAGGACATATGTATTCTTGTAAGGTAGGATTTCCTAAGATATCGTTATTTAAGCTAGCATCCCAGTTGCGCATGAATAAGCCTTCTACTTCATAGCCTTGTTGTTTTAATAAGAAAGCGCTGACTGCAGAGTCTACTCCCCCACTCATTCCAACGATCACTTTTTTCGCCATATCTACTCCTCTTTTCTTGTTTTATTTTAGCAAAAACAAGGAAAGAAGTCCAGTCTAAGCAAGTAGGAAGGAAAATAAGGGTAAAATTTTGTTTCCTAAAATTATTAGAAATAAATCATAGATTAAAACAAGTCCGATAAGGCAGAAACAAGCTTTTAAATGTTTGGATATGGCAAGACTTGGATCGGTTTTGTAGATGTATTTTCCAAGCATTTTTCGAGCGATTTCAAGGCATTTTAGGAAGAATAAAAGCAAGATGACGACAAAGAATAATTTTGTTAAAATAAAGAAAATGACGGCAAAGAAAGCCCCTTTAAGACTATAGGTTAAAGCAAAAGCACTTAAAAGAAAGCCTAGACACATACCTTCGTAAAAAAGAATCGTACATAAAAGTGGAATACCAATAGCGAAGAAGGATAATACTAAACTTATTGTTAAGAAAAAGAAGTGAACAAGCAAATAGTTATAGGATTGGCCGGCAATGTTAGAGGCGTAATATAAAATGTCTTGTTTAAGTATTTCTATACCATTAATGCCTAAATATATGCCAATGATCATACCAAAAAGAAATAAAACAGCCAAAAATAGAAGTAAAAAGCGTTTTTTACGGCAGTATTCTTTTATTTTATCCATAGTGTCACCTACAAAAGTATATTTACAAACCCATAAAATTATGATAAATTATTAAGGAAAAAGTGAGGTTAGATTATGAATAAAAGGACACGAAAAATTGTAACTTGGATTACTTTAATTATTATGGTTTTAGGTATCGCGGGTGGCATTTTAGCTTATGCTATTGCTTAAAAATGGTATTTACAAGAATTACCATTTTTTATTTGACTTAAAAAGCCATAATAATCTTAGGTGATAAAGATGAAAAAGTTTAAAGTATGGTTTTTAATGTTATTTTTTTTCCTTTGCAGTCCTAGTTTTGTCTGGGCTTATTCTAATAAAGTCATTTTAGGGGGCGAAAATATAGGTATTCATATTGAAACTCCTGGAGTTATGGTTATTGGCTTTTATCGAGTAAATGGTGAATATTTAAAAGGTACGCCTGAAATTCAAATTGGCGATTATATCATTAAGATCAATGATACACCTGTCGAAACCATTGATGAACTTACTTCTACAATTGAAAAGGAAGTACGGGATAGTTCAATTCAAATGACAGTTTTGCGTGATAATAAGGAAATTGTTCTTACAATGAACTTGGAGCTTGTCGATGGAATTTATAAGACCGGTTTATACGTCAAGGATAGTATTACCGGTATCGGTACTTTAACTTATATTGATCCCGGCACAAAAGTTTACGGGGCGCTTGGCCATGAGATTTTAGAAAGTACAAGTACAAAACAAGTAGAAGTGAAAACAGGGTCTATTTTTGAAAGTGAAGTCACAAGTATTCGCAAGAGCAGTACGGGAAATGCTGGTGAAAAAAATGCCGAGTTTTTTATTCGCAATACATATGGAGATTTAAGAACAAACACAAATCATGGTATTTATGGAGTCTACTCATCGAGGATGAATGAAAAGACGATTGAAGTGGGTTCTAAAGAAGATGTGCAAGTTGGAGAAGCATCCATTTATACGGTTTTAGATGGTAACGAAAAGAAAGAATACGCCATTGAAATTACTAGTATTCAAGAATTCAGTGATGTAAAAAATATCTCTTTTCAAATTACTGATGAAGAACTTTTACAGAAAGCTGGGGGAATTGTGCAAGGTATGAGTGGTTCACCTATCGTTCAAAATGGGAAACTCATTGGAGCTGTTACGCATGTGATTGTAGATAATCCGACCACTGGATATGGCATATTCATTACAACGATGCTTGAAACTGGTGATGAGGTTTTAGAGTAAGGCAAAACAAGAAAAAATAGTAGCTAGACAATGTCTTCGCTACTATTTTTTTAATATTGTTTACCAAAATAAATTTTATGTTTTGCTTTTTTCCCACAGTAAGCACATACACCTGTATCAATGTCTTCTTTAATACAACGACTTTTTAGACCTGTTTCTTCTTTAATTTTCTCTTCACATTCTGTCTTGCCACACCAAGGAATAAGAATGAATCCTGGTTTTTCCTTGGCTGTTTTTATAAAATCTTCTTTGTTGTCTACTTCATAGATCATGGAATCACGGCGTTTTAATGCTCTATCATACATTTCTTTTTGAATTGTTGGTAAAAGGCGGATTACCTCAGCAGTTACCTCTTCTAGTTTTACTGTTTCTTTTTCTAGAGTATCACGACGGGTTATGGTTACTTCTTTCTTTTCTAAGTCTCTTAAGCCGACTTCAATGCGTAGTGGTATTCCTCTTACTTCTGCTTCGGCAAATTTATAACCTGGAGATTTTCCTGAACGATCTATTTCAAAGGTGATCTCTTCGGGAAATTCTTGGGTTAAACGATCAATGGCTTCATAGACTTTTTCAGTTTCTTGGATAGGAATGAATACTACCTTTATCGGAGCAATAGCCGGTGGTAATACTAGACCATGATTATCTCCGTGAGTCATGATCAAAGCGCCAATCATTCGTGTTGAAACACCCCAACTTGTTTGAAATGGTGTTTTCCACGTATTATCGGCATCTAAATATTCAATGTGGAAAGCTTTAGCAAAGTGATTTCCAAAATAATGGCTGGTCCCATTTTGTAAAGCTACGCCATCATACATCATTGCTTCTAAAGTATAGGTTTCTTCTGCACCAGCAAATTTTTCTTTTTCCGTTTTTTTGCCGGTAATGACTGGTAAAGCTAAAACATTTCTTTGAAAATCTTCATAAACTTTAAACATTCTAAGTGTTTCTTCTTTGGCTTCTTTAGCAGTACGGTGTAAGGTATGTCCTTCTTGCCAAAGAATCTCTCTGCTTCTTAGAAAAGGCCTTGTTGTTTTTTCCCAACGAACGATAGTACACCATTGATTATATAAAATGGGTAAATCGCGGTAGGATTTCACAATGTTTTTAAAGTGTTCGCAGAAAAGAGTTTCACTTGTAGGTCGAACACACATTCTTTCTTCTAAAGGAGTATCCCCTCCTTGTGTAACCCACGCTACTTCTGGGGCAAAACCTTTGACATGTTCTTTTTCAATATTTAGTAATGATTCTGGGATAAACATAGGCATTTGGACATTTTGATGGCCTAGCTTTTTAAATTCTTTATCTAATATACTTTGCATGTTTTCCCAGATTGCATAACCATAAGGCCTTATTATCATACTGCCTTTTACTGATGAATAACTGATTAAATCTGCCACTCGAACTACATCTGTATACCAACTGGCAAAGTCTTGATCACGATCTGTAATTTTTTCAACCGTTTTAGCCATTTGTATCCCCTTCCTCTGTTTTAAAATCTTGAAGTTCACCATTTTCACCAATAATTTTATTGACTTGTTCTGTGGCTTTGTCTAGTTTTTCTTGACATAATTTTACTAGATTCATGGCATCTGTATATTTTGTGATAGCCTCTTCTAATGGGATATTGCCACTTTCTAAGTCTTTAATAATCACTTCTAAATCTTTTAATGCACTTTCAAATGTAATTTCTTTCATTCTTTTATCTCCTTTACTTCTACTTTCATTTTTCCTTCGCTTAAGCGCACACTTAAGGTATCTTTTATTTGTACATCTCGAATACTTTTGATAATGGTATTTTCTTTGTAGACTACAGAATAACCTTTATCTAAAATATTTAAGGGATTTACTAATTTCACGGTTTGAACGATATTCTGCATTTTTTGATTGTAATCTTTTAATATCGTTTGAATGGTTTTGCCTAGATTCGTTTTTACGATTTCTAAAGCATTTGTCTGTTCTTTATACAATACGGCAGGATTTTGTAAAATGTAGCTTTTTTTTATTTCCTTTAAAGTATTGGCTTTTTTCTCCATAAATCTTTGAATGGCTTTATAAATCTCTTCAGTCATTGTATCTAAACGTTGGATTTTCATTTCATATAAAACCATTGGATTTTTTAAGATATAGTGTTTTTTTAAGCTGTCTAATGCGTGTTTAGCCTGTTCAATTTTGTTATGAAATAAATGAGTGATTTCACTTTGCTTAGAAGCAAAAAGTGAGGATACTTCTTCTAGTGTAGGCACAGCCATTTCTGCTGCGGCTGTAGGCGTCGGAGCTCTTCTGTCCGCAACATAATCAGCAATGGTAAAATCGATTTCGTGACCGACAGCACTGATTATCGGTGTTTTAGCATTATAGATTGCTCGCGCAACAATTTCCTCATTAAAAGCCCATAAGTCTTCGATAGAACCCCCACCGCGACCTACGATCAAGACATCTAGATCATAAGAATCTGCCATTTTGATCTTCTTGGCGATATCGCTTGCTGCAGAAACACCTTGGACTAGCGCTGGGAAAAGAATTGTTTCACATAAGGGAAAACGTCTTTTTAACGTACTTAATATATCTTTTATAGCTGCCCCTGTGGGAGCAGTTACAATTCCAATTTTTGTTGGAAATTTTGGTAGGGGTTGTTTGTGATTGGGATCAAACAAGCCTTCGATTTGTAACTTCTTTTTAAGTTTTTCAAATTCTATATAAAGATTACCTAGACCATCTTGTTCCATTTTATCAATATAAATTTGATAGTTTCCACCATTAGGATAAACACTGATGCGGCCTGTTACTAAGACATTCATGCCATCTTCGGGCACAAAGTTTAAAGATGCCGCGGCACTACGGAACATAATCGCACTGATTCGCGAGTCATCGTCTTTTAAAGTTAGATATAAGTGTCCCGAAGTGTGATGTTTAAAATTGCTAATTTCTCCTTTTAAATAGACTTTTTTTAAATAAGTATTACTATCAAACATATTTTTTATAAATTGGTTTATGGCCGTGATAGTCATGTATTCTGGAGCCATATGTATGCCTCTTTTCTATTCTTCTTTTAAGTATGCATCTAGACATGCATTGATCATTTGAGCAAGTTCTTTATCTGTATAGGTTTTGGCTAGCTCAACGGCTTCATTAATGACAACTACTGGCGGAGTATCCATATATTTTAGTTCGTAGAAAGCCATACGTAAAATCGCTGCTCCAGCTTTATCTAAACGGGAGATATGCCAATCTTTTAAATATTTGTTGGCAAGATCATCCAATTCTTCTAAGTGGCTTTCCACTCCTTCAACGATTTCTTTAACAAAATCATTACTGACTTCTAAATTTTCTTTTAAAATATCCTCTATTTGCACATCCAACTTATTTTGTTTTAAAATATCTATTTGATATAAACAAGTCATACAAACTTTTCTTGCTTCACTACGACTAAGCATCTAAATCACCTTCATTCCTCACTATTTTATCAAAAAAAACTAGGTTATACTAGTTTTTTTGCACAATTTTTGGCCCCTAGACACGGAAGGAGATAATCCAAAGTAATAAATTGTCCAAGCATAGCTTTTTGATTGGGCTAGAAAAGCTATTTGCGTTTGTAAATAGGCTGTATCTTTTTTTAAAATCGCATCATTTAATCGATGATAAAAGGTTTGCTTTTCTTTATATTCTTGGTATAGTTCTAAGTCACTTTTTTCTTTGCGAAAAATATATTCCGCTTCTTTCCCATGAATTAAATTTCCTCTATCATCTATTCCTAAGACAACTTGATAGTAAAAAATGTCTTGTTTGCGAAAATCAGTTAGTATTCGTTTTATTATTGGTAAGTCTTTCAGTGCTTTGTTTCCTTTAACGATCGGTGTCTTTAGGTATTGTTTTAGCATATGGTTTGGAACAGTTAAGTACAGTTCTAAATAATTTTGCATAGCCATTTCATAAGTTTGGGCTTGTAAAATTTTTAATATAGCTTGTTTTAAGGCTAGATTGTTTATTTTTTCCTTTTTTTGGAATTCCAATATAATCACCTATCATTATTTATGATTTTTTTCTTCATTTAATGCTTCTTTTAGCTCGTAAAGAAAATTGATTGCTTCCATTGGCGTCATACGCAAAATGTCTGCTTTTTCTAATTTGTCGTGAATTGGATCTTTTTTTTGGTCTTCTGGAAATTCCATAACAAATTGAATTTGTTTTTCTTCGTGTGTTTTTTTCTTGCTACCTTCATAAGATGCAAGAATTTCTTCCGCATGCGAAATGATTTCGGTAGGTAATCCTGCTAGTTTTGCTACATGAATACCGTAACTTTTATCCACGGCTCCATTTTTAATTTTATGTAAAAAAATGAGATTGCCATTTTCTTCTACGGCACTGACATGAACATTTTTGATCGATGGAATTTTGCTTTCCATAATGGTTAGTTCATGATAATGGGTTGAAAATAAAGTTTTACATTTAATATGCGTAGAAACATATTCAAGAATTGCTTGAGCAAGACTCATACCATCATAGGTTGCTGTTCCGCGTCCTAATTCGTCAAATAAAATCAGGCTATTTTCTGTCGCATGACAAATTGCATTTTTTGCTTCTTTCATTTCTACCATAAAAGTAGATTCACCACTAACTAAGTCATCACTGGCTCCAATACGAGTGAAAATTTGATCGATGATTGGAAGATTGGCGCTGGATGCGGGAACAAATGAACCCATTTGGGCCATGATAATAATAATAGCGAGTTGGCGCATATAAGTGGATTTACCGCTCATGTTTGGACCTGTGATTAAAAGCGTGCAAATAGATTCATCCATAATACAATCATTGGATACATATTCTTGATTACTCACTTTTTCTATAACGGGATGACGACCATTTTTGATTTCGATTTTATGGGTATTGTTTAGTGTTGGTCTTACTAAATGATATTCTTCAGCATCTACAGCTAGAGCACACAAGGCATCTAGTTCAGCTAAGACGTTAGCCGTATCGGTAAGGGCTAAGATATTTTTTTTGATTTCTTCTTTAATTTGGCAAAATAATTGATACTCTAAATCGATAATTTTTTCTTCGGCATTTAATATTAAAGCTTCTTTTTCTTTGAGCTCTGGACTAATATACCGTTCACAGCCTGTTAATGTCTGTCTTCTTTCCCAATGAAGTTCTTCGGGAACATTATTGATTTGCCCTTTTGTAATTTCAATGTAATAACCAAAGACTTTGTTAAATCCGACTTTTAAATTTTTAATTCCAGTTTCTTCTTTTAGGCTCGCTTCGATGTTTGCGATAAACGTTTTGCCTCCACTGCGAATACTTCTTAATTCGTCTAATTCTTCATTATATCCCTCTTTAATCATCGACCCTTCTTTTACGGTGATTGGCGGATTTTCAGCGATAGCTTTCTCTAACAAATTATAAAGATCTTGATGAGTTTTTAAGTCCATTTCAAAATGAAGTTCTTTAATAATTTCTTGAATGCGAGGAAGAACTTTTAAACTTAATTTCAATTGTAATAAATCTCTGGCATTTAAAGACCCGCAAGTTACTTTTCCACAAAGGCGTTCGATATCATAAATCTCATATAGGCAATTTCTTAGTTCGTCTTTTAAAATAAACTGTGAATTTAAAATTTCAATTTTATCATATCTTTTTTCGATAAGTTCTTTGTTTTTTAAAGGATTCATTAACCATTGTTTAAGTTTACGTGATCCCATACTCGTTTTCGTTTTATCTAAAAGCCAAATTAAAGAATATGTCCGTTCTTTCAACCGGAGAGTTTCAACTAATTCTAAGTTACGGACTGTATGGATGTCCATCATCAAATAATCATCTGGGATAACTACTTCAGCAGGTTTTAAATGACTTAAGTCTTTTAGTTCTTTGATGACAAGATAATACATTAAATGTTTGACTGCTTCAATATAATGAGGATCTTCTAGATGTTCATAGACTCTTTCGTATTCTCCTTCTAAAAGTTCATTACTGAATGAGACTTCGATGCCATAGTTTCCCTTTAAAGCAGCGAGAAGTTCGTAGTCGATATCTTTTTTAACAACGAGTTCTAAGATATTTAAGTTTAAAATGGTACTAATCAATTCCTCTTTTTGATGAGGAAGAATGGAAACATAAATACTTCCTGTTGAAATATCGGCGTAACAAAGGGTATACATGTAAGAAAAATCGAGAACACTAGCAATGTAATGATTGCTATGTTCATTTAGGAGCTCTAAGTCGACAACGGTTCCTTTACTAATTACTTGCGTAACTCCGCGTTTAACCATTCCTTTCGTGTTTTTCGGATCCTCTAATTGTTCACAGATTGCCACTTTATAACCTTTGTTCACCAACTTTTCTATATAAGGTTGCACAGAATGAAAGGGAACACCACACATAGGCACACGTTCTTCTAATCCAGCATTTTTCCCTGTTAAAGTTAGTTCGAGTTCTCGAGATGCTGTTATACCGTCTTCAAAAAACAGTTCATAAAAGTCTCCGATGCGATAAAAAAGTAACTCTTCTTCATAATCTTTTTTTATATCTAAATATTGTTTCATCATTGGACTTAATTTATTATAATCTACTTCATTACGTTTCACTTTTACCACCCGTGCCTAAATTATAACACAGCTAAAACTGAAGTAAAGAAAAAAGAATAGGATTTTTTCCTATTCTGCGGCTAATTTATCACAGATAAGACAAGTTATTTCCGTTGGATTATCAATTGGTAATCCTTCAATAAGTCTTGCTTCAGCATATAAAATCTTAGTGTAGTCTTTTAAAGCTTCTTTATCCGTTTCATATAGATGTTCTAGTTTTTTGGCAATCTTATGATCTTTATTGATTTCTAGAACTTTATCTGCTTTAATTTGTTCATCTGTTGGCATTGCATTGATGACTTTTTCCATTTCGATAGAAATATTGCCTTCACTTACTAAACATACAGGATGTGTTTTTAAACGATTGGTAAAACGAACCTCTTTAATATCCGGCAATGTTTCTTTCATTAAAGTGAACATGTCTTTGTTGTCTTCATTTAATTTTTTGATTTCTTCTTTTTCTTCTTCAGTATCCAAATTCAAATTGTCTTTAGCGACATTTAAGAACTTTTTCTCTTCGTAAGTCATCAAAGTTTGGAGGGCAAACTCATCGACATAATCTGTGCAATAAAGAATTTCATAACCTTTGTCTTTTACTTGTTCAACTTGAGGAGTTAAATCGATTTTGTCGGTTGTTTCTCCGCAAGCATAGTAAATTGCTTCTTGGCCTTCTTTCATACGACTAACGTATTCTTGTAAAGTAACCATTTTCTTTTCACTAGAAGAATAGAAAATCAATAGATCTTTGAGTTTGTCTTTATTCATTCCGAATTGATCGTAAACACCGAATTTAATATTTGCTCCAAAAGCTTTAAAGAACTTTTCGTAGTCTTCACGACTCTCTTTCAACATACTTGTTAGTTCTTTAATGAGTTTCGTTTCAATGTTTTTAGCAATAAGTTTCAAATTTTTATCTTGTTGCAAGGTTTCGCGAGAAATATTTAAAGATAAATCCGGAGAATCGACAACGCCTTTGACAAAACTGAAGTAATCTGGAAGTAAATCTCCACAAGATTCCATGATCAAAACACCGTTTGAATATAGTTGCAAGCCTTTTTCATAATTTTTGGTATAGAAATCATATGGTGCATGTGATGGAATAAAAAGCAACGCATTGAAGCTTACTAAACCTTCGGCACTAGTATGAATGACTTTTAAAGGTTTTTCGTAATCCATGAATTTATCGCTGTAAAAAGTATCATAGTCTTCTTGTTTTACTTTCTTTTTATCTCTTTTCCATAAAGGGACCATGTCGTTTAAAGTTTCAAGTTCGGTATGGGTTTCATACTCGTTATCACTACCCTCTTTTAAATGTTGATGCGTAACTTCCATTTTAATTGGATATGTAATATAATCGGAGTATTTGCGAACAAGTCCCTTTAGACGATAATCTTCTAAGTATTCACTGAAAGATTCATCTTCTGTATCATCTTTTAAAGTCAAAATAACATCGGTACCATAGCTATCCTTCGATGCTTTTTCAATCGTATAACCATCAATACCACTTGAAGTCCAACTATAGGCCTCATCGCTGCCATATGCACGGCTTATTACTTCAATTTTTTTGCTAACCATAAAGGCTGAGTAAAAACCAACACCAAATTGACCAATGATATCAATATCTTTTTTGTGTTCGTTTTCTTCTTTAAAACTTAATGAGCCACTTTTAGCGATTGTACCTAGGTTGTTTTCTAGTTCTTCTTTGGTCATACCGCAACCATTATCTGAAATGGTCAAAGTTCTTGCTTCTTTATTTGGAGTAAGACGAATTTCAAAGTTCTTTTTATTTACTTTAATATCTTTATTCGTTAAAGATTCATAATGCAATTTATCAATAGCATCGCTTGCATTGGAGATAATCTCTCTTAAAAATATTTCTTTATTGGTATAAATGGAATTAATCATTAGATCCATTAATTTTTTTGATTCTGCTTTAAATTGTTTTTTGGCCACATTTATTCCTTCTTTCTACGTAATTGTTATAGCACATTTTGTTAGCACTGTCAACACTTAAGTGCTAGTTTTGTTTTAGAAGAAAAACCTAGTCCATAGACTAGATTGTCATTTTTAAGCCGCTTCTACGGTGTATGGATTAGTCATAGTTCCATCCCCGAATTTCAAACTGTTGGCCATTAAATTTATGGTAGGACGCACACCAACTGCGTTAGTACTAATAACTGTTCCTCCATTCACACTACCGGTTGAAGCAACAAAATGTACATATGCATAGCTAGCATAGTTGCCATAAAAGTTATATGGTGAAAGTGTCCAAAACGTTCTCGCTGTGTACAAATAATACTGACTATTTGAATTATTATAGCCTCCTGCTAAAACAGCTTCATCTGTTGTAATAAGTCCGATTGGATATGTTAAGTCTCCATTACCTATTAATCCATCACTTACTGTAAACCGATCATTTTGATTTGAACATGCAATTCTTGGATATTGCACTTCTTCATTATCCCATGGACCATAAAACCAGCGATAAGAAGTCTTTTCGGTTCCATACCCTAAATTACTATAATCATCATTTGGTATTATTTTATTTATACTACGGTCATTACAAAATAAGTTGTCTACTATATAACTTTCATAGGACGTCCCTGAAAACACTCTTTTATACCAATCATCTAAATAGGATTTAATTGTACTATCATTGGTGTTTGTATGAGTTTCGGCATAACTACTCGATCCTGGTGTTCCATACATATATCCGACATAGGCATTATCATTAGAAGATGAATTATATGCACTTGTTCCAATTTGTCTATCTGCACTATCCTCTCCATTGGCATGTGCACTGGTTCCATCATAGATGAGCCTTATAGAACCATCTCCATTGATTCTTATGATTCTCCAATACATGTCTTGGCCTTGTTCGTTTTTACCAAATTTTACATAGTTGTTGGTAACATTTCCTCTAAAATAATAGGAATTCCCATAATTGTCTGGAGCACTACAAACATAACTACTCACTCCTACTTCTATTATGGCTTACACTATCGTATTTATTACGATGATCATTATAACAAAAAACAACTGCATTTGTAAATTTACAGTTGTTTGACGGTTGTTTAAAATAATTGAACAATGTAAGTAAATTTATCGTAAAAGAAGAAGACTATGCATAACGCGCCAATGAGAAATGGGCCATATGGGACTTCTCTTTGTTCGGAATGAAATAAACTGAATGTTGCATATGGTAAAGCCAGGAATGTTGATAGTACTAAGGCTATTAAAGCATGAGGAATGCCTAAGATTTGGCCAAATAGAAAGGCTAGTTTGATGTCTCCTCCACCTAAAGCGTCTCTTTTAAACATCCATTTGCCAAGAAAACCTATGGCGAGCATCAAAAGAAAGAGAAATAATCCGTTTAATAAAGATAATCCGGCAGTTTCTAGACTAAAATAATACCATTTTAAGAAGAATACAGCGATTAATGTAATGAGTAAGGGTGAGTCTAGAATGATCATATGGGTAATGTCTGTCCAAAAGATTAAGACAAATAAGGAAATTAGAAATAAAGATACAAAGAAGTTATAGGAAATGCCAAAGTATAGATAAGAAAACATAAAGGCGATGGCCATGAATATTTCAACAATAAAACCTGTAATTGGAATATGTTTATGACATTTATGACATTTTCCTCTTAATAAGATATAAGACAAAATAGGAATAAGTTCCCACCAAGATAAGGGATGATTACAAGAATCACAATGGCTGCGAGGGGAAATTATAGATTTATTTTCGGGTAGTCTTGTTGCGAGGACTCCATAAAAGGAAGCGAGGACGCTTCCTAATAAAAAGAAAAAGACTGCATATACTACTTGCATAATTACACTCCTATCTCACTGTATAAGCCAAACATTGGCAATAATACAGCCATGATGATCATTCCGACGATTCCAGCTAAAAGACAGATCGTTATTGGTTCGATAAAGGCCTTTAAACTACCGACCATACTGCGGTGTAGTTCTTGGTAGTAAGTACTTACTTTAAACATCATTTCGGCAAGTTGGCCAGTTGATTCACCAGTTTGGATCATGAAGTATGCTACATCGGGAACTGCCCATTGATTTTCAAACGCAAGGCTAATACGTTCTCCTTTGACGATATTATCAATGGTATTGTACATAATTTCTTTGTAGATTTCATTATTCGTAATCTTACTTAATATGGTAATACTATCGGTGATGAATACATTGTTGCGTAGCAAGGATGCAAAAGTTTTGGAAAATATTGTCATTTCGTTGTAAATCATAATTTTACCAATAACTGGTGTTTTCATTAATATCGTCTGTACGGTTTTACGAAAAGCCTTGATTTTTTTATACGCGACAACAAGAATGACAACAATCAATATGATCACTAATAATAGATAAAAAACATTGGCTTGAAGAAATGTACTCAAATTTAAAATGGCTAAAGTAAGTCCGTTTAAATCCGCCCCAGCATCATCATAGATATCTACAAATCTTGGAACTACCCAAACCATAACAAAAGTAATAACGGCTAAACTGAAAATGAGAATAATTGTCGGATAAGTTAAAGCGGATACCATTTGTTTACGGGTTTTCTCGATTTCTTCGTAGTAAGTAGCCATGTCATCTAAAGTTTCTTGAAGTTCCCCAGTTGCTTCTGCTGCTCGTATCATGTTAATTAATAAAGCAGGAAACATATTTCCTTGTTTTTCTAAGGCAGAAGAAAAGGATTCTCCCATTGTAAGTTCATAAATGATAGATTGAAAAGCTCTTTTATAAGCGGGCTTTTTATTCATTTGCATGTTTAATATTTTAATGGAATCTGTCAAAGTGATACCACTTTTTATGTATGTGGATAGTTGGGTTAACCAGAAAAGTAAATCTTTATTTTTCATTCGAACGGCAAAAAGACTAGATTGACCATAGATAAAATCGATGTATTTATTCGATTCAATTTTATAGACATCGTAACCGTCTTGGACTAAAAATGTGTGAACATCTAGTTTTGAAAGGCCATTGATTGTTCCCGTTTCTAATTTTCCATCTTTGTTTTTCGCCGTGAATCGAAAAACCTTTGGTTCTTTAGATCGAATACCCCCCTGTCCTTTTAATTCTTCCTGCAGTTTTGCTTTTTCTTTTTCTAGATTTTCCATTTTGCGTTTCATCATTTTGGTATTTTTTAATAAATCATTTAAATCCATATTTAAAACGCTTTTTTTGGCTGGTGTTTGGTTGTTCTTAGATTTTTCAGCAATTTTTTTGGTTCCTTTGTATGCTTCATCTACTTTACCGCTCATTTTTTGCCAGGCATAGATAGGAATATCTTTAAATACAAAAAGAAAGCCTCGCCAAGCACATTTAAAAATATATAAAATTAATTCAAAAACAATTTTAAAGGACATAAACAGGCCCAAGCCTGGATATTTTAAAGGTTTTAAAGGTGAATTGTCCACATTCTGATTCATAGTATCACTCTTCCTCTATCTTAGATTAGTATACCATAAGTTTGAAAGTTTGGCTACTTTTTTAACTTAACATTGCTAAGGCTCGTTTTTCTTGATTTTGCTTATTTTCAATGGCAATTCTTTGCACGACGAAGAGCATTAATATGACGTTCATGTTAAACGATCCACCGTAGCTTAAAAAGGGAATTGGAACGCCTGTTAGAGGAATAAGTGCTAAAGAACCCATGAAATTGATAATGAGATGCAGTAATAGATAGATAAATGTGCCATAGCAAATGAGGGCATTGCGAATATTGTCTGATGATTTAGCTATTTTTAGAATACGATATAACATATATGCATAGCCAAAAATTACAAGTATTCCAACAATGAGACCTAGTTCTTCTACCAATATTGGAAAAATAAAGTCGGTATGAGCTTCCGGTAGATATAAGTATTTTTGACTTGAGTTTCCTAACCCTACTCCAAATAATCCTCCGTTGTGATAGGCAATAAAACCGTTGCAGACTTGGTAACCTGTATCTTCGGTATATCTTTGACAAGGATTTGCAAATTTTAACCGGGATAATTGAGCACTGTTAAAAATATCGGAGCCACTATAAAGTAAAGCAATGACGGCAACAATAACACCTATTCCAATATATTTAATAATATTTACTTTATTTTTTTCTTCAAAAGGAACTTTTAAGAAAGTAAAGAAAACAATTCCAGCGATGATTGCTGCTCCC
The DNA here is from genome assembly GCA_944363675.1 of uncultured Bacilli bacterium. Taxonomy (GTDB): domain Bacteria; phylum Bacillota_I; class Bacilli_A; order RF39; family UBA660; genus Ventrenecus. Next base: position 8,219 of record CALVUT010000084.1, on the reverse strand, counting down.
CCAAAGTCTGGTTGTTGAGCAACAAAGAAGAAGATTACCACCGCAATCAAGATAGGAATAAAGTTATACGTGAATGGCTTATGTTTTTTGATACTTTTTTCGTAAAAGACTCCCATATAGATGATCAACGCTGTTTTGGCAAATTCTGTTGGTTGAAGATTAAAAAAGTGTAAATCGATCCAGCTTTGGGCTCCGCCCGCAACAAATCCATAACTGAAAACGTAAAACAGTAAAGCTAAAACGATGGCTAAATAAAAAGTGGCTAAGTATTTATACTTTTTTGTGGGTAGTTTTAGGACAAAAAAGAAGCCTAAAAGAAAGGAAAAGACAACAAAGATAACTTGGCGAATGAAAAAATATGATGGTGATACTTGGTAGCGCAAGACAGCAGAAACACTTGAGGCACTTAAAATCATCACCATTCCTAAAATGCTGTAGATAATCATTAAAATAAAAAGAGGTTTATCTATTTTTTGTAATAAGGATTTCATTCTACCACCAGTATAATGATATCATAATTTTTTTAAACTAGAAATGAAAAAAAGGAAGAATCTTTTTATTTTACAAATCTATTAGGAATGTTTTTATTCTTTTTTCTTAAGATTTTTATAGCAAAATTTAAAAAAATCAATAAACTATAGTAGATAGATTAGGAGGGTAATATATGTATTATTACGGAAATAATGGCTACTATGGTGGTAACTATGGGTATCAAATGCCATGCTGTAATACAGGCTATGCTGGATATACATCAGGTTATGGTGCTGGTGCAGCAATATGGATTGTGTTATTCATTCTTTTAGTCATCATCATAGGTGCTGGTTGGAGTTTTAATAACAACAATAATTAATTCATTGAAAGAAGGCTATGACCTTCTTTTTTGAATGGCGAGTTTTGCAATGGCAATGGCATCTTCTAGAGTATCGCTCGCCGCACAGAAAAGGTTTTTATGACAAAAGCGAAAAGTTTTAATACCCGTTTTACTTGCTAATTTTTCTTTCGATAAACCGCCCCACTCGCTTGGAAAATCAAGACGATTTTCATAGGTATCTAGTGTTTTATGAACTGTTTGAATGGAATATCCACCACGATTTGAAGGCGTGATTACAAAAAGAATTTGGCTTGCTTTGGGATCTGTTGAACTTATGATAAAGTCCATAAAAGGCATGTACGTTTCTAATATAAGTATTTCATCTTTTGTTTTGGAAATGGCTGTTTCGACCAAAGATTTTGCTTTAATTTTATCTAGTATTTTTTGTTCAATACGGTTATAGATAGATTTGGCTATAGATATACATTCTAAAAAGCATTGATTGGCCTCTTTTTCTTCACACCATGTTTTATTGAATAAACCAATTATATCAGACAACGTCGTTATTTTATATGTGCTATTTAGCTTAGGAAACTGGCCGTTGTCGATTGCATCTATTTGATAAACAAGCTCATTGAGATACATCTGGTAGACTTCTTCGACATGATCTTGGCAAAGCTTTTGTAAATACTCTTTGCCAAAACATTCAAATAATAAGCCAAAAGAGGAATATTTTATACCGTTTTCTCTGGTTTTGACTTCTTTTTGATGATGATCAAATTTTCCTAAACCAATATCGTAAACTATTTTCTCTTCAATTTTCATGTCACTGATGATTTCGTTGGTACGATACAGTTCAATGTTTTGAAATACTTTTTCTAAAAAAATCGTGGCAAAAATATCATCTGCATGAAAAGAACCAGCGTGGGTCACAAAGCGAGCATCATCCAAGTTATCTTTTATTTCTATCATTTTAAACACCTTCTTTGAGCTATATTATAGCAGATATTTTGACAATTTGGCTCTTTTATGCTATATTCTATACCTATAGAGGGGGTAATATTATGAAAAAAAGGTTTAATTTTAAAGGACAGATGCTTAAAGCTTCGTGGGAAGAACATTTGGACTGGATCGAAGAGTTTATGGACAAATATTATAAGGATAGTGAAAACTATTTGTTTGATCGTGAAGATTTTGTTCAGGAAGCAATGTTGCTACTCTATCAGAAACAATCCATTGAAAATTTTACCAAAGCAGAGTTTTGGTCTGAACTTTTAATAAAATATGACGAAATGAAGAAAGAGCAAAAGTTTAGTCAGCTTGTATCTTGTCAAAATAATTGCTACACGATGGATCTTAAAAAATTAGAGTTGCCGTTGCTTGTACAAAAGGCTTTGCGGGTATTACCTAAAGATAAAAGAGTTTTGGTTGAGAAATATTATGGACTTCAAAACACTCCAGCTTTATCTTTGAGTCAATTAGCTTCGATTACCAATTTACCTGTTTCAACAGTTAGTAGCCGTCTTTACACTTCCTTAAACATGTTGTATAAAGAAACGACTTTAAGGTCATATCGACAGATGTCTGTTGAAGAGGTTTATACGCCTTATCAACGATTTATTTATGCTTTTGCTGTTGCAAATGTCCATTGGAATGTAGATCCTAGATATGAGCTTGATTGTTTCTTTTATCGACGTGAAGTAAGAAATTACGTTGCTAAAGTTTTTTATGAACTTGCTAAAATTATTTATCAAAAGCCAGAATATAAGATTTTTTGTCTTTCTTTTAAAAATGATTGGGACTATATTCAAGGTACATATCCATTGAGTCGGAAAAAGGTTTATTTTTAAACGCTTTTTTGTTACAATAGTACTGTTTTGGAGAGGTGGACTATGGAATTACCAAAAATTAGAATTTTAGAAGAGTTTGATAAAAGGCTACATGAAGTAAGTAAGGAAGTCTCATTTCCACTTACGGATAAGGATAGACAGATGATTCAAGATATGATTACCTATTTAAAAATGAGTCAAATAAAAGAATATGAGGAAAAGTATCATTTGCGGGCTGGAATGGGTTTATCTGCGGTACAAGTTGGTGTATTAAAACGAATTTTTGTGATTGTGGAAGAAACCGATGATGGTTTCAAAGATTATATTGTCATTAATCCTAAACTTTTGTCTCATAGTGAAGAACAAATTTATGTTGGTGAGGGTGAAGGCTGTCTTTCTATTAATCGTCCTGTTGAAGGAATTGTTCCAAGATATGCACGAATCACGATTGAAGCCTACGATGAAAATGGCAAAAAGTATCAAATTCGTGTACGAGAAGATATTGCAATTGCTTTTCAACATGAAATTGATCATTTAAATGGTATTTTGTTTGTTGATAAAATTGATCCCAAAAATCCTTATAAAGACCAAGATAAAATGCGAGAAATTTAAGTTCCTCGCATTTTTTGTTCTATTTATCTTCTTCTAGTTTTACACTGACAATTTTAGAAACACCTTGTTCTTGCATGGTAATGCCATATAAGGTTGTTGCATATTCCATTGTCCGTTTTTTATGGGTAATCAATAAGAATTCACTTTTCTCTTTTTGCTCTTGGAGGTAAGCTCCAAAGGTATCGACATTGGCTTCATCTAAAGCCGCTTCTACTTCATCTAAAATACAGAAAGGAACAGGATACACATTTAAAATAGCAAACAGAAGTGAAATTGCCGTGAGTGTTTTTTCCCCGCCAGATAAAAGCTGAATATTATTTAATTTTTTTCCTGGTGGTTCAGCGATGATTTCAATACCTGTTTCTAAGATATTATCCGGATCGGTTAATTTTAGTAAACCGGTTCCACCTTTAAACATTTTTTTAAATACCTTTTGAAATTCACTTTCAATTTTAGCAAAGGCAGTGACGAGTTTTTCTTTCATAATTCCGTCCATTTCGTCAATGACCTTATATAGTTCATCACATGATTTTTCTAAATCGTTCTTTTGCGTTGTTAAAAATTCATATCTTTCTTTTAGACGATCATATTCAGCAATACTACCAAGGTTAACTTCACCCAAGTCTTTCATTTGCTTTTTGAGAGACGCAACTTTACTACGGGCAATTTCCGGCTCTAAATCCAATAAATAATCTGTCTTGGCTTTTTCATAAGTTATATGGTACTCTTCGCTTAAAATATTCAATAAATAATCCATTTTTGTATCTAATTTACCAATTTCTATTTCATGATTTTTTAGTTCTGTTTCTATTTTATGATAAGCACTATTCTGTTCTCGATAGGCATTTTCTAAAGAGGCAATCTGCGAAGCAATGTCACTCTTTTGCTTTTGCGCTTCCTCTAGTTTTTTGGTGATTTTTGTTTTTTCTATTTCTGATTGTTCTTTCTTTTCCATTGTTTCAAATAAAGAAGCTTCAATTGTTCCAGCACTGAGCATATTTGCATTTTTGGTTTTTTCTTGGGTTTCTTTCAATTTTTCTTCAAGCATTTTTTGGGCATTTTCTTTTTGATTAGACATTTCAGATGATGAATATACTTCTTTTTCTAATCTGAAGATTTCTTCAGCTATCGTTCTTTGCTCTTCCGAAAATTCCTCTTTCTTTTTTTCTAATCCTTTTAATGAATATTCGTTATTTTCTAACTCGATTTTTAAATTTGCTAGCTCTTGACGATCTTTTAATGTACTATTTTGTCTTTTGATTGATCCACCAGTAATGGATCCACCAGCGTGTAAAATTTCTCCTTCTAAAGTAACAATACGATAACGATATTGTAAGGCCTTACCTAATTGATTCATCGTTTCTAGATTTTTCACGATTAAAACATTTCCTAATTGATTTTTTATTACTGGAGCATATTTGGAATCATATGCAATTAAATCGTTTGCTACGCCTAAATATCCATCCATTTTTTTAGCAATCTGTAAATCGCTGGCGGGAATAAAACGTTCTTTAATAATATTTAAAGGAAAAAACGTAGCGCGGCCTAAGTGATTTTCTTTTAAATAATTTACGGCTGCACTGGCACATTTTTCGTCTTCTGTAATAATAAAGTTTGAAGAAGCGCCTAAGGCAATGTCTATCGCAATTGTGTATAGTGATGGAACATCGATTACTTTTCCTATCGTTCCTAATATTCCTTTTAGACGGGGATGATTGATGACATTTTTTACGGATGTTGGTAAAGTCATATCTTGCTCTAGATTGGCTTCTAAAAGATTTATTTTATTCCTTAAGATAAATTGGTTACGCGAAGTGTTGTCGTATTCGACATCTAAATGTTTCTTTTGAATGGTTAAAAGGCTTTGTCGTTCTTCTAAGTCTCCCAATTCTTTTTTGGCAGCATCCAAGGCTTTTTTCTTTTCTTCTACTTCGTAGGTTACGACGGCTAGCTCTTTTTGGATTGCTAATTCTGTTTCCTTTAAATTCATTAAGTCTTCATCGATTTTTGCTTGATCAATTTCATATTTTTGCCGTTCTAAAAGTAAAGTTTTTTCACTATTTAGTTTGGCTAATTCTTCATTCAAATCCACTAATTTTTGGTTAAATGTGGCGATTTGTTCATCTAAATGAAGCTGCTTTACTTTTAGTTTTTCGGTTTCAGTATCCCCTTTGCCACTTTTTAGTTCTAAAGCTTCTTTTTGGCTTTCTAAATCTTGAACTTCTTTTAGTAATACATTATAAGTATCATGAATATGCGTGATATCATACGTTGTTAAAGAAATTTCAAGATTTTCTAATTCACTTTTGTATTCTAAAAACTTTTTCGCCACGGTACTTTGTTCTTTTAATGGCTCTACGGTTAAGGCTAGTTCATCGGTTACTAAAGAAACCTTTTCAAGATTGTCTTTTGTTTTCTCTAATTTACGAACGCTTTCATTTTTCCGATTTTTATACTTTAAGACACCTGCGGCACTTTCTAAAATCACTCGGCGATCGTAAGGTTTAGAATTGACAATAGATTCAATATTTCCTTGACTAATAATATTAAAGGAATCTACACCTATGCCACTGTCTAAAAAGAGATTGGTAATGTCTTTTAGACGAACTTTGGCATTGTTGATGTAATATTCGTTTTCGCCTGTATGATATAAAATTCGTTTTACTTCGACATCCGTAAGATCCGTATTTAAAAAATGATCGGTATTATCAAAAGTTAAAGCCACTTCGCATCGTTTTAAAGGGCTCCTTGTTTCACTTCCTGCAAAGATAACATCACTCATGGCAGTGCTGCCGCGAAGACTTTTTACAGATTGTTCTCCTAAAACCCAACGAACCGCATCGACAATATTACTTTTGCCTGAACCATTTGGGCCGACAATAGCTGTTATATTGCTTTTTAGTTCGATATCAATTTTGTCTGCAAAAGATTTAAATCCATATGCACGAATACTTTTTAGTTTCATATTACTTCGCCCTCTTTTGGTAGGCATCATAGGCAGCTTTTTGTTCTGCTTCCTTCTTACTTTTACCTACTCCTGTACCATAAATGATGCCATCAATGACGACATTCACTGTAAACGTTTTGTCATGCGCTGGTCCTTCTTCTTTGACTAAGTCATAAGTTAGACTTTCTTTGTCGGTTTGAACCATTTCTTGTAAGGCAGATTTATAATCTGTTAAAAAAACAGCTTTTTTTTCAATGTATGGCACGATGATTTGATAGGCATAAGTTTTAGCTGCTTCGTAACCTGCATCTAAGTATAAGGCTCCTAAAACACTTTCAAAAACGTCGGCAATAATTGTATCATTGACATTTTCTTGTTGTCCGTGACCAACACGAATATATTTATTTAAGCCTATTTCCTTGGCATATGTGGCTAAGGCATGTTCACAAACGTAACTTGCTCTTATTTTTGTCATATCGCCTTCTTTTAAATCAGTGTTTAAATAAAAATATTCACTAGTAATGACTTCTAAAACGGCATCGCCTAAAAATTCTAAACGTTCATACGACTCAACATGATGTTCATTAGCATAAGATGTGTGAGTAAAGGCTGTCTGCATTTGCTTAGGGTTTTTAAGATTGATTCCTCGTTGCAAAAAAAAGTTTTCAAACTCCATATTTATAACCTCCTAGTTCATTATACTACACAAAAAGTTAATTTTCGAGAAAAATTATAGTTTTATGTATTACTTTCTTATTGGACAAGAAAACCTTTTTGTAGTAAAATACCAGTAGGTGATAGTTACGAAAAGAGTTTTTATTTTTTTAATTCGCTGTTATCAAATTACACCTTTAGCCAGTCATAGTTTTTGCCGTTGCATTCCTACTTGCAGCGAGTACACCATTGAAGCAATTAACGAGTATGGATGTCTTAAAGGCTGTTATTTAGGAATAAAAAGAGTCCTAAAATGTCGACCTGGCGGGTTATATGGCTATCAACCCTTAAAAGGAGGTGGAATGAATGAAAAAGATATTAAGTAGTATTATTTTGGGAGGAATTATTTTACTTTTAACTGGTTGTAATGACTTAGAAAATGCGACGATTTATACGACCGTCTATCCTATTTCCTATTTAACTGAGCAATTGTATGGAAGTCATTCTACTACTTCTTCGATTTATCCTGATGGTACAGATGTAGCAAATTATACTTTAACAGACAAACAAGTTGAGACTTACAGTGACGGAACTTTATTTATTTATAATGGGACAACGAGTGAAAAACAAATTGCTAATGATTTTGTTCACGAAAACAAACGCTTAAAGATTATTGACGCAGCATACGGCTTGAAATATAAGTATGGTGTTGAGGAATTGTGGTTGAGCCCGAGTAATTATTTGATGTTGGCTTCTAATATTAAGGATGGTCTTCAAGATCAAATCGGTTCTAAGTATATTAATGCAGAAATTGAAGAAAATTATGATGAATTAGAAGAAACTTTATCCATTATGGATGCCGAAATAAGACGAATTGCTAAGGATGCTCAGAGTCGTGGTCAAGAGACTATTGTTGCTTCATCAAATGTTTTCAAATATTTAGAGGATTATGGTTTTACGGTTATTTCTTTGGAAGATTATGAGCCAAATACTTCAAACTTGAGTTCCTTAAAAAGCAATTTTAATTCTGGCATTTATCAATATATTCTTACTAAGGCAAGTGAAGAAGATAGCGAGGTCTTACAAGAGTTAAAAAGTGGCACGAATATTACTTCAATGCCAGTTAATATGATGCATACTTTAAGTGAAGAAAATCGCGCTAATAATGAAACTTATATTTCTATTATGAATCAGTACATTTCGGATTTAAAAACGATTACAAATTATTAAAAGGGACTGTAATGAAATTACTTCATACAGTCCTTTTATTAATATATTATTGATTATCATCTGGTTGTTTTGTTAAAGTTTTAACTTTTTCTTGCTTCTTTTGTCCTTCTTGAAGGCGATAATCAGTTCCATCACT
>CALVUT010000083.1 GCA_944363675.1 uncultured Bacilli bacterium | reverse complement strand
ATTTAATTAGAATAAGTATTAAAATCTGTTAAAGATTGTATGAATTATTTAACTGAATAAGATTTTTAACGTTTTTAGATTTTATTTCAAGTTAATAAAAAATCTTTATTTGTGTTTTTCTCTTGAAAGGAATTTAGTTTTGTTTGACAGATCGATTACTTTAAATTCTACTCCACTTTTGTAATAGTGTAAGAAAATTTGCAATGTAAAATAATTTTTGATAATATTAAATAGGAATATGGTGATTTCTATGAATCAAAAAAGTATGCTTGTATTTAGTATATTAGGGGTGTGCATTATATTGTTTCTTGTTGAATTTTTTTGCTTTAAAGAACATATTGTATATGCTAATAATTCTGATTTAGCAATCTATATAGATGGAGTTAGATCTTCTTCTGTACCTAGTAAGAATGCAGGTTATAAATTTGATGATGTTAATAGCTTTTGCAGTAATGCTAAGGTTAGTTGGGATAATGAATCGTGGAGTCCAATAGTAACTGTTAATAATGGCAATTATGCTAAGGTTCATTGTAATTTGAGTTTTAAATTAACAGATTTATATTTATTTAATCATGGTGATATTTACGGAGATACTGCTACTTGGCCTGGAGCATATGATGGTGTGGATTATATAACGCTTGGCGATACTATTCATTATGATGATAATTCTACATCTGAATACGGGAATGCAGTTATAGGTTTTAATGATGTTATTGATTTTACGAATTTTACTTCATTAGATATTGAATTCACTGTGAATAGTATTTCAAATTCTTCTGCTAATCTACCTTTTTGGGTACAGGTTTATGTTTTGAATGAGGATGATTATTATGAAACTATTCCTAAATCAGAATTGGATACAATTTCTGTGGCTAAGAAAAATACATCCTTTTATCAAACGGGTAGTTATAAAGCATCTCTTGATGTTTCTTCTTTAAAAGGTAATTATAATGTTGCTGTTTTAATACATTCTCATCAATATACCAATGGTTTATTGAATTTAGATGTGTTTTCTTTAGTTCTTCGGCCATAAATAGCTGGTGGTCGAAAGTTTTCTGATTGACTATTTAAAACCAAATTTACTTTATATGAGAGTCATGATATAATCTATATGATAGAGAGGGGCTTTAGCATGAATGAAATGGATGCTCATTTTCGAGTGGATTATAGTAAGGCTAAAAGTAGAGAAGGGGCTGTTTTTCAGGGCTCCAAATATCGTATTACTGTTTTGACAGAGCGATTAGTTCGATTAGAGTATCAAAAGGATGGAATGTTTTTTGACGATTTGACAGAGCAGGTTATAAATAGGAATTTTTCTGTTCCTAGTTTTAAAGTGCAGCAAGATGAGAAATTTTTGGAAATTACAACAAGTTATTTTATGCTTAAGTACGCTAAGGAAAAACCTTTTGAAGGATTAAATATTGAGATTTATTTATTAAATACTGATAAGATTTGGAATATTAAGAGTAAGGAAGTACGTAATTTTAATACATCTGGTGATGGAATTCATTTAGATAAACCAGATTATCAAAAGGGACTGTATTCTGTTGATGGGTTTGTAACAATTGATGACAGTGCTTCCATGATTTTGGGAGAAGATGGTTTTTTAACACCGAATACCGTTTCTAGAACTGATTTATATGTATTTATGTACCGTAGAGATTTTGGGCTTTGTTTAAAAGATTATTTTACTTTGACGGGTTATCCTCCACTTATTCCTCGTTATGCATTAGGAGTATGGTGGAATAAAAGTGAAATTTATAATTTTAATGATATTTCAGATCTCTTGGTGAAATTTAATCGTTATGGAATACCTGTTTCTATTATTCTTTTGGATGAGTTTTGGCATTTAAAGGATGCGACGGATTTAACGAAGTATAAGACTGGATTTACTTTTAATCGCAATTTGTTTTCTGATCCTGTTTATTTAACTAAGTATTTGCATGATCGAGGGGTTCATATTGGTCTTAATATTGATCCGGTAGAAGGTATTATGCCTCATGAAGATGCTTATGAAAGTATTGCTAAGACAATTAATTTGATGGATAAGAGTACGATTCCTTTTAATGCTTTTGATAAGTTCGTTTTGAATAGTTATTTACATCAGTTAATGACGCCTTTAGAGCAAAAAGGTGTTGACTTTTTTTGGTTAGATTATAGCAATAAGAAGGATGTTTTGACTTCGAGAGCGCTTTCTTATTATCAGTTTAATGATGCAAAGAAGAATGATGCAAAGCGTGGTTTTATTTTGGCACCTAATTCTTTAGTAGCTGCACATAGGTATCCTGTTATGTACAGTGGTCGAACCTTAGTATCATGGAGTACTTTGAATGTTTTACCTTATTTTAATTCTATGGCTTCGAATAAAGGACTTTCTTGGTGGAGTCATGATATTGGTGGTTATATGGGGGGCATTGAGGATTCTGAACTTTATGTACGTTATGTCCAATTGGGATGCTATAGTCCTATTTTCCGGTTTGCGTCTAAAGGTGGAAAATATTATAAACGTGAGCCTTGGATGTGGGATGTGAAAACTTTAGAAATTGTTAAAGATTATACACAGTTACGACATCGATTGATTCCTTATTTATATACGGAAGGTTATAAATATCATAAATCAGGTATGCCAATTATTCAGCCTTTGTATTATTTGAATCCAGAGATTTATGATGAGCCAAAGTATAAAAATGAATATTATTTTGGATCAGAGTTATTAGTTGCACCTATAACGCATCAAAAAAATGTGGTGATGAATCGAACAGTGTTGGACGTTTTTTTACCAGAAGGAATTTGGTATGATTTTAAGACTGGTAAGAAATTTATTGGAAATAAAAGATATGTTGTTTTTTATAAGGATGAAGATTATCCGGTTTTTGCTAAGTCGGGTTCGATTGTGCCTTTGGGGGATTTATATGAGAATAAAAATGATACAAGAGCTCCCAAGAGTATGGAAATTCATATTTTTCCTGGGAAGAGCAATATTTACACTTTATATGAAGATGATGGTGTTTCAAGGCTTCATGAAAAGGGGTATTATTTGTTAAGTTCGATCGATTATAATTATTTACAGAATAACTTTACGGTTATTATTAGACCTATTGAAGGAAAAAGTGGCATCATTCCGGATACAAGGGATTATAAGATTCGCTTTAGAAATACGAGAAAAGCCGATCAGGTTATTGTGTATTTGGATAAGGAAGTTTATACTTCGACCAGTTATGTGGATGATACTGATTTTGTTGTTGAAGTAAAAGATGTTAAAACGACTAGTCAGTTGTCTATTAATTGTAAGGGTAAGGATATTGAGATTGATGCTGTTCGTTTGATTAATGAAGATATTGATTCTATTATTAGTGATTTACAAATTAAAACAACATTGAAAGAAATGCTTGCCCAAATTATCTTTAGTGATCTGGATATTAAGAAAAAAAGAATTGAGATTAGAAAGTTAAAGAGTAAGGGATTAGAAAGTAAGTTTATTTCGATGTTTATGAAACTTATGGAATATGTTTCCCAGATTTAGGCTGGACAAATGAGGAAAAATGTTTATAATAATAGTATATATTATTGGTTGGAGGAGTAGTTTTGAATTCTTTTGACAGAGACTTTGTGGTAGGTGGGAACAAAGAAAAGAAGAAAAATGAAGACACCAAGTTAAGCAATAATCGCGGTTCTAGCGTTAAAGGAAAGAGAGCATAGATTCTATGAAATAAGGTGGTACCGCGGCAAGTTGTCGTCCTTATGATTAGAGTCTTTTTTATATGAAAGGTGATGTGTATGAAGAAAATATGGAATACGGATGTAACGAAGGATAAAGTTGGAGAGGTTGTTACGGTTTATGGATGGGTACAAAGAAAAAGAAATTTGGGAGGCTTACTTTTTATTGATTTAAGGGATCGAAGTGGTCTTGTTCAGCTTGTAATGCATCCAGATAATGCTTGTTATGAAAAGGCCTTAGAAGTTAAAAATGAATATGTGTTGGAGGTTACTGGAAAGGTTGTATTAAGAGAGCAAGCAAATATGGAGTTAAAGACGGGTGAGGTTGAAATTGAAGTCCAGGATCTTGAAATATTAAATGGTTCTTTGGAAATTCCTTTTGCGATTTCTAATGAAACGACAGCTTTGGAAGATACTCGCCTTAAGTATCGTTATTTAGACTTAAGAAGAAGTGCTTTAAAAGATAATTTAGAGATTCGTTATCGGATCACGAGGGCTATTCGAAGATTTTTGGATAGTCAAGACTTTTTGGAGATTGAGACGCCTGTTTTGTGTAAGTCAACGCCTGAGGGGGCACGAGACTACTTAGTTCCAAGTCGAGTGAATCCGGGAACGTTTTATGCTTTACCACAGAGTCCTCAGTTGTTTAAGCAGCTTTTGATGGTTGGTGGAATGGAAAGATATTTTCAAATTGCTAAGTGTTTTCGCGATGAGGATTTAAGAGCAGATCGGCAACCTGAATTTACGCAGGTAGATATGGAGATGAGTTTCGTCGATGAAGATGATGTGATGAGTCTTACGGAGCGACTTATTGCTTATGTTTTTAAGGAAGTTAAAGGCATTGATATTTCTCTTCCTTTGATGCGGATGAAGTATGATGATGCGATGCGTTATTATGGATCTGATAAGCCTGATTTACGTTTTGATTTAAAAATTCAAGAGATTGCGCATGTATTTAAAAAAACAAGTATTATTTTTTTGCAAGATGTGTTAAGTCAAGGGGGAAATATTGATGCTATTGTTATTCCAAATGGATGTGAACATTATACACGTAAGGAAATTGATAAGTGTACAGAATTTGTAAAACAAAGAGGAGCATCTGGACTTATTTATTTAAAATATGATGAAGAATTGACCGGAAGTATTGTTAAAAATATGTCTAGTGAAGAGCAAGAAGAAATTGTCAAGGCACTTCATTTGAAAAAAGGTGATGTGGTCTTTATTCTTTGCGGTTTGTCTAAGATTATTAAGCCTATTTTAGGTGCTTTGAGATGTAAAGTGGCACGGGATTTACAACTTATTTTGCCAGATGTTTACAAGTTGTTATGGGTAACGGATTTTCCTACTTTTGAGTATAGCGAAGAAGAGCATCGTTTTGTAGCTTGCCATCATCCTTTTACGGCACCTAAGGACGAAGATGTGGATAAGTTATTAACAGATAAAGAACATTGTTATTCTAAGGCGTATGATATTGTCATTAATGGTTATGAAGCTGGAGGTGGATCAATTCGTATTCATGATGCGAAAGTCCAAGAAAAGATGTTCGAAGCTTTGGAACTTACTAATGAGGATATTGAGGAAAAGTTTGGTTTCTTTGTCCAAGCTTTACAATATGGAACTCCTCCTCATGGTGGTCTTGCTTTGGGGCTTGAGCGTTTAACGATGATTTTGGCTGGTACGGAAAATATTCGAGATGTAATAGCTTTTCCAAAGACAGCTAGTGCTACAGATTTGATGAGTGATTGCCCAAATACGGTTAGTGAAAGTCAATTAGAAGAACTTCATATAAGGGTTACAAAGTAATGTATTCTTCTTATTATGACTCTTGTATTGGCAAGATTTATTTGGAAAGTGATGGCGTTTATTTAACGATTTTAGCGATTGAAGGTCAACCTTTTTATAAGGCTGATTGTGAAATTTGTGAACTAGAGGTATTTACGAAAGTAAAAAAAACGTTAGATGCTTATTTTAAGGGTGATGTTTTTTCTTTCGATGTACATTGGTTTAAGCCGGTTGGAACATTGTTTCAAAAAACAGTTTGGAAGTTGTTAACAGAAATTCCTTATGGGCATACGATTAGTTATGGTGAGTTGGCTAGGCAAGTAGCTAAGGTTCTTCATAAAGATAAAATGAGTGCGCAAGCGGTAGGACAAGCGGTAGGGCATAATCCTATCGCGATTCTTATTCCTTGTCATCGTGTAGTTGGTCGTGATGGTAATTTAACAGGTTATGCCGGTGGTGTTGAGAAAAAGAAAAAGTTATTAGAATTGGAAGGTGTGGATTTAACGCATATGTATCTTCCAAAAGAAAAGGGCTATTCTTTAAGTTCCTTAAAGAATAAATATGCTCAAATGCAGCAAAAGTACGGGGCAAAAGAATTGGATGCGATTTGTTTTGGAGGATGTGAACGCCATCCTGATTTGTGTTTCGTTTTTATGAATCCGACAGGTAGAAATATTGCGTCTTTGAAAAGTTGGCATGGGCTTAAAGCACCTTGGATAGGAACAAAGAATGTATGGGATTTATTTTTTGCTCTTCATTTAATTGATGATGACATTTATTTTAAAATTAAGTCTATGACGGGAAAAGAATGGACGGAAGAGTTTGCTGATGTGGTTTACGAAAATGTGCGAAAACATAAATATTTTATTACGAATTTAGGTAAATGTACGCAATTAGATGCAAGGGCTTTACCAGATGAGGTTTATTTAAAGTATTTGGATTTGCTTAAGGTTGAGTTTGACCTTATTAAACCAAAAGTCATTCTTTTATTTGGTAATCAAGTGAGTTCTGTTGTGCTTAAGGATCGTATTTCGGTATCGAAAGTACGAAGAAAGTGTTTTATTCGAGAATTTGATGGTCACCTTTATAAATTTTATGCGGTTTATTATCCGGTGGGCAATGGACGGTTTAATATTGACAAAGCCATCGCGGATATTGAGTGGATTATGGAACATGAGAGTATAAAAAAACAGGATAGGGTTGTATCCTTATGAGTAATTTATAAATTCATAGAAAAGGTTTTCCGAGAGAATTTCAATGTCGTATCCTGCTAGTTTTAATTGTTCGGCTTTTTTAAGTTTCGAACTTTTTTTTCCTCTTAAAATGGGATTGTAGTCATTGTTTCCTAAAATAAGATAATTGGTTCTTTCTGTTACGGCATTTTCACAATGACCACCAAGATCTAAGATGATTTGCATGGCTTCTTTACGAGTGAATTTGGTAAGTGTTCCGGTGATAGCAATATATTTATTATATAAAGGGTTATCTGTATTAAATTCTGTTTTGGTTGTCGTAAGACTACTTAAAGTAAACGCTTTAGGTTGATTTTGATGTAAGAAGTGCTCTAGTGATCCATATTCTTTTTGAACTTCTTTTTTCAAATGAAGATAGACTTGATAAGTTATTTCACAGTCTTTAGTGCTACGGTGGGCGCCAGTTGTGTCTATGTTGTAATAAGTAGCAAGGTCTTTTAAACGATGGTGTTTTAAGTTCTTTAAAATTCTTCTGCCTAGTCTTAAAGTATCTACAAAGTTGTTGGAAAGTCCTTTTTCATATCCTGCTTTGATGAGATTGTCATATAAAAAGTTAATATCAAAGTTGATGTTATGTCCTATTAGAATTTCATGATTTGTGAAGACTAGAAATTTGGGAAGAACATCGGTTATGGTTGGAGCGTTTGCAACCATTTCGTTTGTAATACCGGTTAGTTCCGTAATAAAAGCGTCAATAGGGTTAATTGGTTTGATTAATGTGGAGAAAGTATCAATAATTTTATCTTGACTCACTTTTAAAGCAGTTATTTCAATGATTTCATCATAAACTGGATCTAAACCGGTCGTTTCAATGTCGATAATAACATAAGAGTCTGGAAAGGTTAGAAGACTCATTCCTTTGTTTGTTCTTCTTTTTTCGATAGTAAGATTCATCTCAATCACCTTGAGAGTATTATAGCATAGGGTAGTGGTTGAAAAGAAAATTTTTCTTCTTTTTTGGGGGACGTGCTATAATGTATTGGAAGGATGGTTGGTTATGATTATTGAAAGTAAAG
>CALVUT010000082.1 GCA_944363675.1 uncultured Bacilli bacterium | reverse complement strand
TTTTCTATTGCCGTCCATTATTAATGCTATTTATGGGGTGGCTTCTGATCTTGTTAGTGATGGGGGAACAAGTGCTTTTGATAATTGTGAAGCTTGTTTAATGACACCAAATTCAAGTGCATGTTATGTTGAAGAAAACGAAGACTAGTAAAAATTTACTAGTTTTTTGCTGGTTTTATTGATATAATAATTTTAGCAATTAAAGTGGGGATTTTATGATGAAAAAGATTTTAATGATTTTGGTTTTAGGAATATGCTTTTTTCTATGGATAAATTCTACTTCAGCGATGGCTTTGAATACCGATTTTATGACTAGTGATGCCCTTATTTTGCTAGATGATGAAACGGAATATTCAGTTGTGGATACAAATGTTGAAGACATTTGTGCAAGTAGGAATTATCGAGTTCCGATGCGATTTTTAGGAATTACTTTGAATTTTGTTAAGATTGTTATACCAGCGTTAATTATTCTTTTTGGTCTTATCGATTTGTATAAGGCTATTACAGCATCTAAAGACGATGCGATTAAAAAAGCTGTAAAGTCGATTGCTTTACGTGTAGTTGCTGGCGTGTTTGTTTTTTTATTACCTGGTCTTATTCAATTTGTTTTGAATTTAGTTCAGGATTGGAGTGATTATCAAGTGAATTGGTGTTGCTGTACAGAATGTTTGTTGAATGGAGATTGTGACGTTGACATTACTTCTTGCAGTGATTCTTGTTCGATCGGAGGTATGAATTGGTGAAAAAGTTTCTTTGGTTATGTACTCTTTGTTTTTTGGGCATTTTGAGTGTGCACGCGGGTTATTATTATGAAACGGATGAAGGAAAATTTGCTTTGTGTGGGGGTAGTCAGCCTGGATGTATTGAAGTAGAGAAAAATGCTGCTGGCCTTTCTTTTAATAGTAGAGATCAAGAAATTGATTATCAAGGTTATAATTATACTTATGATGATTATGCTCAAGAAGAGTATTATGCAACTAAGTATGGTCAAACAAGAATGTATTTTTATATGAACGGTGAGCGTTATGTTTTGTGTGATCAAGTTGGAGATTGTAAAACTTATACTTATGATCGATTAGTTGATATGGGGGCAACAATTATTAATCAAGATCGGGTTATTTTAAATAATGGAGATGGTCCCGGAGTTGCGGGAGATACATATTATTATAATAGTAGCTATGAACAAACTACTACTCCTGGGGATTCTGGTCATACAACTTCGGGTAATAATGATACGGAACTTGTTGATGAAACGGGTTATTGTACCAAGTTAAAAGAGCCTTTACAGTTTATAGGAAATCTTGTTTTGATTTTTAAAATTGTTATACCTATTATTATTATTCTTTTTGGAATGATTGATTTCTTTAAGGCTATTACAGGTGCAAAGGATGAAGAAATTAAAAAGTCTGCTCGTTCATTGTTGATGAGGGTTTTAGCTGGGGTAATCATTTTCTTTATTCCGACAATTGTGAGTACTATTTTTTCTTTAGTTAGTGATTTTGCTAAAATTGAAGGTTCTTTTGATGCTTGTCAAAAATGTGTATTTAATGTTAGGGAGTGTAAGTGATGCAGAAAAAAGTTATCGGAATTCTTATCTTTTTTGGTGCAATGTTTTGGGGATGCTCTGTTTCAGCAGCAGATGTGAATTATTGTACGGGATTAGAGCCTACATTTATTGTAATTGGTCATATTGTGCGAATTGCTAAGATTTTAGTGCCTATTTTAATTATTGGATTTGGAATGATAGATCTTTTTAAAGCTATTGTTGGTTCTAAAGATGATGAAATTAAAAAAGCAGCTAAGTCATTGATTATGCGTTTAATTGCTGGCGTATGTATATTCTTTTTACCTTCGATTGTTGATTTTGTGTTTAGTTTGGTTGATGGGTGGAGCAATTACCAGACAAATTATCAAGAATGTTTTAAATGTATTTGGGATGTTGGCAGTTGTACGAATAATAATTCATAAGCTTAAGCAAAAGAGGAAATCTTTTGCTTTTTTGATTGTGTTATGGATCAAAATTTCGTATAATTAAAGTGGCAATTTATTTGTTCTTTTGTTATAATGGTATAGATAAGAGTGTGGAATTATGGAAAAAATAAGATATATCCTGTTTATTTTTCTTTGTTTTATAAATGTATCTTTGGTTTATGCAGCTGAGTGCCCTAAGATTACAGAAGATTCGATTGTTGTTTATAATGCTGGTGATTATGATTCAGTGCCTTACTGTGAGAATATGGTTGCAACTTGTGCCGGACAAAATAATTTATGTACATCTGGTTGTTATCCTTTGACGATTGCATCTATTTTGGCTACTTATGGCTATGACTATGAACCTGAAGATATCAGTACTTATTTGTGTGATAAATTTCCAACTAATGCGCAGGCAAGAGAATATCAGCTCGTCATAACACCTAATGAGGAATTTCATAATCAGTTTTCGATGACGATCGAAAAAATTGGTAAAAAAGGTGATAATGTGTCTACTTTGTTAGCTCAGGTAGATCAAACTTTAGCTGACAATAAAATTCTTATGGCTTCAGTGTATGGTGGTGCATATAGTGGGAGTGGTGGTGCTCATTATGTTGCTATTGCTATGAAAGAAAATGGGCAATACTATGTGATTAATACGGGTAGAAGAGATTCAAGTGGTTTTGTCAGTCAAGATTATTTGATTCAAAATGTTTTGAGTATTTTGAATGCGGGTCTTTATATTGTTGCGCCAACGCAATGTGATTTAGTGGCTGATTCTGGAACGAATGGTGGCGGTTCTAGTACCGACAAATATGAAGATTACATCCCTAATTTAGATGATCCCGATGATATTACGTGCGAAAGTATTTTTAAAGATGGTGATGATTTTAATGAATTTGGCCAATTTTTACAAGATATTTTTACGGCAATTAAAATTTTAGCGCCAGCGCTTGTTATTATACTTTCTACCATTGATTACATTAAAGCAATTGCAGCATCGAATCAGGATGCAATGAAAAAGGCTAATCAACGAACGGTAAAAAGAGTTGTTATTGGACTTATTGTCTTCTTCTTGCCATTTTTATTAGATTTATTATTTGAATTCTTTGGAGTTTATGATTTAACAACTTGTGATATTCGTTAGAAAGGAAGTTGAGCTTATGCTATCAGGTTTTTTTATATTTGACTGGGTTAACGAACAGATTCATCGTTTCTTATTGCTTGTCGATGCTGGTGTATATTGGCTTGCTTCAGAATGTTATCAGCTGTTTATTAAACTTGCTCAGACAAGAATTTTTGAAGACAGTTTCTTTTCGGATTTTGCTAAGCGAATTTATGCTATCCTTGGTGTATTTATGCTCTTTTATTTGGCTTATGCTTTGCTGATGGCGATTGTTGATCCAGATAAACTCAATAAAGGAGATAAGAGTGCAGGTAAACTTGCCGCAAATTTGGTTATTTCGTTGGTCTTACTTGGATTTTTGCCTAGCATTTTTAGCTACGCTTACCGATTACAAAATTATATTTTATCTTCTAATCTTATTGGAACTTTAGTTTTAGGAACCGCACCTATTGAGGTAAATACGGATAGTGATACGGATGAGGAAATTACTGGCCGAGAAGAGGATACGACGACGATAGATAGTTCTATATTAAATTATGGGGATGTGTTGTCTTTTACATTACTAAATATTTTCTTAAATGCAGATAATATCAATGTTATTGTCGGTGAAACAAGTGATCATCAAGATTATACTTGGTATGATTTAAAGGCAGATATTTTTGAAAATAGTGATTATTTTGCTTTACCAGGAATGGCGGAAGCTGTATCTACTGGTTCTACTATTTATGGTACAGGACAAGAGGTTGTTGTTGATTATAAAATTATTTTATCAACAGCTGCGGGCGTTTTTCTTGTTTATATTATGTTTAGTTTTGCACTTGATTTAGGTATTCGTGTGATTAAATTAGCCTTTTATCAGTTAATTGCACCTTTACCTGTTATTATGCGAATTATTCCGAGTAAGAAAAGTGTATTTGATAAATGGGTAAAACAAACTTTGTCTGTTTATTTTGAAGTTTTTGTTCGTGTAGCTGTTATGTATATGGCTATTTACTTTATTCATGGTATCATGTCTCATAACACTTTAAAAGAGTTATGGGATGCTGGCATTCAAGGAAAACTTGCTTTAGGTATTGTTATTATGGGCATTCTAGTCTTTGCTAAACAGGCACCTAAGATGATTAGTGACTTATTTGGTATTGAAACTGGTGGTTTAAAACTTGGCATAGGCGAGAAGTTAAAAGCCGGTGGATTCTTCGCTGCCGGGGCTGCCCTTGGAGCTGGTGCGACGGGACTTGCTCGTAATGGAATTGGTGCTCTTGGAAGAGCTGGGCAACGTCTTGTAGGAATTGGCACGGGGTGGTCTAGTGCAAATGGTGCACGAGCTAAAGCAGCTTTAATTGGTGGTGGTCTTGCGGGTGCTGCTGGTGCTTTAGTAGGTGGTGTTCCAAGTGCTTTTGCCGGTGGTACTTCTGGTATTTATCATGGCTTTATGGCTGGAAAAGATTCTAAGGGCTGGGGTGATATGGTAAAGGGTGCTGGAACTGGTGCACAAAAGACTACAGATAATCGTGAAAGAAGAGCTATGTTACATCGTGCTAGACGTTTAGATGGTCCATTAGGTGGACTTCGTGGTAATGCTTTGGCTACGGCTAAAGGAGCTGCTAGTGCCGTGGCGACATGGGCTGGTGTCGACGATTCTGTACGTTTGAATTCATTGAAAGAACAACAATCTATTTTAAGTGATATTAATTCTAAACGAAAAACTGCATGGGATGCTGCTGAAAAAGAAATGCTTAAAAAAGTTTCTCTTCGACATGCAACTGCAGGTAATGGTCAGACTGTAGATGGAGTATATTATGATAATTTACAAGTGTTGGACAATATGATTGATACTGTCAAAACACAAGGAAGAGATGTTCGTGGCAATCAATTGTCTCCTATACAGCAAGCAACATATTTAAATGATTTACAAGCAGTGCGCAATAAACTTAAAGATCAATTGACTACGGATTATTTAAATGGTTATGATGTAGATGGAACAGAAAGAAATAGAAATGTTAACAATATTGCCGGTCCAGTAAAAGAGGCGGTTGTTGCTTATCATACAGCTATTGCTAATAACACTGATCTTGTTATGGCTAATTTAAACGATGCAAATCGAAGTGGCCTTGCTACCGAAATTCGAACTGTTAATGATACTGTTCAAGCAACTAAAAATATGAATAGTGATCAATTAATGTCTTCTTATCAAATGGCTGATTTGTTGGAGGCTGGCAAAAAGGTTGCAGGAGCTGCTGGCAGTAATATTGGTGTGCAGGTTAATAGTATTATGCAGAAGCAAGAACAAGATAAGAAAAAATAGAAAGGGGAAATTAAATGGAAAATTATTTGATTCCGGCAAATACAAAGAAGTCTCAGCTTATTTTGGGCTTCTTTACACCTGTTGATTTGATTATATTTGGAACAGGGTGCTTTATTACAATTATTATGTTGCTTGTTTTTCAAGAAATGGATTTTAGCATGGCTTTGCTCGTTTTGATGCCCGCTTTAATTTCAGGTTTTCTAGTTATTCCTGTACCGAATTATCATAATGTGTTACAATTGATTATGAATATCGTTACTTTTATGTTAGGTCGAAAGAGGTATTATTGGAAAGGCTGGTGTATTCAAGATGGCGAAGAATAAAAAAGATGAATCAAGTAAGTGGAGTGAGGATTGGGTTCCTATTAAAAATATTATGAATGGGATGATTCAACTCGATAATGGTGAGTATGTTACTGGAGTAAAAATTTCTCCCCGAAATATCTTTATTTTGGATACTGGAACACGGGATAATGTGATTTATCAGTTACGAAATTTCTATAATGCCATTAATTTTGAATTTTGGCTTGTTGTTGCAGATCGTCCTGTTGATATTAATGTATATCTTTCACAGTTACAAATTTTATATAATAATGCAACGAATGCAACAACGCGTAAGTTAATTACGCAAGATATTAACAAAGCAAATATGTTTATGAGTGCAGAGTATAATGTGGTAGATACAGAATATTATATTTTATTTAAGGAAAGAAAGATGGATGTTATTCAAAAGAGGTTACATACGTTGATTAGTAATTTAGCCAATTGTGGGTTAAATAGTCAACAAACAAGTAATAATGATTTAAGAGTGATTTTGGATAATTTCTTTAATGGTGGTGCGGCCACGACTTTTAGTGGGATGGTGAGTCCATAATGAATATTAAAGCACAGATTGCCCCAAAGGGGATTGAGTTTAAGCCTACAGAATTTATGATGAGTGGAAAATATTGTACCATTTTAACGGTTGTTAGTTTTCCGAAGTATATTCAACCTGGATATTTATCTAATTTAACCAATTTATCTGGTATTAAGATTGTGGCTAAGCATATTCCAATTGAGCTTTCGACTTTACAGAGAATGATCAATAAAGAAATTGCGGATTTAAAGATGCGTTATCAAACGGAACATGATAAAACGATTCAAGAGCGAATTCGACAAGACTACGAATCCTTAGAACAGTTTATTCAAATGCTTGTGGCAACACAGTCTCGTATTTATGATTTTCAGTTACATATTTTAATTACGGCAGATACTAAAGATGAGATGGAAAATAAGAAGATGCAAGTACGAAATTACTTAGATGCTTTAGGAATGCGAGGAATCTCTTTGATGTTTGAACAGGAAAAAGTGTTAAAGTCTATGATTCCTATTTTTCCAAAGCAAGACGTTGAAGATCGTATTGGTACGCCTGTTCCTTCACCAACGGTAGCGGCGATGTATCCTTTCATTTTTGATAGTATTAAGGATCCAGGAAATAGTACTTTATTAGGTATGGATTTTTCTGGAGGTGTCATTTTATTTAATCAATTTTTATATCAGATTAAAAAAGAGAATAATCGAAATAATGCAAATGTGATTATTTTAGGTTCTTCTGGTTCTGGTAAATCAACGACGGCTAAGTTATTGTTAAGAAGTCATATAAGAAATGAGTATAAGCTTGTTTGTATTGATCCAGAAGGTGAACTTGAGGAAATGGCTCGTAGTATGGGTGGAGATTTTCTAGACCTTGGTAAAGGTGGAGAGTTTGGTATGGTTAATCCTCTTGAGATTGTTATTGATGCTGATGAGGAAGAAATTAATCAAGGTTTAGGGTACACAGTTTTAACAAGAACTTTACAGCAGTTAAAGGCTTTTATGAAGTATTATAGTCCTGATATTGAGGAAGATGTTTTGACGATGTTTAGTGAGGTTGTTCAAGATACTTATAAACGTTATAAGATTGATTATGATACGGATTATACAAGGTTTACGAGTGAAGATTATCCGACGTTTGATGATGTGTACGCAACGATTAAAGGTAGACTTTTATCGATGACTGAAAAAACGCATGAGCGAGATGTTATGGAACGTCTTGAACTTAAAATTCGGCCACTTGTTAAAGAACTACGTTATTATTTTACGGGACATACCACTCTTGATATTCAAAGTGATTTTATTGTTTTCAATATTAAAGAACTTATGAATGCGGATGAGAATGTTCGTAATGCTTTATTCTTTAATATTTTAAAGTATGCTTGGGGTCTTTGTTTGGATCCAAGCGTCAATACAGTTATGTGTGTAGATGAAGCTCATGTGTTATTATCTACGAAAAATGAGCTAGGAGCAGAGTTTTTGGCCCAAATACAAAGACGTAGTCGTAAATACAATACAGGAACGATTATTATTACTCAGCAACCAACGGATTTTGCAGCACCTAGTGTTTTAGTTCACGGTAAAGCTATTTTTGATAATGCCTCTTATTATATTATTATGGGTCTTAAGAAACAAGCTGTGGATGATTTGTCTCAATTGATTGATTTAAATGAGAGTGAGAAGGATAGTATTAAGTATTACAATCAAGGTGATGCGTTGTTTGTTTGCGGAAATAGACGGATGCGTATTTATGTGATTGCTACGCAAGAAGAGCTAGATTCGTTTGGATCTGGCGGAGGATTATAACAGATTTAATCTGTTTTTTTCTTTTAAAAGCGTTGTTCAAATAAATCTTAAGGGGATAATGAGCTGAAGAAAATTATTGAAAAACACATCCAAATTAGTGAAAAATATGTTAAACTGAATGTAAGATAGGTGATAGAATGAGAAGAGGATTTACATTAGTAGAAATATTAGCTGTTATAGCACTTATGGCTGTGTTGGCTTTAATTGCTGTTCCTACATATATTACAATATCTGGAACAATGAAAGAAAACGTATACAATGCCAAAATAGAAGAAATCAAAGCCAAAAGCACAACATATGCTCAAGAAACAGGCAAAGTAGTCTTCAGTGTGGATACTTTAATCAGTGAAGGAAGAATCACTCCGGATAATGAAACAGGTGTTTATAAAGATCCAAGAAGCGATCGGAAGATGAATTGTGATATTATCCATATTTCCTTTAATGATAATCAATATGAAGTAAGTATAGAAGAAAGTGAAACCTGTTATAGTGATGAAGAATTAAATAATC